>DASXHV010000205.1:0-22803 GCA_036488285.1 Jatrophihabitans sp. | reverse complement strand
CCGCTCTGGGCCACGACGGAAATAGCCGCAGGACTCACACGCGACACGGTGGTCTTCCTCGGCATCGGCGACGTCGCCCCATACGTGCGCCACGGGATAGACGCCGTAGTCGCCGAGTTACACGACGTCGCGCGAATACGTGTGGTTTTTCCGAAAATCCATGAAGAATGGGACACCAGCAAGTGGCCGTGCGCGGTCCCTGATTTTCCGGAATCAAGTAAATGGGACATGCGAGCCGATCAGTTCGCGCACGGACTCCTTACCGCCTGGGTCAACTCGGCACTCGCGGACGCTCAAGCGGCTGCCACAAGTCTCGGCCTCGCCGACCTGCCCGAAGCCTTCGCTGATGTGCTGTCCGCTCTGCGGACCTACACCGCCGACAGGGTCGTTTCGTGGCTTCGCCGCAGCTTCCAAGCCGCGCGCACCGGCCAAAGCGCGACGCACAGCACCAACGCGCGCAAAGCACTTCTCGCCTTCGCTCTCGCCACTCGTCAAGCGGGAAGCCATGAAATCCCATCGGTTGGTCCGGCACGGGCCGGTACCGACCTCTACGAACTCTTGATCAGTGATGACGCGCCTTCGGGCGTGTCGCTTGCCGAGACCGCCAAGCGACGGGCCGCTGCGTACCGACAAGATGGTCATATCGGCCCCGCCGACAAGCTCAACGTGATTTGTTCCGGCCACATGGGGCCATTGCAGGGGTTGGATTCCTCCCTACCAATCGACCTCGTCGGCGGCATGGAAGGCGACATAATTTCCGGCAGCGCGGTGGTACTGCTCGATAGCCACTCTGTTCTGAGTGCGTCAGCCGCATGACCGACGTCGCGCCCCCGCAGAGGCTCCTCGGCCCCGCCAGCGTTTTTCTGCAGTCACACAACTATCTGACCCGGAGCTTGGCTATCGGCGGCGATACAACAATTCTGCTGGCCGAAGACCCGTACTTTGCGTTGGCGGTAGCCGAGTTCTCCAACGCTCAGGACATTGCCGCCGTCGAGGAAGCTGGCGCTGCGGCGCTTGCCGAACAGATTTCACCTAACGCAGGCGTAAAGCGCTGGGACGCCTACCTCATATTGCTGTCTTCAGCTCCGGCCGATAAGCACGACATGCCGGAGTCGGTCACCAACATCGTCTACAACACGAGCTTCTTTCGCCGAATCGTGAAGTGGAACGTCAGCCCGACCTCGGCCTCGCTTGATCGGGCGCTTCGCGCGTTCGTTCCACTCACATCGGCCCCAAACGTCGCGCTCGCCGTGCCGGTTGACCGACTCGTCGAGAGGCTTCCGTCGTTTGGGATTTCGTCCCAGGACGCCGAGGCAGCCATCGCGCGCTTCAAGGCAACGAAGGCCCAAAAATGACGGACACCAACGAATCTCGGCCGTCGCCCGTCGTCTTCAAGCGGATACGAATCGAGGCGTTTCGCGGATTCGCGGCAGCAACAGAAATTGACCTAGATGCGTCGGTCGTCATCGTCTACGGGCCGAACGGACTGGGAAAGACGAGCCTGTTCGACGCGTTCCAGTGGGTATTGCTCGGCGAACTCGCCCGACTACGCGAAAGCAGGTTGCGGCCGTCCGAGGAGTACATCGTGAACGCCTATCGGCCCGGCAGCGTCGCGAACGTTCAATTACAGCTGTCCCTCGCCGGCGAGGACGTTACGCTCGTGCGCGAGGGCGACCGAAACGGGGCAATGCTCACGTGGACGTCGCCGTCGCAAGGACGCGTCTCTGGTGAGGCCGCAGAAGCCCTCTTGGCCAGAACCTTCACCGGCGGACCGGACCTCGATCTGGCCGCAAGCTTGAACGCTTGCGGTCTGTTGCAGCAAGACGAGTCACGCCGAGTCCTGACATCAAAGCCGCGGGCACGCTTCGAGGTATTCAGCCAGCTACTCGGACTCGGCGATCTGGGCGACGTCGAAGTGTGGGCGAAGTCCTCCGTCGATGATGCCGCAAGGCAACTCAGAGACCTCGATCAACAGCTTGCGTCTGCGGAGCGCTCTGAGGGCGAAGCCGCAGCGCAGCTTGCCACCGTAATCAGCAGTGCGACTACTCGCCCGCTTGTCGCCGAGGTCTCCGAACGCCTCGGCACGCTCCTTCGTAACGCCGAGTTTGACTCGGAGGCAGAAGCGGCAACGCGTGCGGACGCAGCCGCCATCGCCACCGCGGCGACGGCCACGGCACGCGAGGCAAGCGACATATCTCGCGAGGTGCGCGAGCTGTTGACGCTGCGCGACACACTGCCGGCGGTAGCACCCGCCGAGGCGGCAGTCCTATCGGAACGTGTAGGACTGGCGGAACAAGGCTTATCCAATGCTCGGTCGGTGCACCAGGCCGCGACCGATGAGCTCGAGCGCCTGAGGCAGGCGCAGCAGAGCATCGCTCGCATGGCAAGCGCCGTCTTGCCGCACATCGACAGCGACTCATGCCCTGTATGTACGCAGCAAATCGATCCCGACCAGATTCGCGCCAGATTGCACGAACTCGAACGCGGGATTTCGTCGGCAGACGCCGAACAACGAGTAGCAACCAGCGCGGCCGCCGTCGACCGGGCACGGCGAGCACTCGCCGAAGCAGGTGAAGCCAGGCAGGAACACGCCAGGGCGTTGGGCATCGTGAATGACTGGCAGATACGTCAGGCACGCGCCGAGAGTCGCTTGGTGGCGATGACGCAGGCCTCCAGATTGCCAGCACCGCCCCAGCAGTATCTGGAGTCACCGGACAAGCTGGAGGCCGTTGTCCGAAACGCAAGTCAGATCGCTGCGCTGGCTAGAGAACTGACCAGTGCGTGGGACGCGACGACCTCGTCAGATGAGATCAACGCCGAAACGCTTCTGCAGCAGGCCACTGCGCGCTTGCATGCGGTACGCAAGCGAAGAGAGGCACTCGCCCGTGCTCACACGACCGCGACAAGCCTCTCCGTCGCCATCCGCGACGCACGGGTCGACATCGTGAGTAGCGAGTTCGCCCGGCTTGGCCCCTTGGCCCAGGACATCTACTCCCGCATGGATCCCCACCCAACGTTTCAGGACATCGATCTTGTGTCAGAGACGTTCCGCTCCGCAGGCACGACCGTTGCACAGGTGCGAGACGCCATCTCAGGTATCAACGCTGACCCGATGCTTGTCTTCTCATCGGCTCAGGCAAACATCGCTGCCATCTCCTACCTCATGGCCTTGAACCTCGCCTCGGCTGCGAACGCCCCCATCCTCCTGCTGGACGATCCGCTCCAGGCCATGGATGACGTCAA
Organism: Jatrophihabitans sp.; assembly: GCA_036488285.1. Taxonomy (GTDB): domain Bacteria; phylum Actinomycetota; class Actinomycetes; order Mycobacteriales; family Jatrophihabitantaceae; genus Jatrophihabitans_A. The sequence continues at coordinate 19,560 of DASXHV010000205.1, read as the reverse complement.
CGTCTTGGGCTTCGCCGACCTGTGCCGCCATGTGCGGAGCACACGCCAGCTCTTCGTGAGCACGCACGAGCGCCGCTTCGCGCAGCTCCTCGAGCGCAAGCTCGCGCCAAGGCAGAACCACTGGCGAACAGTCGCACTCGAATTCGTGGGGTGGGACCGAACTGGTCCGACCATCAAGCCTCGCGACGTCCAGAGCCACACGACCCTTGCCTCAGCGTTCCGGCCGCCGAACTAGCGGACCGCTGGCTCACTACGGCACCGAGTGGCTGGGCACCAGCCGCACCGGGTTGCGATCGCCCCGTTGCGAACTCATATCCGGGTTGGTCGACTCGTTGCCCGATGCACTGAACACCCAAGTAAACCGAGCGTCGACATGCCCGCCGGCTAGCCTCGCCGACTCACGCCCCGAGCCCGCGTGGCACAGCCCTAGGTGCTCCACCCCCAGGCGGACCGATTTCCGTCAGTCCGCGGCTAGTCCGCAAGAGACCGCAAACCCGGGCGCACAACTGCGATGTCCTGCTAAGTCGACCTCGGACGCGTGCGGCATTGAATCCCAGCAAAAGCGGCGCCTAGAGCCGTTTGAACTGATCTTGAACGGGTGGGCCTGAACGGGTGGGCTCGTGGGCCCCGTGGGACTCGAACCCACAACCTACGGATTAAAAGTCCGCAGCTCTGCCATTGAGCTAGAGGCCCGGGGGATACGGAAAATAATCCGGACAACCCTAGGAAGAACTGTAGGGAAACCGACGCCGAGTCCCGCCGTCCCCTAGTCTCTCAGATTCCCTCCGGTGCCCGTTAACACGGGCAGTGCGGCCATCCTTACTGCTGCGCCTCCCGGCCTTGCAGATCTCCGGAGACCATGATGAGCGCGGATGTCCAGCTCCCAAGTATCACGAAATGCCTTGATCTGTTCGGCACCGTGGCTTGGTCGCGTCCGCGACGGTGATCGTGAGGACGACGCCTTGGATCGCGGCGACGGTCTTACACCAATAGCGCGGCGGCGTCGGCTCGCGCAGCCATGGCAGGAACCAGCCCGCTGCCACGAATGCGTACCGCGCCCCGCCGATCGCCAGCACCCACGACCATCGTGGTCACCGCCGCGGGCCGGGCGAACGACTCCGCGACAAGGGCGGAGACGCCCCCGACGAGCGTGGCCCGGGCGAGCGTCACACGGTTGGCCGGCCCCAGCGCCAGAGTGCTTGAACGAGCTAGACCTTGTTGCAGCGTGGTGTTCTTGATCAGACCGCACACGACACCGGCCAGCCAACCGGTCACGCTCATTCCGACGGTGCCGGCGAGCGCTGCGAGCAGGACGATCTGGGCGATCACCCCGGTCACGGGCCCGGTTCGAACCATTGGCACCTCGGCCCCGTATCCCTGGTGTACTGCTGTACTACGGGGAGTACGCCGCTACGGTTCAGTTCGAGATGGAAGTTCGAGCTAGAAGAAGGTGAAGCGAGTGGGGACCGACGCGCTCGCTTTCTGGCTATCCGAGCCCGGCATCGGCGAAATAAGGACGGTGTCGCTGCCTGAGCCCGGCGCGAATGACGTCGTTGTGCGGACGTTGCGTACAGCCGTCAGCCGTGGAACCGAGACGTTGGTGTTCCGCGGCGAAGTCCCGGCGAGCCAGTACGAAATGATGAGGGCACCGTTCCAGGAAGGCGACTTTCCGGGGCCGGTCAAGTACGGATACCTCAATGTCGGCGTCGTACAGCAAGGGCCGCCCCAGTTGCAGGGACGCACCGTCTTCTGTCTGTACCCGCACCAGACCGCATACATCGTGCCGGCACGGTCGGTGGTCGTCGTGCCCGACGATGTGCCCCCCGAGCGCGCCGTTCTCGCCGGCACAGTGGAAACCGCGGTCAACGCGCTCTGGGACGCCGCGCCGCTCATCGGCGATCGGATCACCGTCGTAGGGGCCGGCATGGTCGGCTGCTGCGTCGCCCGCCTTCTCGCCCGCATACCGGGAGTCACCGCAACGCTCGTCGATGTCGACCAGCGACGCGCCGATGTCGCCGCCGCCCTCGGCGTCCACTTCGCGCTGCCGGCCGACGCCGCCGGCGGCCGTGACCTCGTGGTGCATACCAGCGCAACGTCTGCCGGGCTGCAGCAGTCATTGGATCTTCTGGTCCCGGAGGGGACGGTTATCGACCTCAGCTGGTATGGCGATGCCGACGTCACGCTGTCGCTCGGGGCCGCCTTTCACTCCAAACGCCTCGGCGTCCGTGCGAGTCAGGTCGGCGCCGTGGCTCCGGCCCGACGTGCTACCCGGACGACGACCGATCGGCTGACGCTCGCACTCGACCTGCTGCGCGACCCGGCCTTTGACGCACTCCTCACTGGAGCGTCACGCTTCAACGAGCTTCCCGATGCGATGACTCGACTCTCGAACGGAAGTCTGCCTGCCCTGTGCCACAGCATCACTTACGGCGAGGAGTGATCGATTGTTCAGCGTGACCGTCCGCGATCACATGATGATCGCCCACTCCTTCCGAGGTGAGGTGTTCGGCCCAGCGCAGCGTCTGCACGGCGCGACCTACATCGTCGATGCCACGTTCCGCCGTCAGGCGCTAGACGCGGACAACATCGTGGTCGACATCGGGCGCGCCGCCGAGGAGCTGCGCGCGATTGTCGGCGAGCTGAGCTACCGCAACCTCGACGACGAAGCAGCGTTCGTCGGGATGAACACCTCCACCGAGGCGCTGGCTCAAGTGATCGCCGATCGCCTTGCCGACCGCCTGCACGCCGGTGCCCTCGGCGAAGCCGCGCGGAGCCTGACCGGAATCGCGGTCACGCTGCACGAATCGCACATCGCCTGGGCCAGTTACGAGCGGTCGCTGTGAGCGCCGAACGCTTCCCGAACCGAACAGCGGCTCCGAGCGCTGTGCACGTCGTCGTCCCGGACAGCATCGACGACCTCGCGCGGCCCAGCGGCGGAAACGCCTACGACCGCCAGATCTGCCGTGGGCTGACCGCGACAGGGTGGGACGTCCACGAACACAAGATGTCCGGGGAGTGGCCTCGGCCGAGCCCGGCGGCGGAGGAGGCGCTGGCCCGAGCGATCGCCGATATCCCGAACGAAGCCGTTGTGCTGGTCGACGGACTGGTCGCTTCGACCGTTCCGGCGATCCTGGTGCCCGCGGCGGACCGGCTGAGGCTGATCGTTCTCGTGCACATGCCCCTCGGCGTCGGGGAGCCTGGGCGCGATGACACCCACACAGGCACCCGCGAACGCGCCGTCCTGACCGCTGCCCGCGCCGTCGTCACCACAAGCTCGTGGACGCGTGACGCGATCCTCGACCAATACGTTCTACCTCCGGACGAGGTCTACCTGGCAGAGCCCGGTGTCGAGACGGCTGCCCTTGCGCCCGGCACGACCTATGGCGGTGAGCTGCTCTGTGTCGCGGCGGTCACGCCGGGCAAGGGGCACGGTGACTTGCTCGCGGCCCTGGCGAGCAACGCGGACCTGCCGTGGCGCTGCGTGTGTGTGGGCGCGCTCGATCGGGCGCCGCAGTTCGTCGAGCATCTTCGCCGCGGAGCAGAGGCCGACGGGATCGGCGACAGAGTTCACTTCGCCGGCCCGCTTACCGGCGATGAGCTCGACGACGCGTACGCCGTCGCCGACGCGCTCGTGCTCGCCTCGCACTCCGAGTCGTACGGCATGGTTGTCACCGAGGCACTCGCACGCGGCCTGCCGGTCCTCGCGACGGCGATCGGAGGATTGCCGCAGGCGATGGGCCGAGCGCCCGACGGCCGCCGGCCCGGCTTGCTCGTGCCGCCCGGTGACCCGAGGACTCTGGCCACAGCCCTGCGTAGCTGGCTGCAGGACGCCGACCTGCGCCAACAGCTCCGCGAGGCGGCGCGGCAGCGACGAAGCACGCTGTCCGGCTGGGCGGCGACCACCGATCAGATCGCGCACGTATTGACCGGAGCAGCCCAATGAACCGAACGGTGCGGGCGATCTGGCCGACGGCCCGGCTCCTGGGCGGTGCCGGAATCCTGGTTGCCGTGATCTGGCGGTTGGGTACCGGCCCGGAAGGCCCTATCCATGGCTGAACGTCCCTACACCCTGCTGAGCTGCGGCATGTCGATCGACGGCTATCTCGACGGAGCCACCACGAAACGGCTGCCGCTGTCGAACGCGGCCGACTTCGACCGCGTCGACGGCGTGCGCGCGACCTGCGACGCGATCCTGGTCGGCGCCGCGACCGTCCGCAACGACAACCCGCGACTGCTGATCCGATCGCAGTCCAGACGAGACGAGCGGATCGCTCAGGGCCGGTGCGCGTCGCCGATCAAGGTGACCGTGACCGGGCACGGAAAACTGGACGCCTGCGCGGACTTCTTTCTGACGGGTGACACCGAAAAGCTCGTCTACTGCGCGAGCCCTGCAGTGGACGAGACTCGCGACCGCCTCGGGTCGGTGGCAACCGTCATCGACGGAGGCCAACCAGTACAGATGCGCCGGATCAGCGAGGACCTCTACGGCCGCGGCGTCCAGCGCATGATCGTCGAAGGCGGCGGCACGGTCCACACGCAGTTCCTGACCGCCGACCTGGCCGACGAACTGCACCTGGTCATCGCACCGTTCTTCGTCGGCGACTCCCGCGCTCGGCGTTTCGTCAGCGACGGCCGGTTCCCATGGAACCCAAGCCGACGGGCAACGCTCGCTGAGGTCCGCCAGATCGATGACGTCGTGCTGCTGCGGTACGCGCTCTCGCCCCGGTACCGCAGCGACTGGCCGCAGCGATGAGCCAGACTGGTCAAGTGCCAAACCTCGACATCCGCGTGTCGCGCTATGACGATCCCGATGCCAAACGCCTCATCGATGAGGTCCAACAGGAGTACGTCGTGCGCTATGGATCGCCGGACGCCTCGCCGGTAGACCCTGAACAATTCGCTGATCCCGACGGGGTGTTCCTGATCGGCTACGACGATGGCGCGCCGGTTGCGATGGGCGGCTGGCGGCGGCATGGTCCGGAACATCCGGAGACCGCGTGGGCCGCGCCGGCCGCCGAGATCAAGCGGATGTATGTGACCGAGTCCGCTCGCGGGCTCGGCTATGCCCGCGCCGTGCTGGCGCAACTCGAGGCCACCGCCGTCGTAGCCGGCATCCGGTGGCTGCTGCTGGAAACCGGACAGCGCCAGCCCGAGGCGATCGCGCTGTACCGCTCGGCCGGCTACGAGAGCGTCCCGGCGTTCGGTCATTACGCAGACGCCGAGCTGTCGATCCACCTCGGCAGGCGTGTCAGCGAGGAGTCGGCGTGAAAATCGGGGTGATCGGGTACGGGGTCGAGGGACGTGCAGCTGTTGAATACTGGGGCGCGCGTGGCGAAGTCGTGGTGCATACCCGCGAACTGAAGTCCGAGGCACCGCCAGGCGTCTCCGTGGTAACCGGCCCAGGCTATCTCGACGACCTCGACGACTACGACCTGCTCATTCGTAGCCCCGGTGTCCGTCCCGACCTGCTCCCCGACGGTGTCGCGACCACAACTGTGATCGCCGAGTTCTTTGCCCGATGCCCGGCAACCATCGTCGGCGTGACAGGCACCCAGGGCAAGGGCACCACGTGCACCGTCGCTACCGCGATTCTGAAGGCCGCCGGACGTCGGGTACAGCTCGGCGGAAACATCGGCGTGGTCCCGCTGCAATTCCTCGCCGACATGACCGCCGAAGACATCGTGGTTCTCGAACTCTCCAACTTTCAGCTCATCGATCTGCCGTCCTCCCCGCAGGTCGCTGTCGTCCTGCCGATCACGCCGGACCACCTGAACTGGCATTCCGATCTGGATGAGTACCACCAGGCCAAGTCGGCCATCGCGGCATGGCAGAAGCCCGACGACACCGTGGTGTTCGACAGCGCCAACGAGGTCGCCAGTCGGATCGCCGAGTCCAGCCCGGGACGCAAGATCCCGCTGCGATCCCCGGAAGGCGTCGAGGTTCGAGATTCAGCGATCTACGTCCGGGGTGAGCGAGTGCTCGAGGTGTCCAAGATCCCCTTGCGCGGTAAGCACAATGTCGACAACGTCGCGGCCGCGGTGGCGGCTACGTTCGATCTCATCAGCGGCGACCTGGCCGCCCTACAGCGCGGCGTGTCCGGGCTGCACCCGCTGCCGTACCGACTCGAACCGATCGCAGACGTCGCCGGCGTCACGTACGTCAACGATTCGCTGTCGACCACGCCCGAGACCACGATGGCCGCGATGGCCGCCTATCCGGAGACGAAAGTGTTGATCCTGGGCGGCTCCAGCAAGGGCGTCAGCTATGAGGCCCTCGCGGCCGCTGTGGCGCGTGATGCCGGTTCGATCCGCACGACGCTGCTGATCGGCCAGGACGGCCCGAAGATCGCCGAGGCGCTGGATGCGACCGGGTTCAGCAACCACCAGTTCGTACCTGGCTCGATGGCAGAGGTGGTCAACGTTGCGGCCAGGGTCGCCCAGTCGGGTGATGTCGTGCTGCTGTCGCCGGCCTGCGCCAGCTTCGGTGCATTCCGGGACTACGCCGATCGTGGCGACCAGTTCGTGGCAGCCGTCCGGGAATTGCCAGAAGCCTGATCCATGCCGATGCCCGAACCGGCCGGAACGGGGCGAAGGTGAAAATGTCAGTGCGTCGGCGCATTATCGAGTCATGTCCACTTCGCATTCCACCCTTCCGGGCAGTAACCGCCTACCGCTGAGCTTTCCGCCCGACGCGCTCAGGCCGCTGGACCCGACGACCCGGATCGAGTCGACCATCGTGCTGCGCCGCCGCGCCCAACCGGACGAGCAAGCGTTGATCGATGCGGCCCGCACGCCCTTGACCCGCGACCAGCTCGCCGAGCGCTATGGCGCGGATCCCGCAGACCTGGAACGGGTGCGCTCGGCGCTCACGGAGGCCGGCATCGAGATCCTCGAGACGGACCCGGCGTCCCGCCGCGTCCGGATAGCCGGCACGGCTGAGCAGCTCGGTGGATTGTTCAATACCTCCCTGGCGCATGTGCAGCTTTCCGAGAGCGGTCCGGCGGTGCGCCACCGGACCGGTCAGCTGAGCGTGCCGAGCGAACTCGACGGTCTGGTCACCGCGGTCCTCGGCATCGACAACCGGCCGCAGGCACAGACCCGATTCCGGGTCGCCGACGCCGCGAGCGTGTCCACCAGTTACACGCCGCTGCAACTGGCTACGGTTTACCGAATGCCAGCGGGCACCGACGGGACGGGCCAGACGCTGTCCATCATCGAACTCGGCGGCGGCTTCGGGCAGCAGGATCTGGACAACTACTTCGCCGGCATGGGCGTGGTCAAGCCGTCGGTCACCGCGGTCAGCGTGGACGGTGCCCAGAACCGCCCCGGCCAGGATCCGTCCGGCGCCGATGGCGAAGTCCTGCTCGACATCGAAGTTGCCGGAGCCATCGCGCCCAAAGCGCAGCTCCTGGTCTACTTCGCGCCGAATACCGACGCAGGCTTCTTGGACGCCGTCGTCAACGCTGCGCACGCGAACCCGGCGCCGACCGCGATCAGCATCAGTTGGGGGCAGAGCGAGGACCAATGGACCGCGCAGGCCCGCAACTCGATGGATCAGGCCTTCGCCGACGCCGCTCTGCTCGGCGTCACCGTCACCGTCGCGGCCGGCGACGACGGCAGCGCCGACCGGGCCACCGACTCCGGCGTGCACGTCGACTTCCCTGCCGCGAGTCCGAACGTGCTGGCCTGCGGTGGGACAAGTCTGACCGCAGATCCGAACAGTGGCGCGGTGACAAGCGAGACCGTGTGGGACAACGGTGTGGGCAACGGTGCAACCGGCGGCGGTGTGAGCGATTCCTTCGCATTGCCCAGTTGGCAGCACAACGCCGGCGTCCCGGTCCGGGCCGACAACGGCAAGACCGGACGCGGGGTGCCCGACGTCTCCGCCGATGCCGATCCGAGAACCGGCTATCAGGTGCTGGTGGATGGCACCCGAACGGTCATCGGCGGCACCAGCGCGGTCGCGCCGCTGTGGGCCGCGCTGGTCTGCCGGTTGGCCCAATCCCTGGGCAAGCCGCTCGGCTTGCTACAGCCCGCGATCTACTCCGCAGCTATACCTGGCGCGGTGCCGCCGGGATTCCGGGACATCACCTCGGGAAACAATGGTCAGTACACCGCGGCAGCCGGCTGGGATGCCTGTACCGGGCTTGGCGTCCCCGATGGCACGGCATTGCTGGCCGCGTTGCGGACGTAGCCGCCCGTCGCAGGGCAGCAGCGGCAGTTGCCCGTGCCACATCCGATGGCCCACCGAGCAAGTACCCGATACCGTGGGTATCACACAACTGCTGGGGAGGGACGAGAATGCCAACACGTCGCGCTGCCGTCATCGGAGGCAACCGGATCCCGTTTGCTCGTAGCAACGGCCCATACGCACATGCGTCCAACCAGGACATGCTGACTGCCACGTTGGACGGCCTGGTCGCGCGGTTCGGGCTGCAGGACGAGCGCCTTGGCGAGGTTGCCGCCGGAGCGGTCCTCAAGCACTCGCGCGACTTCAACCTGACCCGCGAGTGCGTACTCGGTTCGACCTTGTCGCCGTACACGCCCGCCTACGACGTCCAGCAGGCCTGCGACACGGGAATCGAGACCGCAATCCTGGTGGCGAACAAGATCGCGCTTGGCCAGATCGAGTCGGGTATCGCGGGCGGTGTGGACACCACCTCGGACGCGCCCATCGCGGTGAACGAGGGCCTGCGCCAGGTACTGCTGGACGCCAACCGCGCCAAGTCGGTGCAGGGTCGGTTGAAGGCGTTGGCCCGATTGCGGCCGACCCAACTCGCTCCGTCGATTCCGCAGAATTCCGAGCCGCGCACCGGGATGTCGATGGGTGAGCACCAGGCTGTCACGACCGCAGAGTGGGGAATCACCCGCGCGGCACAGGACGAACTGGCCGCAGCCAGCCACGTCAATCTCGCCGCCGCCTACGACCGCGGTTTCTTCGACGATCTGGTCACTCCGTATCTGAAGCTGACCCGGGACCAGAACCTGCGTCCGGACACGTCCACCGAAAAGCTCGCGAAGCTGGCTCCCGTTTTCGGCACCCGTGGACCGAGTCCGACCATGACCGCGGGTAACTCGACGCCGCTTTCCGACGGTGCGTCGGCGGTGTTGCTCGGATCGGATGAGTGGGCCGCCGAACGAAACCTGCCAGTGTTGGCGCACGTCGTCGATGCCGAGGTTGCCGCCGTCGATTACGTGCATGGCGATCGCAAGGACGACGGCCTGCTGATGGCTCCGGTCTATGCGATGCCGAGGCTGTTGCGGCGTAACGGATTGAGCCTTCAGGACTTCGACTTCTACGAGATCCATGAGGCATTCGCATCGACGGTGCTGGCCAGCCTCGCGGCCTGGGATGACCCGGACTTCTGCAAGAACCGGCTCGGGCTGTCCGAACCGCTCGGCGCAATCGATCCGACGAAGCTGAACGTGAACGGTTCGTCGCTGGCAGCGGGACACCCCTTCGCTGCAACGGGCGGTCGGATCGTGGCGACCCTGGCGAAGCTGCTGCACCAGAAGGGATCCGGTCGCGGCCTGATCTCGATCTGCGCAGCCGGCGGTCAGGGCGTCGTAGCCATTCTGGAAGCATCATGAGCGACAAATACCTGGAAATAATCAACTCCCCGTTCGGCAAGACCGTCGCGTCCCGACTCGGCCTGCCCCGGCCGATCGCGCTGCGCCGCTATGCCGCGGACCAGCCGCTGCTGAACGGTTCGCTGCTGCTCGGCAGCATTCCGGATACCGGACTGCCGGACCTGTACGTGGTGCTGAGTAGGGCGGGTGTGGACGTCCGGACCATCGATGACGCTGGCGAGCGGTGGGGCGCGTTGGTTTTCGACGCGACCGGAACTCGTTCGGTCGCTGACTTGGCGGCACTGCGGGACTTCTTCGCCGGCGCGCTGCGTCGGCTGAAGCCGACCGGACGGGCCATTCTGATCGGTCGGGCACCCGACGGTGTCGACCCGGCAGTGGATGCTGCCAGGCATGCGCTGGACGGCATCGTCCGGTCTCTTGCGAAGGAGGTACGAGCCGGCGCCACCGCGAACCTGGTGCTGGTTGATTCCGAGGTTCCTGCCGACGGTGTCGAGTCGGCGCTGCGGTTTCTGCTGTCCGGCCGGTCTGCCTACGTCGACGGCCAGGTGGTGCGGATCGGTTCGGGTGACGCGCCGGAGCCCGCTGACTGGAGCCGGCCGTTGGACGGCAAGGTCGCAGTCGTCACCGGCGCAGCTCGCGGCATCGGCGCTGCCATCGCCACGGTGCTCGCCCGGGACGGTGCGACTGTCATCGCTGCGGACCTGCCGGCGGCCGGTGCGGCCCTGGCAGGAGTTGCCAATCGGGTGCGCGGCACCGCACTGCAGCTGGACATCGCTGCCGTAGATGCCGCAGAACGCCTTACTGCACATGCTGAATCTCGGCACGGCGGCCTGGACATCGTGGTGCACAATGCGGGCATCACGCGGGACAAGACGCTGGCCAACATGACTCCGCAGCTGTGGGATTCCGTGCTCGCAGTGAACCTGGAATCGCAGCTACGCATCAATGCGGCGCTGCTGGCCGACAAGACCTTGCGCGACGGCGGCCGCGTGATCTGCCTGGCATCCACCAGCGGCATCGCAGGCAACCGTGGCCAGACGAACTACGCCGCCTCCAAAGCCGGCGTAATCGGTATGGTTCGCTCCTACGCTCCCGCGTTCGCCGAGCAGCACGCCACCATCAATGCCGTCGCCCCCGGCTTCATTGACACCGACATGACCCACGCGATGCCGTTCGCGACCCGCGAGGTGGCGCGTCGGCTGAACAGCCTGCAACAGGCGAGCCTGCCGATCGACGTCGCCGAGACGGTTGGCTGGCTGGCCTGGCCGGCCACCGGCGGAGTGACCGGACAAGTGCTGCGGGTGTGCGGACAGAACATCGTCGGCGCATGACCGAGTTGAACACGGAGTTGAAGACCGAGCTGACGTCAGCGCCCGCGTTGGGGCCGCTGTTCGCCCGCGCCGTGCTCAGCGGACCGCGGCGCCGGGCGGACTCGACGTTGCAGGACAGCCGACTCACACTTGTCCCGCAACCCGTCGATTCCGACCGACTACGCCGCTACCAACAGGTCTGTGGATTCCGGGTTTCCGACGTGCTGCCTGCGACGTACCTGCACCTGATGACGTTCCCGCTGTCGGTCGCGCGGATGACTCAGGCCGACTTCCCGTTTCCGCTGCTGGGTCTGGTGCACGTGCAGAACGTGATCAGCCAGGTCCGTCCGGTTGGCCTGGACGAGCAGGTGGGGATCGACGTGTGGGCGGACAACCTGCGACCCCACCATGCCGGCCATCAAGTCGACCTGGTCAGCGAAGCGCGGGTAGCCGGTGAGGTCGTCTGGAGTGAGACCTGCACCTACCTGCGACGCGGCGGCGGCAAGACCTCGGGCGGCGCGCCAGCTCGGACGCCGGGCGGCGCGCCAGGTCGGATGCCGGACAGCTCACCGGCCGGGGCACGGGACGAGGCGCCGGACGAGGTACCGGACGAGGCGCCGGAGGCCATGCCGATCAGCGCGCCGGACGCCGTGCCGATCAGCGCACCGGACGACAAGCCGATCAGCGCACCGGGCAAGCCTGCGCCGGGTGGGTTCGCGCAGTGGCGGGTTCCGGCAGATACCGGCAGGCGTTACGCGGCGGTGTCCGGTGACCGAAACCCGATCCACCTGCACGGCTTGACCGCAAAGGCGTTCGGGTTCAAGGGCGCCATCGCACATGGGATGTGGCTGAAGGCCCGCACGCTGGCGGCATTCGAGGGCCGCCTAGCCGACGCCTTCACCGTCGACGTCTCGTTCAAGACCCCAGTGTTCTTACCGGCGACGGTGCAGATGTCCTCGACGCAGCAAGACGAGCAGTGGGTTTTCGAGGTTCACGACCCGCGATCGGGAAGGCCGCATCTGACTGGGGAGATCCGGCTTGGCGACAGCTGATCTTGAGGTTCTGGTGGGCCAGATCATCAGACACGCTGACTCTATTTTCCGCGAATGGGTAGGGTTCTCTGATACCGGCAAGACAGCTCGTCGGTGCGGGACATGAGGGAGTCGAAATGCGAAACGTGTGGCGAGGGCTGGCCATGGGCGCTCTGGTTGGAGCGTTCGTCGGGATCCTGCTCGACATCGCCAACCGCACCAAGCGGGCTGTGTCCGGCGGCTACCAGACCACCCGGACGGCGGTTCGGGAACACGGTCCGGAAGCTGTCGCCGCCATGAAGGGCTTCGCGGTGCAAGCCGCTGAGCAGGTTCGAGACGCTGACATTCCGGCCAAGGTGAAGGACGCGGCTTCCCACGCTGCGGAGCAGGTCCGGGACGCTGACATTCCGGCCAAGGTGAAGGACGCGGCTTCCCACGCGGCGGAGCAGGTCCGGGACGCTGACCTTCCGGCCAAGGTGAAGGACGCGGCTTCCCACGCTGCGGAGCAGGTCCGGGACGCTGACCTTCCCGCCAAGGTGAAGGAAGCAGCAGCTACTGCTGCTGACAAGGCTAGTGACGTCGCAAGCGCCGCGGCCGACAAGGCCAAGGATGCGTCCGAGGCTGCAGCGGACAAGGCTGGCGACGTCGGAGGAACCGCAGCCGAGAAGGCCAAGAGCGCGTCGAACACGGCAGCCCGGCGTGCGCGTCGCGCCTCGGACGTCGCCGCCGACAAGGCCAAGTCCGCCTCCAACGCCGCAGCGGACAAGGCGAAGGATCTGCGCAACTAGCCGTCAACCGAGCTCCGGCGCGAGCATCGCCGGGGGCGAGCAGCTACGGGGCGAGCGTCGGCTGAGGATTGTCAGGCGCGTCCTAGCCCGAGCTGGCCAGGATTCCGCCTGCCGCCTCGATAGCTTCGCGAGCGGCCGCGCCGCTTTCCGGCGTGACCGGCACCGTCAGGTCGGTGAACAGTCGAACGGTCAAGCCGAGCCCGATCGCATCCAGTGCGCTGGATCGGACGCAATGCGACTCGGCGATCCCGCACACGTCGACCTCGGTCACACCGGTCGCGGCCAGCACCTCGGCGAGCATCCGTCCCTTGGGATCCGTTCCGTCGAAGGCCGAATAGGCCGCTGCGTGCTGGCCTTTCTTGATCGTCACATCGGCGCCATCCTCGCCCAGCGCGGCTACGAGCGCGGGATGCAACTCGGCGTTCGGAGTGCCGACCAACCCGTGCGGCGGCCAGGTGTCGACGAAATCGGGAGCCTTCGAGAAGTGCGAGCCAGGATCGATGTGCCAATCCTGGCTGGTCGCCGTCAAGGCATAGTCGCGGCGATGCGTCAGCACGTAGTCGGCGATCCGGAATGCGACTTCGTTGCCGCCCGTGACGGGCAACTCGCCATCCTCGCAGAATGTCGGCTGAACATCGACAATGAGCAGTGCGCGCACATCGATGACAGTACGGCCTCAGCGACGGCACCGGGAGTCAGTCATGACCGACGATACTGCGGGCAGGGCGCTGGCCGCGGTCACCGCGTCCGGGCTCGCCTTCGAGGTCACCCGGCACGGTCCGGTCCGCAGCCTGGAAGAGGCAGCCGCCGCGCGTGGCGTCGATCCCGCAGATATCGTCAAGACCATCGTGGTGCGCAGGGCTGACGACGACTATGTGTTCGTGCTCGTCCCCGGCGACCGCACCATCTCCTGGCCGAAGCTACGCGAGGTACTCGGCGTCAACCGGCTGTCGATGCCCGACGCGTCGGTGGCGCGGGACGTAACGGGCTACGAACGTGGCACGATCACCCCGTTCGGATCACTCAAAGCGTGGCCGGTCGTCGCTGACCGCGGCGTCTCCGGGCGCCCGGTGTCCATCGGTGGCGGCGCACACGGTGTCGCGTTCACTGTTGATGGCACCGAGCTCGTGACAGTGCTCGGGGCTCAGCAGGCAGACGTAACCGACCCGGCGTGAAGGGGGGTTCGCGCCGGGTCGGAGTCTGAGAGCGTTCAGTTGGCAGGATCAGAAGCCCATGTTGCGGCCGATGATCTCCTGCATGATTTCGGTGGTGCCGCCGTAGATCGTCTGGACCCGGCTGTCCAGGAACGCCTGCGCGATGGGGTATTCAGCACATCAGAAGGCCTCGCCGTTCTCCGCCTTCTTACGCAGCAGCGGACTCGGCGTGAACCGCTCGCCGTACTTCTCGGCGAGTTGGTCGGCGCGGGCTGTGAACGCTGCGATGCCCTTACCGGTTGAGCCTTCGTAGCCGTTGATGTACTGCAGGACGCCCCCGGTCCACGGCGGGAACCCGATCCCCATGATGGACCCGATGTTGGCGTCGGCCACCGAGGTCAGCACGCCTTCTTCCAGACACCGGACGGAGTCGACGGCCTCGGCGAACAGCATCCGCTCCTGCAATTCGTGCACGTCGAGTGCACCCGGGTCATCGGTCGTCGGGAACTCCTCGGCGAGGCCGGGCCACAGCACGGTCCGCCTCTTCGTGTCGTCATAGTCGAAGAAGCCCTTACCGCGTAGGCGTCCTGGGCGGCCGAGCTCGACCATCCGATCGACAACGGCCTCGCCGGGATGCGCCGGGAACACGCCGCCGGTCGCCTCGACCGCGTCACGGGTCTCGTTGCGGATCTTGACGAATAGCTCCATGTTCAACTCGTCGGTGAGTTGCAGTGCGCCGACCGGGTAGCCGGCCTGCGTCGTAGCCTGCTCGACGGTCCCCGCCGGGACACCCTCGGCCAACATCGCCAGCGCTTCGTTGACGAAGGTGCCGATCACCCGGCTGGTGAAGAATCCCCGGCTGTCGTTGACGACGATCGGTGTCTTCTTGATCTGCTGGGCATAATCCAGAGCCCGCGCCAGGGCCTCGTCGGAGGTTTGCTCGCCACGGATTATCTCCAGCAGTGGCATCTTGTCGACGGGGGAGAAGAAGTGCAGGCCAACGAAGTCCTGCTTGCGCTGGACCCCTTCGGCCAGTGACGTGATCGGCAGTGTGGACGTGTTCGAACCGAGCAGCGCGTCATCGGCGACGGCTGACTCGATCTCACCGAAGACCTGATGCTTCAGCCCGACGTTCTCGAACACCGCTTCAACGACCAGGTCGCAAACGGCCAGGTCGGCCACGTCGGCGGTGGCCGTGATGCGAGCGAGCACATTCTCGCGTTCGTCCTCGGTCAGCTTGCCGCGTCCGACGGCCTTGTCGAGCAGGCCGCGCGAGTAGTCCTTACCTTTTTCGGCAGCCTCGACCGTGACATCCTTGAGCACCACGTCGATGCCGTTTCGCGCTGAAACATAAGCGATTCCGGCTCCCATCATGCCAGCGCCGAGCACAGCGACCTTGGTCGCCTTGCGCTGCTGGTAGCCATCCGGACGGGATCCACCGGCATTGATCGAGTTCAGGTCGAACCAGAACGCCTTGATCATGTTCTTAGCGACCTGGCCCCGCGCGAGGTCGAGGAAGTAACGTCCCTCGATCCTCGAGGCGGTGTCGAAGTCGACCTGGCTGCCTTCGACCGCGGCACACATGATGTGATGCGGCGCCGGCATCGGCGCACCCTTGAGCTGCTTGCGGAGGTTGGCCGGGAAGGCGGGCAGCATGGCCGCGAAGGACGGGTTGGCCGGCGTGCCGCCAGGGATCTTGTAACCCTTGCGGTCCCAGGGCTGGCTGGCGTCCGGGTGGGCCTTGATCCAAGCACGGGCAGCGTGCAGAAGTTCGTCCTTGGTGCTGGCAAGCTCCCCGACGATTCCGAGTTCGAGGGCCTTGTCGGGCGAGAGGCGCTGGCCCTGCAACAGGACGTTCATCAGACCGTTCTGAATGCCGAGCATCCGAATGATCCGGGTGACGCCGCCGCCGCCGGGCAGCAGGCCCAGGGTGACCTCGGGGAAGCCGAACTGGATCTTCGGGTTGTCCAGCGAGATCCGATGGTGGCACGCCAGGGCGATCTCCAGACCGCCGCCGAGCGCCGCGCCGTTCAACGCGGCGACGACCGGTTTGCCCAACGTTTCAAGGGCACGTAGCTGCGCCTTCATGCGCTCGACCTCGGTCAGGAACTGCTCGGCGTTCTCGTCGGTCACCTGCGACAGCAGGCGAAGATCGCCGCCGGCGAAGAAGGTGTCCTTGGCGGAGGTGATGACCACGCCGGTGATGGAATCCCGCTCGGCCTGTAGCCGTTGCATGGTCGCGGCCATCGAGCGCTGGTAGGTCTCGTTCATGGTGTTGGCGCGCTGGTCCGGATCGTCAAGAACGAGGGTGACGATTCCGTCGGCGTCGCGATCCCAATCGATCATGTTCTTGTCAGTCATGTCGCCATTCGCTCCGGTTCTCGCTGCTTGCTGGCTGCGGTCCTCGATCGCCATTAGATCCGCTCCACAATCGTTGCCACGCCCATGCCGCCGCCGACGCACAAGGTCGCCAGACCGCGCCGAAGGTCGCGGCGTTCCAGCTCGTCGACCAGGGTGCCGAGGATCATGGCGCCGGTCGCACCGAGGGGATGTCCGAGTGCGATGGCCCCACCGTTGACGTTCACCTTCTCGTGCGGCACGTTCATGTCGCGCAGGAACTTCAGCACGACGGCCGCGAACGCCTCGTTCACCTCGTACAGGTCGATGTCTTCGGCCGTCAGGCCGGCCTTGGCCAATGCCTTGCGGGCGGCTGGTGCCGGACCGGTGAGCATGATCGTCGGTTCCTCAGCGACGACGCCCGTCGACATGATGCGTGCGCGTGGGGTGAGTCCGAGATCGGTGCCCGCCTGTTCGCTGCCGATCACCATCAGCGCGGCGCCGTCTACGATTCCCGACGAGTTGCCGGCGGTGTGCACGTGGTTGATGCGCTCCACCCAGTGGTACTTCTGCAGGGCGACCGCATCGAAGCCGCCGAGGGTGCCCATGCCCTAGAAGGACGAGGGCAGCGCAGCGAGGGTCTCCGGGGTGGTGCCGGCCCGCGGGAATTCGTCGTGGTCGAGCAGGGTGAGGCCGTTGCGGTCGGTCACCGGGATCACCGAGCGGGAAAACGCCCCGTCCGCGAGTGCCTTGGCGGCTCTGGTCTGGGACTCGGCGGCGAACAGATCGACGTCGTCGCGGCTGAATCCTTCGAGAGTGGCGATCAGGTCGGCGCTGATGCCCTGTGGGACGAAGCTGGTGGCGTAAGAGGTTTCGGGGTCCATCGCCCAGGCTCCGCCGTCGGATCCCATCGGGACCCGGGACATCGACTCGACGCCGCCGGCGAGTAGCAGATCCTCCCAGCCGGAGCGAATCTTCTGTGCCGCGGTGTTCACTGCTTCGAGGCCGGACGCGCAGAACCGGTTCAGCTGTAGCCCGGGGCCCGAGTGGATGAGGCCGGCCGCAAGTGCCGCGGTGCGCGCGATTACCGCGCCCTGGTCACCGACCGGCGTGACGACGCCGAGGATGACATCTTCGATCCGGTCGGGATCGAGCGTCGGGTTGCGTTTCTGGATCTCGTCGATCAGACCGACGAGCAGCGACACGGGCTTCTGCTCGTAGAGGGAGCCGGTTTTCTTGCCGCGGCCGCGGGGGGTGCGGATCGCGTCGTAGATGAAGGCTTCGGTGCTGTGCGTGGTCATGGCTCAAACCGTTCTGTGTCGGCGGTGCCAGCGATGCGGCTACTGTGACACCATAACTGTCACAGTAGCCGGGTGACAGTGTTAAAGGGACCACATCGGATGGTCACAGCACGGTGCGCGGATGCCGGGCCGCCGTCGAGGATTCGGGATGGTGTTTCAGTTGACGAGCACTCCGACGAGCGATGCGGATGAGCTGTTGACCGTCGACGATCTCGCGGCCCGGACCGGGATGACGGTTCGAACGGTCCGCTTCTATGCGGCTCAGGGTCTGTTGCCGGTGCCCTTGCGGCTGGGACGGATGGCCTATTACGGCCCGCAGCACCGGATCCGGCTCGAATTCATTCGCGAGTTGCAGGACTACGGCTACACGCTGGCGGGGATTGAGCGGTATCTGCAGCGGTTGCCTTTCGACGCGAGTCCGGGCGAGTTGGCGGTGTACCGGGCGATGCTGGTGCCGTGGGAGCCCGAGGCCGCGGAGGAGCTGACGCTGTCTGATCTGGAGCGGCGAGCCGGCCGACCGCTGAACGGCGAGGCGTTGGAGTTCTTGATCGCGATCGGGGTGCTTGCTGCGGTGGGCGCTGAGCGCTATCGAGCCGCGCCGTCGATGCTGGCGATGGGTATCGAAATGCTTGAGATGCCGTTGCCGAATCAGGTGTTGCGTGAGGCGGCCGGTGTGATCGACGAGAACGCGACCGCGGTTGCCGAGGGTCTGACCGAGGTGTTTCGCAAAGGGTTCTGGGAGCCGTTTCGGCGCGGCGATCTGGCCGATGTCGATCAGGAGCAGTTGGCTGCGGTCGTGCAACGGCTTCGCCCGCTGGCGATCCAGGGTCTGGTGAGCGCGTTCGAGCGGGCAGCCGATCGGGCCATCCGCCAGTCGGCGGAGTAACGAGCACGCCGCAGTCGGCCACATCTCCGACGGCATGATCTGCGGTCGTGTAAGGCGTCTCTTAGAGACGGTCTTCCAGGAACGGTCTCTTTAGAAACCATCTTCGAAACGCTCGTGTATCCCGCATCCGGGTTGGGCTACCCGTCGGGTTTCCCGAGTAGTTGTTTCCAGTCGAGTCGGTTGTGTTGGGGTTTCTGCTGGGGGTCGATCCAGGGTGGCGGGAGCCAGTAGGGCAGGCCGTCGCGGATTTCACACTGCCAACCGATCGCCTGGAACTCGCGGTGATGATGGCCGCAGACGAGGGTCAGGTTGTTCAGATCGGTCTGTCCGCCTTGCCACCAGGGGATGACATGGTGTCGTTGACACCAGTCCGGTGGGGTATCACAGCCCGGGAAGGTGCAGTGCTTGTCGCGGGCGTAGAGCGCGCGGGTCTGGGCCGGGGATGCCAGGCGGCGGGTGCGGCGGTAGTTCAGGACGGCGCCGTGGCTGTCTTGCACGATGAACGCCAGGCTGGCTTCGCGGCATAGTCCCAGTGCGGTGCCGACCGGGATGAGTTGGCCGTAGGAGGTTTCGGCCAGGCCGTGCGACCGTGCGCTGGTCGTGGCAGCGCCTCTTGGGGTAGTGCCGCTCGTGGCAGCGCTGGCACTGGCTGTCGCAACACCGGTCGTGGCAGCGCCGGTCGTGGCAGCGCCGGTCGTAGCGTCGGTGCTCGGGGCGCCCGCGCTCGTGGCGCTGCTGGTGATGGGGACGCCGGTGGCGGTGGTGTAGGTGTTGTATTGCTCGGCGGTCATGGTGATGTTCAGCGCGACGTGCGGCCCGGCCGCGGTGATCCGCCCGGCCCGTAACGCCAGGTCGCAGAGGTCTTCCAGGGAGTCGGCCAGTCGTTGCGGGCTGCTGCGCGGGTCGGGGCTGCCGTCTTCGGCGGGGGCGGGGGCGGCGTGTCCGTGTAGGACGGCCATCACCTTCGCGCCCTGGCCGGCTGAGAGCTGGAACCGGCCCGACAGCATCCCGTCGGCCCCGAGTCGCATGCTCAGGGAGCGGCGGGCGCGTTGCTGCTCTTCTGAGGGTTGGGCTCCGTCGGGGTCGATGGTGGCCAGCAGCCGGGTCCGCACGTTACGCAGGTCTTTCGGACCCAGGTGCCCGGCGGCCCGGACCAGGATCTG
>DASXHV010000177.1:0-17365 GCA_036488285.1 Jatrophihabitans sp. | reverse complement strand
TACGCCGAGGCGCGCCCGCTCGACCCGGCCGGGCTGGAGCTGGATGCCCAGCTGGACCGGCTGCTCGAGTTGGGCCGCCAGATCGCGGGCCTGCACGCCCGCCAGCAAGTGTTGCTGGCCGCGATCGCCGCCCAGGACGGCACCGTTGGCCCAATTCAGGACTAGTCTTTTCTTGACTGATTCCAGATTAGGGATACGGTGGCTTCATGTCGTCCACTGTTCCGTCGCGCATCGCGGCGAGTGGACTTCGCGTGACCCGGCAACGCATCGCGGTGCTCGATTCGATCGACCGCGGCGAGCACCTCGACGTCGACACCGTGACCCAGCGAGTTCGGGATGCCATCGGATCGGTATCCCGGCAGGCTGTCTACGACGTGCTGGCCGCATTGACCGGGGCAGGCCTGCTGCGCCGGATCGAACCGGCCGGACAACCCGCCCGATTCGAGATCCGGGTAGCTGACAATCACCACCATCTGCTGTGCCGAGGGTGCGGGCAGATCGTCGACATCGACTGCGCGGTCGGCGAGGCCCCGTGCCTTGATCCGTCAGCACCTGCCGACAGCTTCGGCTATGCCATCGACGAGGCCGAGGTCACCTGGTGGGGCTACTGCCCGGTCTGCACAACTGAACGTTCAAGCCAGAAACATCAGCCAGTGCTCATCAACAGCCAGACCACCAATGTCCAGGAGGCACGTGCATGAATGCGGTAACACCCGGTTCCATCACTACCACCAACGCCGGCTCACCGGCCGGTAGCGACAACAACTCGCTGACCCAAGGGCCGCAGGGGCCCATCCTCCTGCACGATCACTACCTGATCGAGAAGCTCGCCCAGTTCAACCGCGAACGGGTACCGGAACGGATCGTGCATGCCAAGGGTTCTGGCGCCTTCGGCGAACTGGAAATCACCGAGGACGTCAGCCAGTACACGCACGCGAAATTCCTGCAGAAGGGAAAGAAAACCGAGATGCTGGCGCGGTTCTCCACTGTGGCCGGCGAGCAGGGCAGCCCGGACACCTGGCGGGACCCGCGCGGCTTCGCGCTGAAGTTCTACACCGAAGACGGCAACTACGACCTGGTCGGCAACAACACGCCGGTCTTCTTCATCCAGGACCCGATCAAGTTCCCGGACTTCATTCGTTCGCAGAAGCGGATGCCAGACTCGGGCCTACGCGATCACAACATGCAATGGGACTTCTGGACGCTGCGTCCGGAGTCAGCACATCAGGTCACCTGGTTGATGGGTGACCGCGGCATTCCTAAGTCCTTCCGGCACATGGACGGCTTCGGTTCGCACACCTACATGTGGGTCAACGCCGCCGGCGAACGATTCTGGGTGAAGTACCACTTCAAAACCAACCAGGGCATCGATTTCCTGACCCAGACCGAGGCCGACGAGCTCGCCGGCTCGGCGCCTGACCACCACCGTCAAGACCTCTTCGGTGCGATCAAGAACGGCGACTTCCCCAGCTGGTCACTCGAGGTCCAGATCATGCCGTACGCGGATGCGGACGAGTACCGCTTCAATCCGTTCGACCTGACGAAGGTCTGGTCGCAGAAGGATTACCCACGCATCAAGGTCGGCACCATGACGCTGAACCGCAACCCGGAGAACTTCTTCTCGCAAATCGAGCTGTCGTCCTTCGAGCCGTCCAACTTCGTGCCCGGCATCGAGACATCACCGGACAAGATGTTGCTCGGCCGCATCTTCAGCTACGCCGACGCACACCGGTACCGGATCGGCACGAACTACATGCAGTTGCCGGTCAACGCACCGAAGAACCAGGTCAGCTCGTACTCCAAGGAAGGGGCGATGCGCTACGACTACAACACGCCCGAAACCCCGGTGTACGCGCCGAATTCCTACAGTGGCCCGCACGCCGACGAAGCGCGTTACGGAAACCCGGCCGGTTGGGAGTCCAGCGGCGACCAAGTGCGATTGGCCTACGTCAAGCACGCCGAGGACGGCGACTTCGTCCAGCCCGGCACGCTCTACCGCGAGGTGCTCAATGACGACCAGCGAGATCGGCTGGTGGCCAACATCGCCGGACATGCATCCAACGGTGTGACGGAACCAGTACTGCTGCGAGTATTCGAATACTTCAGCAAGGTGGACCCCGAGCTCGGCAAGCGCGTCGAAGAGGCCACCCGCGCCATCCTGGCTAAGACCGAACCAGCCGCGGGACCGTCTCCGGTTCCCGCCGGTGACGAGGCCGCGAAGGTCTGACAACACAGCAGCATCGACGGGGCCCCGCAGCGATCGCGCTGCGGGGCTTTTGTCGACTTGAACGATCCACCGACGGGCCGGCCTCGCCTCAGGTCAGCGCAACCCCGGCCGAATCAACGAAATAGACCGGCACCGACGTGGCGATGTCGTGCACCGCCGCGACCCCTGCCGAGTCACCCGGCCGGTCGGCGTGCACAACCGCGGCTTCGAGTCCCTGCGCTCCGGACGAGACCGCCATTGCAACGGCGACCTGAAGGGCCGAAAGCGACATCGACGGCAACGACACCGACGCCGCGGCGTAGGTACGTCCGTCCGTATCGCGAACTGCGGCGCCTTGCGGTGCACCGGTTCGCGCCCGGGTGGCCCGAGCCAGGGTCACCAGCTTGGCGTCCTCACCATCGAGCACGGTCGCTTGCGGATCACTCATCCTCGTCGTCTCCGTTCTCGCTGCTTTCGACCTTGCGGGCCAGCACGGTATCGATCCGATTGCGTCGCCCACCGGCGCTTTCGGCGGTCAGCTGCACGCCGTAACCGGCTACCGACGAACCGGGAATCGGTACCCGGCCGAGCAGCTGCGCCATCAGCCCGCCGACGGTCTCGACGTCATCGCGACGCGGAACGACCACATCGAACAACTCACCCAGGTCCTCGACCGGCAGCCGGGCGGTGATCCGGTACGAACCGTCCGGCAGCTTCTCGACCGGCGGCCGCTCCACGTCGTACTCGTCGCGGATCTCGCCGACAATCTCCTCAAGCACGTCCTCGATCGTGACCAGCCCAGCGGTGCCGCCGTATTCGTCGATGACGATCGCCATGTGCGAGTGGTTGGCCTGCATCTCGCGCAGCAGTTGATCGACTGGCTTGGACTCCGGAACGAAGGTGGCCGGCCGCATCACCTCATCCAGCTTCGTCTGCTTGGCCCGTTCGTTGTCCTGCGCTCTGCGGACGAGGTCCTTCAGATACACGATGCCCACCACGTCGTCCAC
The DNA here is from genome assembly GCA_036488285.1 of Jatrophihabitans sp. Lineage (GTDB taxonomy): Bacteria > Actinomycetota > Actinomycetes > Mycobacteriales > Jatrophihabitantaceae > Jatrophihabitans_A. The sequence continues at coordinate 14,152 of DASXHV010000177.1, read as the reverse complement.
GTTGTCGGCAACGACCGGGATCCGGCTGAACCCCGAACGCAACGCCAGGGCCAAGGCCTGCGGCACGGTCTTGGTGCTCTCGATCCACACCACATCGGTGCGCGGCACCATCACCTCGCGCGCGATGGTGTCGCCCAACTCGAACACCGACTGGATCATTTCGCGCTCGCCACGCTCCACCACGCCCCGGGCCTCAGCTAGATCAACCAGCTCGCGGATCTCGACCTCGGAGGAGAACGGCCCTTCGCGATAACCCTTTCCAGGCGTGATCGCGTTGCCCAGCAGGATCAGCAGCGAAGCCAGCGGGCCGAACAGCCGCCCGAGAATCAGCACCACGCCCGAACCCAGTAGCGCGACCCGGTAAGCATGCTGCCGACCGATGGTGCGTGGGCCGACCCCGATCAGGACATAGGACACCAGGACCATCACGACGATGGTGCTCAGCACGACGGGCCAGTGCGATCCCCATTCGGAGGCCGCGGCGACGGTCGCGAACACGGTCGCCGTCACCTCTGCGGCGACTCGCAACAGCAGCAGCAAATTGGTATGTCTGGCGCGATCGGCAACGACCTTCGACAGCGATACCGCGCCGCGCCGCCGCTCCCGCACCATCTCCTCGACCCGGGCAACCGACACTCTCGCCAAAGCCGCATCGACCGCGGCCAGCGCGCCTGCAGTAGGGATCAAGCAGATTGCCGCCACCAGCAGCGCGATGTCAGGACCGTTCATGAGCCTTGCCTGCAGTTCGCGCTAACGCTCATCGGCGTTGTTCGCCGGCGGTGCCGGGCAGCGGGGTCTTGATCTGTCCACGACCGTTCGCAGTTGCCCACTCGGTGACCAGCTTGGTCTGCAACTCGAACATCTCCCGTTCAGCCTCCGGCTCGCCGTGGTCGTAGCCGAGCAGGTGCAAGACACCGTGAGTGGTCAGCAGGAACAGCTCCGACTGGGTGGAATGCCCCGCCGCCTTCGCCTGGCTGGCCGCGACCTCTGGACAGAGGATCACGTCACCCAGCAACGCAGGACCAGGATCGGCGCGCATCCCCGGCTTGTCATCGAGGGTGTCCATCGGAAACGCCATTACATCGGTCGGTCCGTCGAGATCCATCCACTGCTTGTGCAGGGTGGCCATTGCATTGGTGTCGACGATGAGAATCGACAGCTCTGCAAGGGGATTGATGCCCATCGCATCGAGGGTGTGTCGCGCAACCGAGGACACCGCAGCTTCGTCGACCGCGATGCCGGATTCGTTGCTGAGTTCGATACTCATGGCAGTCGAAACCGACTAGGTCGCGTCGTCGAACTTCGAATACGCCTTGACGATCTCACCGACGAGCTGATGACGTACCACGTCCTTGGCATCGAGGTAGGCGAAGTTGATGTCGTCCACGTCGTTCAGGATCTCACGGACGACCCGCAGCCCCGACTTGGTGTTGCCCGGCAGGTCGACCTGGGTGATGTCGCCGGTGACCACCATCTTGGACCCGAAACCGAGCCGGGTCAGGAACATCTTCATCTGCTCTGCTGTGGAGTTCTGTGCCTCGTCCAGGATCACGAAGGCATCGTTGAGAGTGCGGCCACGCATGTAGGCCAGCGGTGCGACCTCGATGGTGCCTGCCTGCAGCAACCGCGGCACCGACTCGGGATCGAGCATGTCGTGCAAGGCATCCATCAGAGGGCGCAGGTACGGATCGATCTTGTCGTTCAGTGTGCCGGGCAGGAAGCCCAGCCGCTCACCCGCCTCGACAGCCGGCCGGGTCAGGATGATGCGGTTCACCCGCTTGGCCTGAAGTGACTGCACGGCCTTGGCGACAGCGAGATAGGTCTTACCGGTACCGGCCGGGCCGATCCCGAACACGATGGTGTGCTCGTCGATCGCATCGACGTAGCGCTTCTGGTTGACCGTCTTCGGCCGGATGTTCTTGCCGCGCCGGGACAGGATGTTGAGGCTGAGCACCTCGGCGGGCCGCTGCTCGGTGTCGGTCTGCAGAATACCGAGCGAGCGAGACACCGCGTCGGGGTTCAGGACCTGGCCGGACTCCATCAACTGCAGCAACTCCTCGAACAATCGGATGGCGAGCGCATTGTCCGCAGGATCGCCGGTAACCGTGATCTCGTTGCCACGGACATGGATCTCGGAGTTCAGCCGGGCTTCCATCAGACGCAACAACTCGTCACGTGGACCTAGCAGATTGACCATCGCCGAACCGTCGCTTACCACGAACCGGGAACTCACCCGCTGGTGTGCATTACGCGCGGCACGTGCTGTTTCTGGTTCCGACAAGTGGCTACTTTCTCGCTTCGCGGCGTCCGGTTGCTCCGGAGGTGTTCAACTTTACCCGCGTACCAGCCATTCCCTACCCCGGTTTCGGCCAGCAGGGTCCGATAGACCCTCTAATGCCCAAAACCGGATCGGAACCGCAGGTCAGCCGTGCGCCCAGAACTGGCCGCTGCCGCTGAGGATATGGGCGTGCACGTGCAGAACTGTCTGGCCGGATTCGGCGCCGGTGTTGAAAATCGTGGTGAAGTACTCCAACCCCAATTGCTCGGCCACCGCCCGGATGCCCGCCAACACCGCCGCTCCGGCAACCGTGTCAGTCGTGAGGTCCCGGATGTCAGTCAGATGCTTCCGCGGGATCACCAGCACATGGACCGGGGCTTTCGGAGCGATGTCGCGAAACGCCAGCACGAGCTCGTCGCTGTACACGACATCCGCGGGGATCTCGCCGGCAACGATTCGGCAGAACAAGCAGTCGGTCGCCATGGCCGGACCCTATCGCCTGGCAATGAACTGTCCCGCCTGGCACTGAACCGGAACTGATCTGGCTCGATCAGCGCCAGCGGCCGCTCGCGACTGACAGCACAGCCAGCGCAGCGGCACCGGCGGTGGACGTCCGCAGCACCTCTGCTCCGAGGCGGACCGGTTGGCCGCCGGCCATCGCGAACGACTCCAGCTCGGCCGGGCTGACCCCACCTTCGGGACCGACGATCAGCAGCACTTCCCCCTTGTCCGGGATAGGAAATCCGGACAGCGGCAGCTCCGATTCCTCGTGCAGGACCAACGCCAAGTCCGCTGCGGCCACCCGCTGCCCGATCGTCGCCGTGTCGGCCAGTTCGGCCACGTCGGGTATCCGTGCACGGCGACTCTGTTTGCTGGCCTCGGCTGCTGTCCGGCGCCATTTCGCGACGCCGCGCGCAGCCTTGCCAGCCCCGTCACCTCCCGCGGCCCCACGCCACTGGCTGATCGAGCGGGACGCCGACCACGGCACGATCTCGTCCGCCCCGAGTTCGGTCAGTACCTCGACCGCAAGGTCGGCACGGTCGCCCTTCGGCAGGGCCTGCACGACGGTGAAGCGCGGCTGCGGTACAGCGATCTCGCGTCGGGACAGAATCTCGAACCGAACCCGATCGCGGGCTACCTCGACAGCCTGCGCCTCGACGAGCACGCCGGAGCCGTCGGCCAGCAGCACCCGCTCGCCGATCACGATCCGTTTCACGGTGGCGGCGTGATGCGCCTCGGGGCCGGTCAGGTCCACAACCTCACCGACTCCGGCGGACAGGTCCGCGAGCCAGAACAGCGCCAGTGTCATGGCCGCCGGTCAGTGCGGGCCGAAGGCGTCGCGAACCTTTGCGAACAGTCCGCCGCGGGCGCTGGACACGCTGACGTCCTCGTTGCGCAGTTCGGCCAGGTCCCGCAGCAGCTTCTCCTGCGCCTCGTCCAACCGGAGGGGGGTACGCACGTCCACGTGCACGTGAAGGTCGCCGCGACTGGTGCTGCGCAACCGCGGAACGCCCTTGCCACGCAGGGTGATCACAGCTCCGGACTGAGTGCCAGGTCGGATGTCGACGGTCTCGGAGCTGTCCAGCGTGTCCAGCCTGAGTTCAGTGCCGAGCGCCGCGGCGGTCATCGGCACGGCCACCGAACAGTGCAGGTCGGAGCCCTCGCGGGTGAACGTCTCGTGCGGTTTCTCGCTGACCTCGATGTACAGGTCACCGGCAGGCCCGCCACCGGAACCGACCTCGCCCTGCCCGGACATCCGGATCCGCATCCCGTCCTCGATGCCACCGGGCACCTCGATCGCGATGGAACGCCGGGCCCGAACCCGGCCCTCGCCCGAGCAACTCGGGCAGGGCGACGGGATTATCTGCCCGGTGCCGCCGCAGCTCGGGCACGCCCGGCTGGACATCACCGGCCCGAGCAGCGAGCGCTGCATGGACTGGATTTCGCCCCGCCCGGCGCAGGTGTCACAGGTCCGCGGCGAGGTGCCCGGAGCGCATCCGTCGCCGTGGCATGTGGTGCACAGCACGGCTGTTTCGACCGCGATGTCCTTCTTTACCCCGAAGGCCATCTCGTTCAGATTGAGGTCGAGCCGGAGCAAGGCATCGGCACCCTGCCGAACCCGGCTGCGCGGCCCGCGGCTGGTCCCGCCGCCACCGAAGAACGTCTCGAAGATGTCGCCGAATCCTCCGAAACCGGTGAACGGATTGCCCGCAGTGCCCTGACCGCCGGGAGCCAGCGGGTCGCCGCCGAGGTCGACGATCCGGCGCTTCTCGGGGTCCGACAGCACCTCGTAGGCGGCTGTTACGTCCTTGAACTTGTCCTGCGAGGCCCGCTCGGGGTTTACGTCCGGATGCAGCTCACGGGCCAGCTTCCGGTAGGCCCGCTTGATCTCCTCGGCCGTGGCGTCGCGGCCCACGCCGAGCAGTGCGTAGTAATCGCGAACCATTCCTGCCACCGGTGAACCTCACTCGAAAATCGCGTCCGTAACCACTGGCACTCCGCGTCAGGGAGTGCCAAGAATTCAGTGTACGGACTGCTCCGGCGGCTGCTCTGCCGGTCCGCAGTCCGCCGGGCCCGCGGTCAGTTCTCGGCCAGCAGGTCACCGACGTAGCGTGCCACCGCCGCCACCCGCGCCATGGTGTGCGCGTAATCCATTCGCCGCGGTCCGAGCACCCCGACACCACCGAGCGAGATTCCACTGGTGCCGTAGGACGCAGACACCACCGATGTGGTCTGCAGACCTTCGTAGCTGTTCTCGTTACCGATCCGGACCAGCACCTGGCCTGCCTTTGCGGTCTGCTGGTCCAGCAGCCGCAGCAGCACCACCTGTTCTTCGAGGGCTTCGAGCACCGGCCGGATCGCCGGGAAGTCCAGCGAATGCTGGGTAAGGTTGGCCGACCCGGCCAGCACCACCCGTTCGGACGGATGTTCGACGAGGGCCTCGAGCAGCACTGTGGTCAAGATCGCCACTAGACCGGACAAGTGACCCGGCGACGTTTCGGGAAGATCGGCCACGATTCCTGGCGCGTCGGCCAGTCGCTGACCGGTCAGCTTGGTGTTCAGGGCGACCCGTAGATCGGCGACATGCTCCGGCTCGACATCACCGGGCATTTCAACGATGCGCTGTTCGACACGCCCGGTGTCGGTGATCAGCACCAGCATCAACCGCGACGAGCTGAGCAGCACGACCTCGACGTGCCGGACCCGGGATCGCGACAGAGACGGGTACTGGACCACCGCAACGTTTCGGGTCAGCTGAGCCAACGCCCGAACCGCGTTGTGCAGCACGCCGTCGAGGTCTACGGCGTTGTCGAGAAAGGTCTCGATAGCGCGACGCTCAGCGGGTGAGAGTGGCTTGAGCGAGGTGATCTGATCGACGAACTTGCGGTACCCCGCATCGGTCGGGATCCGGCCGGCCGAGGTGTGTGGCTGATGGATCAGCCCTTCGTCCTCGAGAGCGGCCATGTCGTTGCGGATCGTCGCCGGCGAAACGCCGAGATTGTGCCGATCCACGATCGCCTTGCTGCCGACCGGCTCGTTGGTGGTGATGAAGTCCTCGACGATTGCGCGTAGCACCTCGAGTTTGCGCTCGTCGACGTTCACGTCACACCTCCTTTGCTGATCCGGGCTTCTGTCCAGCTTAGTGACTGCAAGACGTCGGGCGGGATCACGGCGCGGTTGCAGCGAGGACCGGTAACGCTTGCACGGTAAGGTGCCGGGTCAGAACGACCACTGTCGGCGATGCGCCGAGATCGAAAACACGGGAGGGCAGCGCCTTCGAGGGGGATGTGAACTCTTGATTTTCAAAGCGGTACGGGACGGCAAGCCCTACCCGGACCATGGATTCTCCACCCGCGACTGGGCCAATGTGCCACCCCGCTCGGTCCGGCTGGACGAGCTGATCACCATCAAGCGCGAGCTGGCTCTGGACAAGCTGCTGGATGAGGACTCCACCTTCTACGGCGACCTGTTCCCGCACGCGGTGCAGTGGGACGGCGAGCTCTACCTCGAGGACGGGCTGCACCGGGCCGTCCGGGCAGCCCTGCAGCAGCGGCACCAACTGCACGTCCGGGTGCTGGACCTGGACGAGCTGCGGCCGGCGAAGAAGAACTGACGATCACACCACGCTGAGCAGGTCGCGCACCACTGCATCGGCCAACAGCCGGCCACGCTGGGTCAGCACCAGCCGCCCGTCGCCGAGCGGGAATCGCTGCGCCAGCCCCCATCGGACACATTGCTCGGCGTGTTCGGTAGCTGCCGATGGCAGGGTGGCCAGATCCAGGCCTTCGGCCATCCGGACCTCGAGCATCAGCCGCTCCGTCAGCCGACCCCGTTCGTCCAGGGTCTCCCGGCCGGCTGCTGGGCTGCGTCCGGCATCCAGGGCGGCGGTATAGCGCGAGGGATGTTTGACGTTCCACCAGCGCACCCCGCCGACGTGGCTGTGTGCGCCCGGGCCGACGCCCCACCAGTTCGCACCGGACCAGTACAGCCGGTTGTGCCGGCATTCGGCAGCAGGGTTGCGAGACCAGTTGGAGACCTCGTACCAGTCGAAGCCGTTGGCCTGCAGGGTGTCATCGGCCTGCACGTAGCGGTCGGCGAGGACGTCGTCGTCCGGTGCCGCGATCGCTCCGGAGCTCACCCGGCGAGCCAGCGCCGTGCCGTCCTCGACCACCAACGCGTAGGCACTGACGTGATCGGTGCCCGAGGCGATCGCGGTGTCCAGCGACAGCTGCCAGTCCTGTTCGGTTTCGCCGGGCGTGCCGTAGATCAAGTCCAGGTTGATGTGTTCGAAGCCCGCTGCGCGTGCCTCGGCCACTGCTTCGACGGCGCGTCCCGGTCGGTGCTGGCGGTCGAGCACGGCGAGCACGTGTCGGGACGCAGACTGCATGCCGAGCGAGATCCGGGTGAAACCGGCCTGCCGCAGCCGCTCCAGATAGGCGGGGGTGACCGACTCCGGGTTGGCTTCGGTGGTGACTTCGGCGTCGGGTGCGACACCGAACTCGTTTGCGATCTCGTCCAGGATCAGCCCGAGGTGTTCGGCAGGCAGCAGGGTGGGAGTGCCACCGCCGAAGAACACCGTGGACACCGGGGGCGCGCTGGCAGGTAGTACCTCGCGGGCCAGCCGGATCTCGGCGAGCACCGTGTCGGCGTAGGAACCTCGGCTGACGCCACCGCCCAGTTCCTCAGCGGTGTAGGTGTTGAAGTCGCAGTAACCGCACCGGCTGGCGCAGAACGGCACGTGGACATAGAAACCCAGCGGCTGACGGGACAAAGTCAGCAACGCAGACTCGCCGAGCCGGCCGTCTGGCGGGGCCGGATCACCGACTGGGAGTACCGAGGGCATGACACCAGTGTTGAATGCCGGGTGGGCGGGCGCGCAACCGACCCGCCGGGACGTGACGAAACCGTCGGACGAGCCGGTGGTGCGCAGCTCGGCGCCAGTGTGAAGAACAGCATCGAGAACAGAGGAGATCGGCCGTGAGCACCGCCCATTACGAGGTTTCCGAAGCCACCGCGACCATCACGATCGACGCGCCACAGCGGCGCAATGCGTTGTCCGGCGCGTTGCTGGCCGAACTACGCAGCTCTCTCGAGGCTGCCGAAACCGATCCGGCGGTGCGCTCGGTGATCCTGACCCACACCGGCCCGGTGTTCTCCTCAGGGATGGACCTGACCGCAGTCGCCGACCTGCCCGCCGAACAGCAACCGATCGTGGCGTTCCCGGCTCTGTTGCAGCGGATCTGGGAATTCGGCAAGCCGGTCATCGCGCGGGTGAACGGCAAGGCACGGGCGGGCGGGATCGGACTGATCGCGGTGTGCGACATCGCGATAGCCGCACCGGCCGTCGACTTCGCGTTCACCGAGGTGCGGCTGGGTCTCGTGCCGGCGGTCATTTCGGTGCCGCTGCTGCCCCGGATGCTCCCCCGGGCCGCGCTCGAATACTTCCTCACCGGAGAGACATTCGGCGCTGAACGGGCCCGCGAGATCGGACTGCTGAACGTGGTGGCCGCGGATCTCGACGCGGAGGTCATTCGCTACACGTCGATGTTGCGACGCTGCGAGCCCAAGGCGCTTGCCGGCACCAAGGCGATGGTGCGGCGGGACCGGAACTCGCTGTCGATGGCTGAAGACTTCGCCGCGATGGGCAAGCTCTCGGCCGGCTACTTCGCCAGTGCAGAGGCCGCCGAGGGGATCGCTGCATTCGCCGCCAAACGCGCACCGAGCTGGGCCGACTGATCCGCGTCCGCGTCCCCGTTCTCGTCCACGGTTGGTGCGGGCATCCCTACCGTCGTCGTTGCATTGGCTCGATGGCTAACTGCCGATGTCGATCTCGACGAAGGACTGGTAGTGATCGGCGGTGTAGTAGAACTGCCCGTCCTTGCCGGTGATGATCCGTCGGGCGCCGCGGTCGTTGGATCCGGGCGTCACGACCGTGTACTCGTGGTAGTAGCCGCTCGGTTCGTGCGGCAGCTGTTTCTCGACGTTGTTGTAGACGATTCCGTCTTGGCTGTAAGGGAAAGGTCCACCGCTGCGGATCAGCGCCACGGTGTGCTGCGCCTCGGCCGGCAGGCTCGTCAACGGCGTGCCGCCAGAAGCTCTCAGCTGGCCGGCTTTGACCGATCCGCTGGGCGAGGGCTGTGAGTGATGGTCCGAGCCGACCGCACGTGCGGCGTAGCCGATCACCAGGAGCACTATGAGAATGACCAGCGCCAGCAGCGGCCGGCGACGCAAGTTCGCTGTGATCGCGCTTGTCGACGGGCGGGACGCTGGCACGGCAACAAGCCTAGAGGTAGCACCCATTGACAGAGAGGGCACTGGAGTGACCGACGCAATCGCAACGCAACCCATCCGGATCGCCGGAGGTGACGGCCAAGAGATGGCGGCTTATCTAGCCGCACCCACCGACCCGGGAACCAGAGGCGGCGTGCTGCTCATCCATCACCTGCCGGGCTTCGACCGATGGAGCAAGGAGGTTGCGCGGAGGTTCGCCACCGATGGCTACAACGTGATCGCGCCGAACCTGTTCTCGCGGGAAGGCCTGGACCTGGATCCCGATGACGCAGCTGCCGCGGCGCGCGCCAAGGGCGGCGTTCCGGACGAGGATTTCATCGGTGACGCCCGGGCCGCGGTGGAGTACCTGCGGTCAATGCCCAGCTCCAACGGCAAGGTCGCGGTAATCGGGCATTGCTCGGGCGGCCGGCAATCCGTTCTGGCCGCCTGCAACATCGACTTCGATGCCGCCGTCGACTGCTACGGCGCGTTCGTGGTCGGCACCCCCCCGGACGGTTACCCATTGAAGGTGTCGGGGTTGGAGGACCAACTGGCCAATCTCAGCGGTCCGCTGCTCGGCCTGTTCGGAAACGACGACAGCTATCCGAGCCCGGAGCAGGTTGCCGAATTGGACCGGCTGCTCACCGAGCACGGCAAACCGCACGAGTTTCACTCCTACGACGGCGCCGGGCATGCCTTTTTTTGCACCGACCGGCCCTCGTACCGGGTGGAAGCAAGCCTGGACGGTTACGAAAAGATCGCGCGCTTCTTCACGGAGAGGATCGGCTGACCATGTGCACCTACACCACGGAGCACGCCAAGCTCACCGGTAGCGCCAAGGGCCGCAATGGCTGGTTCTCACTCGACGAGGCCACCGTCTATTACGACCACCCGGCGCACGCGCTAGCTGAGCACACCCTCAACATCGACTTCGCCAACCCAGCAGTCGGCCCGGCAGGGCGGATCGGAGTGGAGCTCACCGCCGCTTCGGCACGAGAGTTGGTAGCCGCCATCGAGCGCGCGCTGGCCAGCGTGCCCGAGGGCATGCTCAGCTGAGCCGCTTCAGATCGCACCGCCGTTTCAGATCGCATTGCCATTACAGATCGCATCGCCGTTTCAGATCGCGGCAGGCTCCACCCGCGGTTCGGTGGGACCTGCGGGTTCGGTCGGTCCGGCCCGTTCGGCGACCTCGGCGTCGACACGGTCGGGGCGGATGAGGTAGCTCACCAGCATCGCCATGACCAGGACGACGATGCCCGACACCAGCATCACGGTGCTCAGCGCCGACACCGTCGCGTCGTGTACCGCCGTATTCATGGCGCCGCGTTGCGCGCCGCTGAGCCCGGCCAGAATCTGCTTGCTCTGGCCACCGGCCACCGCGTGCGCGAGGCGTTCCGCTCCGGGAATCCCAGCATCGGTGAAATGAGCCGCGATACGGGTGGTGAACACGGTGCCGAGGACGGCAATCCCGATGGCCAGGCCGAGCTGACGGCCGGTGTTCACCGCACCGGCAGCCATCCCGCCGCGCTCCAACGGGACGGTGGACATCGCCGTCGAGCTGAGAACCGGGGTGGCCGCTCCGACGCCGATGCCTACCAGAATCAGCCCGACGGTAAGCGACGGCCAGCTCGCGTTGCCGTGCAACTGAACCGCTTCTATTACGTCCCCGATGCCGATCAACGCCAGTCCGGCACCGATAGCGGCACTCGCGCGCTTGCCGTGCAGGAAACGTCCGACTACGGCGCTGGTCAGGAATGCGGCCGAACTCAACGCAAGCCCACCGCCCAGACCGGCCGCGATCGGGCCCAGGCCCTTCACCGATTGCAACCAGATCGACGTGTACACCAAGCCGGAGAACGCGGCCAGGCTCAGCACCAGCCCGGCCACCAACGAGCCGGTGAAGATCCGATTGGTCAGCAGTCGTAGGTCGAGCATAGGTTGCGCTATCCGCGACTCGATCACGACGAACACGATCAAGGCGAGCACCGCGATGATGAACCAGACGATCGCTCCGGCGTCGGCCCAACCGTGTTCGCCGGCCAGGATCAGGCCGTAGGTCAGGCCACCAGCAGCCAGGGAAAAGCTGACCATGCCCGCAGGATCCAGCCGCCGATCGCGTCCGGCGTCGGCGTGATCAGCCTTGAGCACGGCCAGGCACAGTCCGACGGTCAACGCGGACACGGGCAGGTTCACGAAGAAGATCCAGCGCCAGGACAGAGTCTGGGTGAGTATGCCCCCGATCACCGGACCGATCGCGGCCGCGGCGCCGCCGACGGCGCCCCAGATTCCGTACGCGGTGCCACGGTCGCGGCCCTGGTAGGAGGCGTTGAGCAACGCGAAGGTGGTGGCGAACATCGCAGCGCCACCGATCCCTTGGATGCCGCGCGCCAGGACCAGCAAACCCGCGTTCGGCGCGACTCCGCTGGCAAGCGAGGCCGCAGCGAACAGCACCAGCCCGACCACATAGCTGCGGCGATGGCCGAGCCGGTCAGAAATCGTGCCGGCGCTCAGCAGCAGCGCGGCGAGAGCCAAGGCGTAGATGTCGACGACCCACTGCAGGGACGAGAACGAGGTCTTGAGGTCCACGGCCATGTTCGGCAACGCGACGTTCACGATCGTCACGTCGATCAGCAGCATCAATGTTCCGAGACTTACCGCTACCAGCGGCCACCACTTGCGCATCTGTTTCCCTCCATCACCGCGGCGTTGCACCGCGATCCAGGACCAGGGTTCACGGTGGAGGTGACAGTTTGCGGGCACATTGGCTTGGCCCGTAGTTTTCCACCATGTCTTCGAAGACTTCGATGCAATCCGACGCGACTGACCGTCTGGACCGGCAAATCCTCCACTGCCTTCAGCTCGATCCTAGGGCCGCGTACCGCCGGATCGCGGACGTGGTGGGGATGAGCGAGCAGACCGTGGCCCGGCGCCATCGCCGCTTGACTTCTGCCGGCATTGTCCGCGTGGTGGCGACGGCGGGACCCGCTCAGGTCGATAGCAGTTGGATGATGCGGATCCAATGCCGCCCCAGCGCGGTTCGTGCGATGGCCGAAGTGCTCGCCGACCAGGACAACGTCGCATGGGTGTCCGTGGTCGGAGGCGGCTCCGAGGTGCTGTGTTCGTTGCGGCTACGCCACCAGGACGAGAGCCATCAGCTGCTGTTACAGCGGTTGCCACGAACCGCAGAGGTACTCGGGTTGTCCGCACATGCCATCCTGCACATCTTCGTCCACGGAAATGCCGATGACTGGACCGGCTACGACGATCTGCTCAGCGCGGAGCAGCGCGCCAGACTGCTCGGCGCGGCCGGCTCCGAGGATGCCGCCGAACCCCGGTCGACGGCATATCGACCGGAGGAGATCGATCGGCCGCTGATGACGATGCTCGCCGTCGACGGACGGGCCACGGTGAAGGATCTGGCGACCCACTGCAAGAGCACCGAAGCTCGGGTGAGCCGACGGCTCGAGGTCCTCAGCCGCACCGACTGGCTGCGGTTCGAGGTGGACATTGCCATGGGGATGCTCGGCTTTCACACCACTGCCGTGCTCTGGCTGATCATCGATCCTTCGCAGTTGCATGCGGCGGGCAATGCGTTGGCCGAGCACTCGCAGGTCGCATTCGTGGCCGCAGTCTCGGGAACCTCGAACCTGATGGCGTCGGTGGTGTGCCACGACCCGGCCGAGCTGTACGCCTACATCAGTTCAGAGATCGCGAGCGTGCCAGGCGTAAGGCAGCTGGAAATTTCGTTGATCATGCACAACGTCAAACACGAGCGCTCCCGCGAGCACCGCAACCGACTGCGTGAATGACGCCGGCGCGTGCCATGTGAGCCACCGCGCAGCGCGAATGGGCCGATCCGACATAGGGTCGGCGGATGCGCGCCGCCTATGCCTCGTCCCTCAATCCCGATTCGCCCCTGGACGGTCTGGTCGTCGGAGACCGACCAGAACCAGCAGCCAATCCCGGTTGGTCCACCGTTGCAGTCAAGGCGGCCAGTCTGAATCACCACGATCTCTGGACACTGCGCGGCGTGGGCATCACGTCCGAACAGCTGCCGATGATCCTTGGCTGCGACGCGGCCGGTATCGACACCGAGACCGGCAAAGAGGTCGTCGTGCATGCGGTGATCAACGCCGAAGACTGGTCAGGGGATGAGACGCTGGACCCCAAGCGCTCGCTGCTGAGCGAGAATCACCAGGGATCATTGGCCGAACTGGTCACGGTGCCCACCCGCAATGTCGTCGACAAGCCCGCTGACCTGTCCTTCGCAGAGGCGGCGTGCCTGCCCACCGCGTGGCTCACGGCCTACCGGATGCTGTTCGTGAATTCCGAGCTACGTCCTGGGCAAACCGTGCTGGTGCAGGGCTCGTCCGGTGGCGTCGCCTCGGCATGCATCGGGCTGGCCAGAGCGGCCGGTTTGCGAGTCTGGGCGACGGCGCGGACGGAAGCCAAGCAGGCTGCCGCGGTAAAACTCGGCGCACATCAGGCGTTCGCGTCCGGCGCACGACTGCCCGAACGAGTTGATGCGGTGATGGAGACGGTAGGGGCCGCGACCTGGTCGCACTCGTTGAAATCACTTCGGCCCGGCGGCCGGGTGGTCATCTCGGGCGCCACATCCGGGCCGATGCCACCAGCGGAGTTGAACCGGATTTTCTTCCTACAACTTCAGGTGATCGGCTCGACGATGGGAACCCGGGCCGAACTGGCCAACCTGATGTCGTTCCTGCAATCAACAGGGCTACGCCCCACGATCGATCGGGTGCTGCCGCTCGCGGACGTGGCGTCCGGGCTTGCCGCAATGGCCGAAGGAAATCTGGTCGGAAAGATCGTCATCGAGCCGTGACGAGCTCGGTGTACCGCGCGGCAAGTCCGTCCAAGAAGGAGCCCAGCGCGAGCTCGAACGAGTCGACATCGATCTCGGCGGCATGCCGACGTAACCGGTGCGCCTCGGCGAGGTTCGGGTAGCGGTCCAGATAGACCTGCACGTCGTCGACGAAACCACCGGAGAACGAGGTCATCGCTGCTCCGACCACGATGTACTTGGTCGCGGCGCCGATCATGGTTGCGTGCCGCGGCGGCCAACCGGCTGCGACCAGGCCGCCG
>DASXHV010000117.1:0-15622 GCA_036488285.1 Jatrophihabitans sp. | reverse complement strand
GTTCGATCAGGCCACGTTCGGTGAGCAGGTCGAGTCGGTGGGTCATGGTCGAGGGGGAGACTCCGGTGACGTCTGCCAGCTGGGACGGCGTCGAGCAGCCGTCCTGGCCGTGAATGGCGAGTTCGGCGAGCACTCCCCAGTCACCGCGCTGCATGTCGAGATCGGCGAGCTGTTCTCGATAGAAGTTGTCCAGCCGCTTCGTGACCCTCGAAAGTGCGGTGGTGACCCGCTGAACGGTCTCGTTGGCACCGGCCGCTGTGTAGCTGGCCACTGCGCTTTGGTACTCCGAGATCGCTGAGTTGCGCCGGGAGGGTTTTGGGCGGTCGGCAGGCTTGTCGGTGCTCACCGTACGGACCCGATCGAGCGGGCGGCGCCGGGAATATCCAGAGGCGTACTCACATTGAACAGTGTACTATTACTTCGAAATCGAAAGTTTGAAATCGAACCGCTTTCGTTCCGTTTCAAAGACTGTGCAACAGATCACCTGAAGGAGTTCCAGTGCGTTCCGGTCTCGGGCGCACCATAGTCCTGCTGTCCGGCGGCGCGCTCGCCATCGCAGGCTGGGGTGCGGTGTTCCCGTTCTTGTATTCCGACATCGCCACCGCCCGCGGGATGGGTGCGGCGGTCGCGGCGGGCACCTTCACCGCGTTCGCAGTGGGGTCCATCGGCGCTGCCCCGATCGCCGGTTGGCTGGCTGATCGGAGCAACCCGACCATCGTCGCGGTGCTGTCCCGGATCGCGTTGGCCATGAGCATCGCCGCGCTGGCAATTGCCGCGACACCAGCCACCGTGTGGTTGGCAGCGGCGGCGTTCGGCGTGGCTTATGCCCTTGCGCAGCCGGCCATTCAAGTCATCCTGCTGGCCCGCACGCCTGCCGACCGTCGTCGGGATGTGTTTGCGTGGCAGTCGACTGCTACCAACCTCGGCTTGGCCGGCGGTGCCGCGTTAGGCGGCGCGTTGGTCGACCTGACAAGTCAGGTTGCGATGCGGCCGGTGTATGTCATAGCTGCGGTCGCCTCGCTGGCCAGTGCGGCCATCGTCGGGGTCTCCGGTCGAGGTGCTCACGCGACGGTGAATGCGACCCGGGAGTTCGGCGAGCAGGTGTCCTATCGCGACGTGTTGCGGCTCAGGCAGATCCGCTGGCTGCTCGGCGTCGCGTTGCTGATCACCCTTGCCTGTTATGCCCAATACGATTCGGGATTGCCGGCGTACGTGCTGTCTGCGACGTCGGTCAAGCCGGCGATGCTCGGAGCAGCGGTCGCCGTGAACGCGTTGCTGGTGGCGCTGTTGATCTCCCCAGTGGTGGCGTTCACCCGCTCGCGGCGCGGCACTTCGCTGCTCACCTTGTGTGCCCTGCTCTGGATCGGATGCTGGCTGATCTTCGGCCTGCCCCTGGTGATGGGTGGCTTCGATGCGGCGTTCGTCGTCACGGGTTTCGCAGCGATCTCGCTGGGGGAGACCATGATGGCCCCAATCCTCTCGGCGTTGGCGGCGACGCTGGCGCCGGCAGGTGCCGCCGGACGGACGATGGCTGCGGTGACTGGCGCGACGACCGTAGCTACTGCGGTGGGACCGATCCTGTCCTCGACGCTGCTCGGGCTGCACCTGCCGGCCGGTTTCATCGCGATGCAGGTACTGTTCTGCATTGCGTCGGCGGCCGCATCGTTGCGACTGCGTCGGATCATGACGGTCAAGCGCGCTCGGGAGGCCCATCCAGCCAGCCGACTCGAACTCGAGCTAGCCAGCTGAATCGACTGCAACAAGGCCCGCCTCGATCCATCGAGGCGGGCCTTGTTTGGTTGGTGAAGCGACTATTGCTCTCGGGTGTTCTGCAGCGCGGACTTCGACAGGTCGGCGGCGGCGTTCCACTTCTGGTCCAGGGAGCCGTCGCAGCTCTCGGTGTCGATCGCGGACCACACTTCGCTGGCCACGGGTGTGGTCAGGCCCAGACACCAGTTATGGCTGTCGATGATGTTGAACATCGCCGAATAGGACAACGACGTATTCCCGCCGTTACGGGTCCAGCGCTGCAGCGGCGCAATGATGGGATCCGTGGTCGTGCAGGTCTTCAACGTGACGTAGCCCCCGGCGGTGCCAGTGCTCGTAATGCAGTACGTGATGGAGTTCGTCGTCGTACGCATCTGGCCGTACGTGCTGGTCAAGGGCGAGTAGCTGAATTTCTGGTTCCAAGCCACTGCGCCGGAGTACGGATCCTGCTTGCACGGGTAGTCGATGAAGTGGTCGGCACTCACGTTTTGGCCGGTCACGTCCATACAACGGCCGAACTCCTTGAAGTTGATGTACTGCGGGTCCGCCGCGGCCCCGGCACCCACCGACGGAGCAGGAATCCATGCCTGAGTCGGATCGCTGACACTGCCCGCGCAGGTTGCGGCAATGACCTGCTGACCCGGCGACTGCGAAGAAGCATTGATGCAAATGGTGCTGAGAGTTCCTGGAGACTGATTCGAATTCGACAGTGAGCCGCGTAGGTGACCGTTGTCGTCGAAGCTCCACTGTTGGTCATAGGGCGGGCTGCCCAGCGCATTGCATTTCTTCAGGTAGATCGGGTTTCCGTTGGTCAACGGTGCCGCGCTGTCCAGGCACATCCCGTTGGGGTTGGCGGTGGTCACTGATGACTGCAGTTGGATAGTCAGGTCGCTGCGATACACGAACACCTGCTGTGCGATCGGTGGCGTCGTGGTGCTGCAGACCTGTAGGTAGACAGCGGTCGTTGTGTTCGGATCAGGTGTCGCAGTTCCAGCATCTATGCAGACGCTGACCGCGTTTCCCGTTGCCGGATAGAGCCGGATGATGCCACCTGCGATGTTGGAGTTGCTGAGGCGGAACACATAAGTTGTGACGATCGTGCGACCAGCGGTCGTTCCCGCGCCCGCCGCGCCGTCGGTCCCTGTCGACACGATCTGTGCATAGCTCGGCGTTGCAGTTCCGGTGCCTGAATCGAATGTGCCAAAGCCGGGCGAACACACCATCGGTGTAGCCGCCGGGTTGGTCACCGGATCGACTGTGTAGTAGTCGACCCACACGGTGTAGGAAGCGCTGCCGACCTGACTGCCATTGCTGGCAGTGGTTACCGAGCCGGTGTACGGAACGCCACCAGCGTGAGTCCAGCAGGGCAGTCCGCTGAGTTGCCCGTTGCCGGCACCGTCTGCGGTCGCTCGGATTCTGCCGAGCACCGTATCGACTCCCGCCTGCGCGGCGTCAAGCGAGTGACCTCGGCTGGCGTCGAATCGTGTGTAAGTCGTCTGGGACACGAGCACCGGAACCATCAGGCCACCGAGGAGCGTTCCCACCAGCATGACCAGCATCAGAAGGGGGAGTGAGCCGCGGTCGTCGCCATTGCGAGCCATGCTCTGTCCGCGCGACAACGAGCATTGCATCATGGCCTGCCCACCTCCTGGCACACGTTGTTGAGACTGGTTGAGGTCGAGATGTTGATCGCGTTGAACGTGACCAACGATCGCGAGGACGTGGTGGGATTTCCTGCAACCGAGATCAAGCGCACCGTCAGTTGCTGGTAGTCGATGTTCCCGTTTGGCTGGGTGAGCGTGAACGGAACGTCGTTCGGCACCGTGACGGCCGCGCCGCCATTGGTTATGCCTGAGGCCAGCGGCAGCCAGGATGTCAGTCCGGAGGCCGTCGAGTTCGTGACCTTCCAGGTTCGGCGCTGAAGTTGCTGGGTGGCTTTGTCCACCCGCAATTGAGTGCAGACCTCGCCGCCAGTATTGGTTGTGCGCATCTCGGCGTACCAGTCGCCAGTCGCAGCTCCTCCGCTGGATTGGCCCGGGCTGCTCAACGCCGTGGCATAGCGAACCGTCTTATCCAGCTGCAGAAAGGCGCCGCTGAGCTGAGCCGATGTCGAGGTCAACGCTTGTGCCTTGTTGGCTGTGGACGTCATCGAGTAGATGGCAGTTGTGAACAGACCGCCGAAGATCGCCATCAACGTCATGCCAACGAGCATTTCGAGCAAGGTAGTGCCGTTGTCTTCGTCCTTGAGCCGGCTCCACATTCTCATGAGACCTGCCAGCTTCCAGAGTTGGTGCCCACCGTGCTGCCAGCGGAATTGGTGAGGGTGAACGTGACAGTAGTTGTGGTTTTGGAATTGGTGAGCTTCCCGGTGACGTACACCGTCCCGAGTCCGGTGAGATTCGTGAGAGTGGTGGTGCTGTTAGTCGTGCCGGTCACGGAGGTCTTGCTCAGGCCGACGCCACTGGGAAGCCCGGTTACGGTGATAGTGCACTTGGTGTCAGGGCAGCTGTAGGCGATGTTCTGTACTGGTGATCCGCCCTTGCTGGTCGTGAAGACGTTCGGGCTCGTGGTCGACCATGCTGCCGCAATTGAGCCGGCCGCCTGAATCGTCCAGATGAATGCAGGCGTACTGGTCACCGAGATTCCGTTGTGGTCGGTGACAGTGACGCTCGCGTTGTTGTAGACAGCCGCGCTGCCAGTGATCGTGCCGGTCATATTGCCGTTGACGTCGAAGGCGACTCCGGACGGACCGTTGTTGAGCTGGTACGTGCACGGCGAGTTCGGGCAGGTCTTCGTCACCACGATGCTGACCGGCGAACCGACGCTGTGGAGCTGGTCGCTGGGCTTCTGAATCGTCGGTGCCGCCGTGATGGTCCAGGAGAACTTGGCGGTGAGCGCGGGTGAACCTGCACCATCGGTCACCTTGATCGTGACATTGCTCAGGCTGGTGCCGGCGGCGTTGCCGATCGACCCGGTGATCTTGCCGGAGCTATTGATGGTCAAGCCGGCCGGGCCGCTCAGCAGTTGGTAGCTGCAGGTCGGCAGCGGGCAGGTCGTCGCTAGTGAAACGGATACCGCCCCGCCCGTGGTGTTCACCTGGTCACCGGGCGAGCTGACGGTTGGCGCGTTACGCACTGTCCAGTTGAAGGAGCTGCTGTTAGCAGTTGCGCCATCCGCATCGGTGATAGTGACGATGATCCCGCTATAGCTGGCTGCAGATCCGCCGACGGTGCCGATGATGTTTCCACTTGCGTCGATGGTCAGACCCGTTGGCTGCTTGCTGTTCAGGGAATACGTACAGGGCGAGTTGGGGCAGCTGCTGATCACGTTGACCGACACTGGCGCGCCGACCGAGATGTCCGACACGGTGGGCGCCGTAACCGATGGTCGCGCGACGACATTCCAGGTGAAGGCGGCCACTCTGCTGGCTCCTTGGCTGTCGGTCACGGTCACGGACACCGGATAGCCGTTCACGGTGCTTGGCGTTCCGCTCACCAGCCCGGTGGCTGACAGGCTGAGACCCGGAGGCAGCGTCGAGCCTGCATTCCATGTGTATGGCCCGGCGCCTCCGCTCACACTCAACTGCAAGCCGCTGATGGCCTTGTTCACAGTGTCGGTCTGAGTGGGCGGAGTACTCAACGCAAGCGGAGGGTTGCTGACCGTCCAGTAGAACGTCACTGTCTTCTTGCGGGAACCCGAGGAGTCCGCGACGGTGAGGGTCACGACGTAGGGAGTGCTCTTCGCGGTCGTCGCCGTGCCGCTGATCCAGGCCTGGTTGCTCACCGTCGACAAGCTAAGTCCCGGCGGCAATGTGGTGCTCGGGTCCGACCAGGTGTACGGAGCGCCCGCGCCGCCGACCGCGTCGATCTTGAGCGTGGTGATGGGCGAACCCGTAACACTGGCTTGCGGGCCGGGAACGGTCGGAACCAATGCCGGTAGAACCGTCCACGAAATTACGCAGTTGGCGTGGCGAGCGAATGCGTCGGTGACCTGGAAGGTGACTGACTGGCTGGTCACCTGACCGGAGATCACCCCGGAGATCTGGCCGGCAGTATTCCAGGTCAGACCCGGTGGCAGGTTAACTGGGCCAAGAACCTGCCAGGTGAAGGTGGGCACACCGGTGCCGTCCTTGACATTGAGCTGCATGCTCACGGTGTCGCCTACCGCGTAACTGGTCTGGGCGGGCGGGCAATCCACGATCGGGGCTGCCGGTGGCGTTTGGTTCAGATTGAAAATCGGATCGGGGAGCGTGCTGATCATGGTCGACGTGATGTAGACGCACGTGTGCCGGGAATCCGTGGCCGACCGAACGGGGCAATGGTTGTCGAGCCACCACACTGTCACAACGGTGCGTAGATATTGCAGGCTCCCTGCCGACTGCGTCGCGGTGCAGTCGGTGGATGGCGATGTCGAGGAGGTGGAGACCCAGCACAGACCGAAGTAGTTCTCGGTGTTGTAGGTAACTCCGTTGAAGATCGCCGGCGTGACGGATAGCAGTGCGGACGGCGTACTCGAGGTATCGGCCGCCCTCATTGACGTCAGGTACGGCTGAACCGTCGTCGGCGCGGCGCTCCATGACGCCGGAATCGTGGCCGCCGGTGTGTTGCCGGGGACAAGATCAGTCGTGTGGTAGCTACGCACGGTTCCAACGGCACTATCGGCAACCTGGATCGCGGCTTGCTTCGCACGCTGTTGGTTGTCGACCTTGATGACCGTCACGAACAGCATCGCCAGCGCTGCCATGATGACGGTGATCAGGCTTATCGAAACGATCGATTCAAGCAACACGAATCCGTCGTCGTCGCGATGTCGCCTCGGCGGGCGACGGAACGTAACGACGACAACGGTCCGCTGGTGTCGCCTACTCGGCCTGATGGTCATGACGGGTCAGTTGTTGCTTGCGTCGATCAGAAGTTTGTCCAGCTGCTGCTGCTGTGCGCTTGTCACCGGAGCGGAAAAGACAGTCAGGACTGTCGTGAGACTTGAGTAGGCATCGATCGAGGCAGCCTTTGAACCTGCGCCGGGCGAGAACGAGGTCGAGTTGACGAGGACCTGTCGGGGACCGACCTGTTGGAGTGCCTTGAGGAAGGCGAACTGATTCTTCACGGGTCCGATGGAAGTGATCGTCACCGGTATCGCATAGAGCTTTCCGGCCGGATTGCTCGATGCGGCCGCCGCCGCCGCGGATGTGCCATACGGCGTTATTGCACCGACAGTGATGTTGGATACGCCGACGCCCGTGGTCACTGCTTGGACGGTGATTTCGCGGGTGAAGTCCGGAAGGCCGCTGGTCGTCGGCAGCGCAGCTGCGGCCGCGGCGAGATCTGTCCGAAGGCTGGCGATGCTATCGTTCTGCGACTTCAGCGAGTTGATCTTGCTGGTGAGTGTGGAGTTCTGCAGCTGCGCCTCAGACTGCTGGCTGCGCAGCGACGAGGTGTCGGACATCGTCGGGCCGATTATGAAGAGCCAACTCAAGGCCGCAACGAGGACGGCAACGGCGGCTCCACCGAACACCCAGAAGCGCTTGTCTTGCGTCATGGACATTACTTGCCGCCGTTCTTGGCGCTGTCGAACCGGTGGGTCAGCAGCTGATCAGTGAGGTTGAGCGTGAGGTTGTACTGGACCGCACCCTTTTCAGCCTGTGCTGACGTCGGGAGGACATTGACGATCCCGTTCACAGCGGCCAGCGAGTCCACGAAGTGCGAGACGTCGGTGTATCGCACCGCGGCACCGGTGAGCGTCACCGTCCCGATGACCTGGTGGCCCGAGGTGTCCAGGCCGCCTGAAGTTGTGGATTGCCCGGCCTTAGCCGAGCCGACGTTGAGCGTCAGCGCAGCGGTGTTGATCGTCATGGTCCCGGGAAGTGCTCCCCGAATCTGCGTCAGCAGTGCACTGAAATCAACGTCGCCGGACATCACGGTCTTGATTTGGCCGTTGATCTGGCCCAATTTGGTCTGGATTTGCGTTACCTCTGCGAACTTGCCCTGCGCCGCCTGCAGCTGAGTGGTACGGGACCGCTCGGCGCTGAGGGCGTCATTGGCTGAAGAGTGCTGGAGGAACACGAACGCATATGCGGCGATTACGAGTGCCAGCAGTGCGACGAGGCCTGCCGCGATCAGCCTGCGTAATACCCTCAATCGCCGTGATGCGATCAACTCTGGCGGTGTCAGGTCCGCGACGATGCCCCAACCGGGCATCGAGTTCCAGATCTGATTGGGCTTGACGAGGGTTGTCATGCTGCTGCTCCCATCGCGAGGCCGACGGACACTGCGCTTGCCCATCCGTCTGCTTCCTCGTGCTGGGCCTGCTTGGATGCCCAGCGATTGCGGATGTGCTGCAACGGCGGCACAACGTTCACAGGTACGCCCATCTGCTCGGCGAGCATGTCACCGAAGCCGCCAAGGGCAGAGCCCCCACCGGTCAACGAGATGCGTTCGATCTGCGCGCCTTCGCTCGTGGATGCGAAGTAGTGCACCGAGCTACGGATCTCGGCCAGCAGCGGTCTGATCGACTCGCTGAGAGCACGCGACAGTTCGGCATGTGAACCGTTGAGGCCGTTGTCCCACTTGGCCAGTTCGGCGTCAGCGAGGCTCAGGCCGATTCGATCGGCAAGGCGTTCGGTGAGCTCGTTGCCGCCCCGGGTGACGGTGCGGACAACCTTGGGGATGCCGTGGTTGTGAATCACGATGCTGGTCATGTGTGCGCCCATGTCGATGACTGCCTCGACCGACAGTTGCTCGTCAGCGATGGAACGCAGAGCGGCAAAGGACGACAGGTCGACCCGCGCGACCCGCAGGCCGGCCTTCTCGACGGCTGCGACCGCGGCAACGACTGGCTGGCGAGGGGTGGCAACCAGTAGCCCGTCCTGCATGCCGTTGTCCGGGTTGGGCTCGCCAAGCGGAGCGAAGTCGATCAGTGCCTGATCCAGTGGCAGGGCGATGATTTCCTTTGCGCGGAAGGGCAATGCCTTGGCCAACTGCTCCGGCGAGAGGTTCGGCATCTGCAGGTCACGTACCACCACTTGCTGGTTGGTGATGCCCAGAATGACGTTTCGGCACTCGAACCTGTTCGCCTGCCACAGATCCTTCAACGCCTGCGTTACGGCAGCCTGGTTGATGACGACGCCGTTGACGACCGCCCCTTCGGCCAGCCGGACGTGCCCGAGTCCGTGCACCGTCACCGACGGGCGGCCATCGTGCGTTCCGGGCGCGAGGATCGCGGCACGTACGGCAGTCGCCCCGATGTCCAATCCGATGGCATGTCCGTCGGCGTTGATGAGTCCGACCTTGCTGATGCCGGTCTGGCGGTGCTTCATGAGATCTCCAAACCAGATCGGCTGATCTGCGGGGTGGGGTTGGCGACTAGGTGCCGAACGCCAGTGAGTTGTAGAAATGAACTAACGGGGAGCCGGCGAAGAGTGCGATGAAAGCGCCCAAGATCATGAACGGGCCGAACGGGATGTGCGCCTTGCGCGACGCGCGGCCGCTGGCCATTGCCAGCGCTCCGAACAGCCCACCGATCAAGAAGGCCGAGAATGCACCTACGAGCAAGGCTGAAAGTGACAGGTATCCGGTCATCGCGCCGACGATTCCGGCTAGCTTGACGTCCCCCAGACCCATGCCGGCCGGATAGGCGAACGCCATCGAGAAATACAGTATGAACAAGGCCATCCCACCGATCCCTGCTCGAACCAGTGCTTCTGGTCTGTCGTCGAACACCGCTGCCAGCGTCAGCGCCAGTGCCAGGATCGGATACGACGGTAAGACGATCGAGTTGGGTAGCCGATGCACGTCGAAGTCGATCAACGCCAGCGCGATCCCCATTGCCGAGAAGTAGAGGTAGGCAGGAAGCGCCGCGAGGGTGTGCAGGTGATTCAGCTGCAGCGCTACCGCTACGAACAGCAGACAAGTTATGAGTTCGACCAGTGGGTACCGAATGCTGATCCGCGCTCGGCAGTCCGCGCAACGGCCGCGGAGCAGCAACCATCCGAAGACCGGCACGTTGTGGCGATTGCGAATCGGATGCTGGCAGCTCGGGCAGTGCGACGCCGGTGTCACCAGCGACTGCCGACTGGGAACGCGGTAGATGACGACGTTGAGGAACGAGCCCACGGCCAGTCCGAGCAGGGCGACCGCGACGATCACTATCGGCATCGGTCAAGCCTTTCAGACATGCGGTGATCGAGGTGGGCGATGCGAGGTCGTTGTGGACAGCTACTGGTGTGCCAGCATCGTCGTGGACGACGCGAAGTTGCGTGCGAGCGGTTGAAGGCTCGGAGTAGAGACAACCAAAACCCGCCGACGACCGGGCGGTCTTCATGCGAGTCATCGATGTTCCTCTTCGAGAAGTAAGGATTGGATTGGTGTTGCGGCACCGTGGCTATTGGTTCCATCGATGGTGGGGCGCCCAGACGGACACCCCACCATCTGTGGAGCTGTGGATCAGATTCAGCAGGTTATTGCACCACCGGTCAACGCGGTGACCGCGCCGCCGTTGGCGCTGTCGTAGCAGTAGACCTTGCCGCTGCCGGAGCTGTTCGTGCCGGTGAGCGTGTAGCCGGTTGGCGGGGTGACACCGTTGGGGGCGTACGTCAGCGCAGAGTTCTTACTGACGTTGACAGTCCCGGTACAACCTGTCGGCGTGCCTACGAATGCGCCTGCACCAGTAGGTCCTGTCGGGTAGGACCCGTTGTCGGAATTGCACTGCTCCAGGACGGCCACTGCGCCCCGGACGTCGGACTGGGCCGACTTGTCGTTGGCGCCCTTCTGGTAGTTCAGGTACAGCGGGATCGCGATCGCGATCAGGATGCCGATGATCACGACGACCACCAGTAGTTCGATGAGGGTGAATCCGTTTTCGCGCTCGGTGCGCTCCTCGCGGAGCTTGGTCAATCGGTTGAGCATGAGAGCCTCCTTGGCTCGGAGTGACAGGCTTGGTGTGACGATCGCCGGCTGTGCTCGGCTAGCAGGTTGCAGCGGCGAGGGATGCAGCGGCGACTGAGGTGACCGCACCGCCCTTGAGGCTGTTGTAGCAGTAAAACTTTGAGCCACCGGAGTTCGTCGAGGCGATGATGTACGAGGTGCCGGTGCTCGTGTACTTGATCGTCGTGTTCTTGCTCAGGTTGATCGTCTGACTGGAACACGTGCCTGTCACCGCGCCGCCGCTTGCCGAAACTTCAGCGGTGGCAGGGTAGCTGCTGTTGTCGCTGTTGCACTGCTCGAGCACGCTGACCGCACCGCGCAGATCCGACTGGGCGGACTTGTCGTTGGCGCCCTTCTGGTAGTTCAGGTACAGCGGGATCGCGATCGCGATCAGAATGCCGATGATCACAACGACCACCAGCAGTTCGATGAGGGTGAATCCGTTGTCGCCCTCGGTGCGCTCCTCGCGGAGCTTGTTCAATCGGTTGAGCATGAGAGCCTCCTTGGCTCAGTAGGAAAAGATGGGTTCGGCGAGGAACTACCGATCCGGGGACTTCAAATGTGAAATCGACGTTGGGTGCCTGCACCTGAGCCGCTCATGAGGTTTATTCGTCGATCGCGGTATCAATTTGGTCACGATCAGGTCGGGAAGATTTCCCTTATCCGGCAAAGCGAAACGCCGCAGACCGTCGTCCTCCGGTGTGCGGCGTTTGCTGGTTCGTTCAGTTGATCTTCGCGTTCGGTCAGTTGGTCTGAATGTGCTGGTAGATCGAGAACATCGGAAGGTACAAGCAGATCACCATGACACCGATGACCGCGCCGAGCAGGACCACGAGAAGAGGCTCCATGGCCGAGGTCAGGGACTCGGTGGCCGTCTCGACTTCCTGGTCGTAGAAGTCCGCGGTCTTGTCGAGCATTTCGGTGATCTGGCCGGTTTCCTCACCGACCTCGAGCATCTGCACCACCATGTTAGGAAACAGCGGGTGTTTGCTGAGCGGCCCCGACATCTGCGAGCCCACCCGCACGGCGTCGCGAACGTCATCCATCGCCTCGCTGATCACAGCATTGCCGGCAGTGCCACCGACGACCTCGAGAGCCTGAATGATCGGAACTCCGACCGAGATCAGGGTGCCGAGGTTTCTCGCCCAACGGCTGATCGCGAGCTTGGTGAACAGCTTCCCGAAGACGGGAAGTCTCAGCTTGGTCCGATCGACCGCCAACCTGAAGG
The DNA here is from genome assembly GCA_036488285.1 of Jatrophihabitans sp. Taxonomy (GTDB): domain Bacteria; phylum Actinomycetota; class Actinomycetes; order Mycobacteriales; family Jatrophihabitantaceae; genus Jatrophihabitans_A. The sequence continues at coordinate 3,706 of DASXHV010000117.1, read as the reverse complement.
CGTAGTTGTCGCGATAGGCCTTTCGATAGCCCTTCAGGCCCCCGACAATCCCAATGATGATCAGGGGCAGCAGCCACCACATGTTGTGCGACAGATCAACCATGATTTGGGTCGGCAACGGCAGCTTGCCGCCCAGGTTTTTGAACATCTTCTCGAATACCGGAACGATGAAGATGATGACGCCGGTACCGAGCAGCAGCGAGAAGAGCAGCACGATTACCGGATAAGTCATCGCCGCCTTGATCTTTGCGCGCAGGTTGGCGTCGGCCTCATACATCTTGGCGACTCTAGCCAGGGCGCCATCGAGGAAGCCGCCGGTCTCGCCTGCCCTGATCATGTTCACCATCAGCGGCGGAAAGTGCTCGCCGTGCTTACTCATGGCGTTGGACAGCGTCGTTCCGCCCTCTACGTCGGCGCGCATTTGCGTGATGGCAGCTCTGAGCTTCGGCTTGTCGGTTTGCTCTTCCAATATCGCAAGAGACCGCAGCAGGGTGAGGCCCGAGGAGGTCATCGACGCGAACTGCCGCGCAAAAATCGAAAGGTCCTTCAGTGATGTTCTACCGCCGAAGCCGGGGATCTTGAGTTCCTTCTGCATGCCATGACCGGCAGCGGTCACCGACAGTGGGATCAGCTTCTGTTCGGCCAGAACGGTGGCCGCCGCTTCGGACGTCTCCGAGTCGATCTTGCCCTTGTGCTTTGCTCCGGACGCGTCAAGCGCCTCGTAGCTGAAGGTCTTTATCGCGGCCATTACTGGATCCTCGCCAATCGCTTGAACTCATTGGGATCGTGCGCCAGCTCGAGCGCGGTGTTCTTGGAGATGATCTGCGCGCCGTACCGCTCGGCAAGGTTCTGATCGAAGCTGATCATGCCCGCCTCGCCGGAGGACTGAAGTACCGACGGGATCTGGTGAACCTTCGCTTCACGAATGAGGTTCCGGATCGCCGAGGTGGCCATCATGATCTCGCAGATGATCGCTCGTCCGGTGCCGTCCTTGCGGGGTGCCAGCGCCTGCGTGACAACGCCCTGCAGGCAGTTCGCCAGCTGCGCCCGGATCTGCTGTTGCTGGCTCGGCGGGAAGATGTCGATCAGCCGGTCAATCGTCTGCGCTGCCGACTGGGTGTGCAGCGTGGCGAGCACCAGGTGGCCGGTCTCGGCGGCGGTGATGGCAACCGACGTCGTCTCCAGGTCACGGAGTTCGCCGACCAGGATGATGTCCGGGTCCTGACGCAGAACGTGCTTCAAGGCAACGGCAAAGTCCGCGGTATCCGCGCCGACCTCACGCTGGTTGACCACCGACTTGCCGTGACTGTGCAGGTACTCGATCGGATCCTCGATGGTCATGATGTGCGCCTCGCGGGTCTTGTTAGCCACGTCGAGGATGCTGGCCAGGGTGGTCGACTTGCCCGAGCCGGTCGGTCCCGTGACCAGCACCAGTCCACGCGGCAAGTACGCGAAGTTCTCGACCTGATCGGGCAATCCGAGTTCGGCCAGTGGCCGGATCCGGTGCGGGATCGACCGCAAGGCGGCACCGACGGCGCCACGTTGCCGGTAGACGTTCACTCGGAAGCGGCTGACGTTCGGGATGGCGTAGGCCGTATCAAGTTCCTGGGTATCCAGGAACCGAGCCCATTGCTTCTCGTTGACGATGGCCTGCAGCATCGACTCGGTTTCTTCCGGCGTCAGCTTGGGCCCGTCGAGCGGCCGCAAGGCGCCGTTCACCCGTACGCACGGTGCGATACCGGCGGTCAGATGGAGGTCCGAGCCACCCATCTCGATAGTCAGTGCCAGCAGCGTTTCGATGCGGTGTCGCGCGTCGTTGAGCAGGAACGGTGAGTCAACCGACATCAGCGGTTTGGGATCGCTGACCGGCGCGTAGCCGGACGTGAATTCACTGGTCATACCGTCACCCGTAGAACTTCCTCAAGAGTGGTGAGACCGGATGCGACCTTGCGCAGCCCGTCATCGCGCAGCGTCACCATGCCTTCGGCGATCGCGATTTTGTGGATCTCGCTGGCCGAGCCGTGTGCCACGGTCAGCCGCTCGATTTCCTCTGACACCGGCATGACCTCGTTGATCGCCAGCCGTCCTCGGTAGCCGGTCGACGCGCAGGACCGGCAACCGACCGCCTTCCACAGATTCTCCGGGGTCCCGAGATCCTCGAAAGGCCAATGCGCACCGGATAGATCCCTCTCGCTCGGTGCGTAGGGCTCCTTGCACCATTCGCACAGTCGCCGGGACAGCCGCTGTGCCAGTACGGCGTCCAGCGACGAACCGACCAGGAACGGCTCGATACCCATCTCGACCAGGCGTGGCATCGCACTCGGCGCATCGTTGGTGTGCAGCGTCGAGAGCACGAGGTGGCCGGTGAGCGCTGCTTCGACCGCGAGCTGAGCGGTGACCCGGTCCCGGATCTCACCGATCAGCACGATGTCGGGGTCAGATCGAAGGATGGCGGGCAGCACCGCGGCGAACGTCAAGCCGGCTTTGACGTTGACCTGGACCTGGTTGATGCCCTCGATGCGGTACTCGACCGGATCCTCGACGGTGATCACGTTGACTTCGGGTCGCGCGATCTTGGTCAGGGTCGCGTACAGCGTCGTCGACTTGCCCGACCCGGTCGGCCCGGTGACCAGAACCATGCCGTGCGGCTTGTTGAAGCTGCGCGAGAACCGCTCGTAGTTGTAGTCGGTGAAACCGAGCTTCTTGAGGTCGAGGTCGATGCCGCCGGTGTCCAGGATCCGCAGCACCACCTTCTCGCCCCACACGGTGGGCAGCGTCGCGGAACGAAGGTCGATGTTGCGTCCGTTGAGGTCCTTGGTGATGCGGCCGTTCTGCGGCACCCGACGTTCGGTGATGTCCAGGCCGGACATGATCTTCAGGCGCGAGATCAGCGCGGCTTGAATTCCCCGCGGCACCGTGTCGATCTCATGCAGCACACCATCGATGCGGAGCCGGATCTTGAGGTCGAACTCGCCCGGCTCGAGGTGGATGTCTGAGGCACGGGAGGTGATTGCGCGATCCAGCAGCGAGTTGACGTACCGGACCACGGGGGCGTCTTCGTTGCTGGAGACGATCGTGTCGGAGGCTGATGAGCCCTCGTCGGCGACAATTTGAGCCGCAGCTTCGTCGAGGTCGGTGCTGGCCCGGGTGTAGCGGTCCAGCAGCCGGTTCAGGTCGTCGCGGGTGACTACGACCGGCCTGACGATCATGCCGGTAGCGGCGCGGATGTCGTCGAGGGCCAGCACATCGCCCGGATCAGCCACCGCGACGGTGACGGTGTGTTCGTCGGCACCGATGGGCAACATCTGATGCCGGCGGGCCAGCGACAGGGGCACCCTGCCCATCGCCGACGGGTCGACCGGGAAGGTAGCCAGTTCGACGGCTTCGACCCCGTACGCATCGGCAACGGCTGAAGCCAGCTGGAATTCGGTGACTACCTGGTCGTCAACGAGGACGGATCGCAACGGGCGGTTGGTCAGCTCGGCACTGTCGATGGCCTGGTCGAGCAGGTCGTCGTCGATCCCACGGGTACGCAAAGCTGCCACGATGGTGCGCAGTGCGGGGTCCATGGGTGCCTCCGGGCTGGAGAATTGTCGGTGGCGCCCTGCGGCCCGCCGACATCGGGGGCTGCCGGCGGGCGCACAGGCACCACTCGACAGTCCCTATCGGCGGTAGTGGCCAGACTTGAGCGTTCACCGGAACTCTC
>DASXHV010000164.1:0-16987 GCA_036488285.1 Jatrophihabitans sp. | reverse complement strand
CTACTTGACGGTCACCGTGGCGCCGGCAGCCTCGAGGGCGTCCTTGGCCTTGGCAGCGGCTTCCTTGTTGACCTTCTCCAGGAGCGGCTTCGGGGCACCGTCCACCAGATCCTTCGCCTCCTTCAGGCCGAGGCTGGTGAGCGTGCGCACCTCCTTGATGACCTGGATCTTCTTCTCGCCAGCGGCCTCGAGGATGACATCGAACTCATCCTGCTCGGCCTCGGCCTCGGCCGGCGCCGCAGCGACAGCCGGGCCGGCCGCTGCGACTGGAGCGGCCGCGGTGACGTCGAAGGTCTCTTCGAACTGCTTCACGAAATCCGACAGTTCGAGGAGGGTGAGCTCCTTGAACGCGCCGATGAGCTCGTCGGTGCTGAGCTTCGCCATGATTGGCGTCCTTTCTGTAATCGCCGGATAGCCGGCAGTTGGTTACTACTCCGCCGGCTCGGCGGGAGTGTCGGTTGCTGCTTCCGCAGCAGGAGCTTCTGCCTGGGCAGCCGGAGCTGCATCGGCGTCGGCGGTCGATGCGCCGGCGTCGGGTATAGATGCCTCGGCGTCGGGTGTGGGCGCGGCCGCATCGGCTGCGCCACCAGCTGCCTGCTTCTCTTCGAGCGCCTTGGCCAGTCGGGCAACCTGTGACAGCGGAGCCTGGAACAGCCCGGCCGCGCGGGTCGGCAGCGCCTTGAGGACACCGGCGACCTTGGCCAGCAGAACCTCACGGGACTCGAGATCGGCGATCCTGTTGACCTCGGCCGCGCTGAGCGCCTTGCCGTCGAGCACCCCGCCCTTGATGACCAGCAGCGGGTTGGTCTTGGCGAAGTCACGCAGACCCTTGGCGGCCTCGACCGGGTCGCCCTTGACGAACGCGATCGCGGTCGGCCCGACCAGCAGGCTGTCATCGATCGCGACGCCCGCCTGGCTGGCGGCACGCTTGGTCAGGGTGTTCTTCAACACCGAGTACGTGGTGTCCCGACCGAGGCTGCGCCGCAGCTGGCTGATCTGCTTGACCGTCAATCCGCGGTACTCGGTGATGACGGTGGCCGCAGACTCGTTGAAATGTTCGACGATCTCCGTGACGGCGGCGAGCTTCTCTTTGTTCGGCATGTCCCTCCTCTCATACGTCTCATGCTGGATCGCAGGAGCGGCAGGCATCCGAACAGCTCAGAAACACAAGAACGCCCCGGCGCAGGGCGCTCGGGGCGACATGCAGCCAGCGGCTGACGTCGAACCGGCCATCCTGCGCGGGCCGCTCCGGCGCTCCGGAGCTGTTGAACGCATGTGCGCATGCGAAACCAGCGGTCTTCGGGTGGATCGTCGTTCATCGTACGGGCGCTCGAGCAGCGGTCCAAATCCAGCCCGTGTCCGGTCAGCTACGCCACGCCGCTCCGAAACAGACGAACGGTGCCGGCATCGAATCTTCGGCCGCGCACGCTTCGGCCAATGCCTGGGCCGAATCCGCACCCGTGGACAGCGCACGGTGGTAACGAGCCATCACGTCGGCGGCCACGGCATCGTGCACCCGGGCCACGCCGCTGATGACACATCTGGTTCCCAGATGCAGAAGCACCGAGGTAAGCCCGAGGGCCTCATCGCCCGGGCGGACGGTGGCCAGACCGAGTTCGCAGGCAGACAGGATCACATGCTCGGCCGCCGTGGAACTCTGGTCCAACTCGTACGCGAAGAGCGGGCCGTCGGCCAGCTGGATCGAGGAGAACAACGGATTCTCCGCCTGATGTTCGCCGTGCGCTGCGACATGCACGATGCGAGCACTGCTCATCGCGGCCGCCAGGTAGTGCCGGCTGGCGCCCTGGCCGGTGACCACGGCCGAGCCCGACCAGAGCTCGCCAATGGCTTTGACCTCTTCGTCAGCACGGTCGAGCCCCGGCCCAGCCATAGCCACGATGCGGTCGCCGGCCGGCGCAGCCGGCGCTGTCGATGCCGTGAGCCACGAAGTCGCCGAAGGCGCCACGACGACGGGCCGGGCACGCATGCTCGGCAGATTCGTCCACGGCAGTGTCTTCAGCGGCCCGGTCGGCACGATGACCAGTCGTTGGTCGGACAGTCGTAAGGGGCGTAGCAACCGATCGTCCAGTACCTCGCAGGATCGGCGCATGGAGGCCTGTACGGCCGTGAGCAGCGGCTCCGGCAGATTGCCGCCAGCCAAGGCATCGAGGTCGAAGCGCAGCCGACGCACCGACTCGGCAACTGCCGCGGCCGAACCCAGTTCATGGATGCGCGCACCGCCGGGCGCGCCGTCGACAACGGCGTGCAGGACGTCACCGATCTGTACGTAGCAGATCAGCACCGAACCGGCGGCCTGGATCGCTGATCGGATGTCGCTCAGTGCTGCCGGCCGGGCCGCTGCGCCCGAACCGCCGACCTGCCAGGAGCGACCCCGCAATCGGCGTTGCAACTCGGCGACCCGACTCCGCTCGACGTCGGCGGCCTTCGACGCGCCGGGGTCGGACTCCAGGCTCTTCAGGTTGTCCAGGGACCGACGCAGTTCGGTCAGCAGCGATGCAACCTGCGGGTCTTGGGGTGGCTGTACCGGCAGCAATCTGGCCGACGTCGCGCGGCCACGTTCGACCGCCTCGAGCAGACCGCGCGCGCCACCGTCGGCGAGCGCTGTCGCGACATCCAGCTCGGCCAGCTGCCGCCCGTGCACCGCGCTCGCCGTTTGCAGGTCCAGGCTACTGAACTGAGCTTGGTAGTCGGCGAGCTCTGTCATCCCCGCCCGGATCTGGCGGCGAGCCGACGCTCGCTGATCCGCAGCCAACTCGAGTTGAGCCCTTACCAGCCGAGTCTGCAGTCGCAGCGAAATCGGATCGGCCCGCTTCGGCATAAGGGCTCCCTCGGCACGACCGACCGCCGATTGCCGGTCGCCCATCGACAAGAACATTTGCGACGCGAGCAACCGAGACGTTCGAGACTGCTGTTCGAACCCGGCCGCAGCGAACTCAGCCGCCAACTTCTCGGCGTGCTGCAGCAGCCGAGCGGCGGGCCGACCGGCCGTCAGGTCTGCCTGCAATAGCACCAGCTCGGCGTTTCGGCGCCAGCGATCATTTCCCTGCCGACGAAATCTGGTACGTGCCCGGACGGCCATCCGCCGGGCCGCGGCAAGCTCACCGACGAGCAAGGCGGCTTCGGCACGGGCCAGTTCGACCTCGCCGACGTCCTGCCAGCACCGGTCCTTGGCCAGCTGTCGTGCCGCCGCGGCAAGGGATTCATCGGCTTCCCGGCGTAGGCCGGCGGCCAGCAGCACCCGAGCGCGATCCAGCAAGGCAATGCCCACCTGGGTCTGGCCGTCCAGCGCCATTCCCTCGTCCATCGTGCGCAGCGCCAACGGCAGATCACCTGCGATGAATTCCAGATATCCGAGGTTGTGAATGGCGCCGCGCTCCAACACCAGGAGCTGCGTGTCGTGCGCGAGCCGGATGCACTCCGTCAGATCTCGCCGCGCAGAAACCAGATCGCCGCTTTCGATCAGGAGTGCACCGCGATTGGCCAGCACCCGACATCGCTCGACCACGGGGGAAGACGCGAACCAACGCTCCGCCTCGTTGAACTGTTCGAGCGATGCGGAAAATCGGCCGCCGCGATACAGCACCAGACCCCATTGGTTGTGCAATGCCGCCCGAAGGTCGTCGCCGCCGCCCGCTTCTGCCCATCCGACTGCGAGATCCAACGTCGCCAACGCGCGCTCGACGCCGTACATCTCGACCTCAGACTTCGCGCGGGTGACCAGCAGGCGCGCGATCAACAACGCCCGCTCGGTGTCAACGGCGCCGCTGCGCAGAGCCTCGACGTTGGTTACCTGCGCGTCGAGGCAGTCCAGGCCACGTGCGATTGCGGTCGCGGCTTGAGCGGGACGACCGGCCGCGTTGTGGGCAACCGCTCGTCCATGTGCGCGTCGGGCGGCTGCCAGAGCGGAGCCAGGAACGGGCATCGACTACGTCTCCGTCTACGTGTGGGCCGCCTCCATGATGTCCGCGACCGCCTTTTGGGGATCGCCGAGGACGTCGGGATCGGCCGCATCTTCACGATGGGCGAGCAGCCAACGGGCCAGCTTCCCCGCGACGATCGGCGCCGCGAACGACGTGCCGGACCAGACGGCGAATCCGCCGGCAAAGTCATCTGGGTCGATCGTCTCGCGCACCGTGCCGTCCGCTGTTCGCATTCGAGCCGCCGGCTGCAGTGACGCGTCGAAGGTCACCGGCAGCGTACTGACGACGGCAGCGCCGGTTTCGTAGATCGAGACCCAGTCTCCGCTGTTGCTGAACAACGCCACTGAGCCGCTCGGATTCTTCGCTCCGACGCTGAGCAACGGAATTTGCTGTGCGAAGGCAGCCGGGAACATTCGTCGATCGGTGGCATCGTTGCCTGCCGCAGCGACGATCAGCACCCCCAGTTCCGCGAGCACGGTCAGCGGGCCGAGCAGCGAGGCATCGGTACGCGCGTCGTCCGGCGCCTCGTGGTAGTAGCCGAAAGACATCGACAAGATGTCGATCTGGTGCTCGGCAGGCTGGTCGAGCAACAGCTCCAGGATCGCGTTCACCATCGCGCTCTCCTCGACGAAACCGTCGGAACCCATGATCCGCATTGCATAGATATCGGCGTCCGGACAGGTCTGCCTGATCAGACCGGCGATGAACGTCCCATGGCCGGAATCGCTGTCGAGAACGCCTTCGAGCGCGTCGTGGACTATCCCGGTTCGCTCCGGTTGAGCGGTGGCGGGCGGAGGCACCACCGTGACACCTTGGCTAAGCCAGGGGTGCGATCCGACTCCGGTGTCGAGAACAGCGACGACCGGCCGACGACACGCCAATTCCTCATGCCGTGCCGGCGGAGCGCCGATCCATGCGACAGGCGTACGCCCGCCGAAACCCGGGACCACGTACTGGCCACGCGGACTTCCGCTGCTGCCGAACGTCATCGGACTGCCGAACGTCATCGGGCTGCCGAAGGTCATCGGGCTGCCGAAGGTCATCGGGCTCGCATACATCAGATGATCAATGCCCACCATGGCCTGCGCCTGGGTGTCGGCGAGTCGGCTCACCCGCCACTGCTGCAGCAAGGCCCAGGAGTCGACCACCAACGCGACCCCGTCGATCGGCAGCAGCTTCACCGGAGTCACCCATGCCTCGGCGAGGCCCTCGCGCAGCTGCCCGTCGCGCCGGGCTCGCTCGCGACGAAGCAGCGCAAGATTCGCTGGATCGACAACAGCATCGATGCGCTGGGTACGGGCAAATTCGATAAATCCGCCGAGCTCGTCGGAATCTGGCAACGCCCGCAGCAGCACTCCGTCCGCGATGTAGATGGTCGTGTCCAGAACGTCATCGACGAGCTTCACGGCCTTGGTCGGATCGAGAACTCTGGCGTTGTGTGCAACCAGCGGGTCATACATGCCGTCATAGCCGGCTTGCTGACTGGACTCGTTGTCGCCATTCGAACGAGATTCGGACGCCACCATTGTTTGCTCCAGCCTTCGGACTGTGACCATTCAGATGGCCGACGAATGCCGACGAACGCCGACGAATGCCGACGAACGTCGACGTTTGCCGACGTTTGCCGACGCCTTCAGTGCCAACCGTCCCACAACATGAACAGCGAGAATAGGGCGAAGTTGGATGGGCTCTCGTGCTGTATCGCGTCAATCGATACCGGCCGAAGGACGCGGCGAGCTGGCCTGCCACGTCGAGCCGAAACATACGAACGGAGCCGGCATTCGATCGCTGGCCGCGCACGCATCCGCCAGCGCCTGTGCCGAATCGGCACCGGTCGACAACGCCCGGTGATACCGGGTCATCAGATCAGCGGCGACCTCGTCATGCACCCGGCAGACACCACTGATGACGCTTCGAGTACCCAAGTGCAGCAGCACGCTGGTAAGTCCGAGGGCCTCGTCACCAGGACGAATCGTCGCCTGCCCCAGCTCGCAGGCCGACAACACGACGTGTTCGGCGGCGCGGGCGTTCTGATCGAGTTCGTAAGCGAAAAGTGGCCCATCAGCGAGCCGAATGGAGGAGAACAGCGGGTTCTCGGGCTGATGCTGACCGTGCGCGGCGACATGCACGATGGTCGTCTGGGCAATGGCCGACACCAGCTGATCAGGTCGAGCATTCTCTTCGGCGCGCACCATCGCCGGACCCCACAGCTCGGCGATGGTCTTGATCTCGCCCACTGCTCGGTTGAGATCCGGCCCGGCAAAGGCGGCCACCGTGAGAGGTCCGTCGTTGGTCGGCATCGCGCGCGCTGTCAGCCATGCAGTTGCCGACGGGGCGACAGATACCGACCGGCCGCGCAGCGAGGGCAATTCGTTCCAAGGCAAGGTCGCCAGCGGCCCGGTCGGCACAATCACCAGGGGACCATCGGGCAACCGCAAGGGCCTGATCAGCGCGTCATCGACAGCGGTCAGGGTCCGCGTCAGCGATTGTCGAACCGCCGCGAACAATGCGTCGGGTAGCAGACCATTCGCGAGCACATCCAGATCGGCGCGCAGTCTCCGAATGTGCTCTGAGACCTCTGCAGCAGAACCGACACGGTGTATGCGGGCCGACCCTGCCCCTTCCACAATCGCCGACAGCGCGTCTCCGACCTGGACGAAACACGCCAGTGCCGCGCCCAAATGGTTGAGCTCAGCGCGGACCTCACTCGCTTTGGCCGGACGACGGGCTGCTCCTGACCCATCGGCGCGCCAGGAGTACGAACGGAGCTGACGTTGGATCTCGGCGATCCGGCGCCTGGTCTCCGAGGATTGCGAAACGTTGGACGACTCGTTCTCCGCACCGCGCAACGCGTCCACCGATCGTCGCAACTCGCCGAGCAGCGCGGCGATTTCGTCATCGTCAGGCGGCCGGACCGGCACCAGGCGGCTTGAGGAGGCTCGGCCTCGCTCGACTGCGTCCAAGACTGCGCCCGGACGTCCGGTGCTGATCGCGAGGTCCAGGTCGAGCTCGGCAAGGCGGCGGCCATGGATCGCGCTCCCGGTCTGCAGATCGATGCTGCCGAACCGTGCCTGGTAGGTCGACAACTCGGCCAGTCCACGCCGCACCTGGCTGCGGGCCGTCGTCTTGTCCCCGGTCTGACGTGCGAGGTCGGCTTGCAGAAAACGACTGTGCAGCCGCACCGAAATGGAGTCGGTGGCTCTTGTCCCGAGGCCACGAACGATCTGCTCGGCGGCGGTCAGGTTGTTGGCCGAGAGCAGTGCTTCAGCTTCTATCAGCCGGGCCAAACGGGCTTGCGGGAGCAGGCCGATACCGACGAACTCTGCGGCAAGCCGACGAGCTGGTGGCGCGATTCGTGCGCCAGGGCGACCGGCCGCGAGATCGGCCTGCAACAGCACCAGCTCGGCATTGCGGCGCCAGGAATCGTTGCCACGTCGACGGAATCGGTCACGGGCTCTGCTGGCCAACCTGCGCGCGGCCGCGATCTGCCCGTCCAGCAAAGCACATTCGGCCCGGGCCAGCTCCACTTCCCCGACGTCCTTGAAGAGTCGGTCCTTACGGAACAGGGCGCCGGCTTCTTGCAGCGTTTCGTCGGCTTCGCGATGCAGGCCTGCTTCGAGCAGCACTTTCGCCCTATCCACCAAGGCAACTGCGAACGAGACCTCAGCCTGCAATCTGGTTGCCTCGTTCATCAGGGTGAGCGCGTTCGCGAGGTTTCCCGCGTAGAACTCGAGTTCGCCGAGATTGTGAGTCGCCTTGGCCTGTTCGACCCTGAGTTCGTACTCGTCGGCAACCTCGGCCGCACGCAGGTAATCCAGCCTCGCCTGGCGATGATCGCCTAGGTAGAGCTGCACCATTCCACGGTTGATCAGAATGTTGCAGCGCGCGGCAGGCTCGGCAAACTCCAGCAGGTCGACGGCGGCGTTCAGCTCGGCCAGACCGTCGTTGAAATATCCACCGCGCACCGTCATATAGCCACGCTGCAGATGCAGGTGGACTGCCACCTCTGGGTCATCTGCACTCGAAAGGTAGTTCTCCACCGGCGACAATGCCGCAAGGCCGGCTTCCAGGCCGTTGAGTTCTGACGCGCTCATAGCCCTGCTCAGAACCAGCCGCGCGGCAAGCACCGCCCGTTGTCGGCCGGTCGTGGAATCAACGGCGACGGCATCGAGCATTCGTTGCGCACGCTTGAACAACGCCAGAGCACGCATCGGGCGCCCGGCGTTGTTTTCAGCGACGCCGCAGCGCCGAAGCTCGCCAATTTCGGCAAGTGCGTCCTCGTCCGAACGAACGGATGTCACATGACCTCCGCAATAAACTCCGACAGTCCACGCCAGCGATATGGCTGCGGACATGAGCCTATCGCCGAGTGTGCCCTTCGAGCGCGCGTCGTCGGATGGTCCCCAGGCCGTGAGTTCCCTCAGGTCGCCGAACCGGCAGGTCTGGACAGGCCGGCCAACTTCGACACCGCACGCCAAGCCCTGGTGACCGCCTTCGCCGGCGTAGCTTCGTCGAGCTTTCCGGTGCTCAGCAAAGACTGAGCGATCTCCCCCGCCAGTACCGGCGAAGCGAAGGACGTCCCGCTCCAGGTTGCGAAGCCGCCGAAGTAGTCGTCCGGGTCGATCGTCGAACGCCTGCCCCCGCCTGGCAGCTCGATGCTGGCTGATGCCTGCAGGGATCCGTTCAGTGCGGTGGGCATCGTGCTGACGACGGCAGCACCATGCCGAAGGCAGGTCACCCAGTCGCCGGCGTTGCTGAACAGAGCGCTGGTACGCCGATCCGGGTTCAGCGCACCGACGCTCACGATCGGAGCGCGGTCTCGCGTTACGGGCATCGGACTGCCAGGGTGCGGCGCGAAGCCGGCCGGATACATGTGCCGACTGGTGGCGTCATTGCCCGCCGCGGCAACGACTGTGACGCCGAGGCGACCAAGCTCGGCAAGCGGCGCGAGCAGTTGGTGGTCGAGCGCTTCATCGGAGGGAAGTTCGTGGTAGTAGCCCAGTGACAGCGAGACAACGTCGATCTGCAGATCCGGGCGGCCATTCTGGGAGGCGATGGCCTGACGCAGCACCAGCCTGTTCAGTGACCTGAGGAATTGGGACTCCGGAACGGCGCCGTCGCCGTGCATCACCCGAACGGACAGGAGCGTCGCGTCCGGACAGGTCTGCCTGATCAATCCGGCAATGAAGGTGCCGTGTCCGGCGTCGGAGTCGAGAATGCCCTCGAGCGGATCGTCGATCGATCCGTGGAGCTCGGGGTTGGTGAGCGAGTCGGTCATACCGATGGGCAGTGCGCCGACCTTGGGGTTGCGGTCGACCACCGAGGCCGGCAACCACGGATGCTTGCCCGTTCCGGTGTCCAGCACGGCGACAACCGGTCGCCTGCAGGGCAGGTCGGCGTCGGCTCGTCGGGCGGGTTCGGGGCCCAACCACGTCACGGGCGTTCGCCCACCCCGACCGGGCATGCCGTATTCGAAGCTCGGGCCGCCGATTCCGCTGCCGCCCATGTAACCGAGCCCGCCGGTCGAGCTACCTCCCATGTACCCCGTGCCACCGACCGAACTGCCACCCATGTATCCCGCACCGCCGATGCCGGCATTGGCGTTGAACAGGTGATCCAGGGTGACCTTTCTGGCCAACTCCGTCTTCGGCCCGGTGATGGATCGGTAGTTCTGCAGCACCTGCCACGAGTCCGGCGGTATGGACGGCGTTTGAGGATGCAACGGCAGCAGGCTGATCCGCGAAACCAGCACCCGTAGTGCGAGATCTTCGAGCCCTTCGGAACGAGCGAGGTCAAGCATCTGATCGTCCTGGCTGGGCTTTCCGAGCTTGAGATCTGCCAGCCTGGCTGCCTCGGCCAGTGGAAGCAGGACGTCGTCGGTCAGATCGGCGGTTCGAACGATGAGATGTGATCCCACATATACCGTCGCGCGGATCGAGGATTGGCCCGAGACGCGGACGGCGCTGGACGGGTCCAACACCCGGCTACCGTGCTTGGACAGCACGTAGGCAGGCGGATTGAGACTGGGCTCCTTGCGGCGCGGAGCCGGATTGCTGGGCCGGGCTGGTTCGCTGCGATTCGATGTGTTGTTCGACGTCATCGTTGTCCATGTCTTCTCGTACGGATATCGGCAGCCGTCAGCGAATACCCGTCTCCGGCAAGCAGATTCGGTGACGGGTATGTGCGCTCAGATCTCGACTGCTGGTGTGATCACCGGCGGCCGAACATCGGAGGACGGGTCTCGCAACACAAGCCTGGTCAGGCCGTGTGGCACGTCGTCGAAGACGAACCGGCCATCGGTGTCGGCCTCAGTCGTCATCGTCATGGAAACCTGGCGCAACTCGACGCAGACGCCGCTACCGGGCGCTGCCCAGCCGTCGATCCGAACCCGATCGGGGCCGGCGGCACTGATCGTGACCATGGTGGTCATGCTGTCGCTGGTGAACGTCAGGGTCTTGACCTGGCTGGTATCGGCGCTGCGGGCCATCGCATCCAGCGGCAGCTGCTGCAACTCGGCCAGCTCGGCGTTCAACGCGTCGAGCGTGATGCCGAACTGAAGGCGTTCCACCAGCTCGTCGGGCACCGGGTCGATCGCCGTGTACAGCGCGGCAAGTTGGGCGAGAACCGTTTCGTCGTGGGAGTCCAGCTCGCCGTTGGCGAGGTCTTCCCAGTCGGCCGGAGGCCTTGGTTGGGGCGACATCTACTGCTCCCATCGGGGGTCTGTGATCAATGAAGCGCGCAGCTTGGCCAGGCATCGTCCCCGGGTGGGTCCGATACTGCCCACTGGCATACCGAGCGAGTGGGCAAGCTCGGCATAGTCGGGCCGGTCGGCGAACGCGATCACCCGCAGGAGTTGTCTGCAGCGATCGGGCAGCGTCGCGATGTGCGACCACAACACCTTTTCGGTCGCGGTACGCAGCACCAGACCCTCGGGAGAGTCCGACTCCGCGCTCACGAAATCGTCGTCGTCGAGTTCTTGTGGAGTTGTCTTCGCCTGACCGCGAGATACCCGCCATGCCTCGCGGCGTGCCGTCACGATCATCCATTGCAGCACCGAGCGCGGATCGACGATTGAATCGGCCCGCCGTACCAGCGCTAGCCAGGTCGTCTGCAGAACGTCCTCCGTCGAGGTGGCATCCAGTCGCTGCGCGCGAACCGTGTGCCACAGAATCGGCGTCAGCAGTGAAACCAGCTCGGCCATCGCCTCGGACTTGCCGGCCAGGAACGACTCGAAGATCTCACCCGCTCGGCATGCCAGCGTCGAGTGCTCAGCTTCGGCGTTGATCATCGCTCGGACATCGCTATCGCTCTCCCCGGTGAATTCTCCAGTGTCGTATCGCCGATGAGCCTAGGGCGTTCTTGGTATTTCCGCGTTCACCAATCAGGAGCGGGCGGCCGTTCTTTTGATACGTCGATCCGGACTTTCGGATCAACCGCGTCGATGTCGGGCCGCAACGGCTTCTCGAATTGGATGTATCACGCCAGGCTCCGACGGCTCTGCCTGTTCGTGGCCCGGGGCGATACAGGCTCCGGACACGATTCGTCGGGGGAGCGATGGGTACATCGAGCGGACTGGTCGAGCGTGCGGTCAACTGCGCCGTCGGGCCCGATGCCGGTATCCGTCCGTTCGATGAATGGGACAGGCTTCCGGGACTCGTCAGACAGGCGGTGGAGGCAGGCGTGCTCAATGCCGCGACTGCTCTCAACGGGGGGATCAGCGTGCATGACGAGTCCCGGACCCATCCAGTACATCGACTCGATATCGACGGCACACCGGTGGCCTACGCGAAATCACGCGGCTGGGCAGCGGCAACCGACGGCGACGATTCGCTGGCTGCCGAACGCCGCGCCCTGACCCTGTTGCGGCGCAGCGGCCTGGTACCGATGGAGCTGGTACCCATGGAGCTGGTACCGATGGAGCTGGTACCGATGGAGCTGGCACCGACGCAACCGGAATCCCATTACGTCGACGTGCTGTGGACCCAGGCATTGCAGCCCTGCGAACCGATCTACCGGGTCATCTCATCCAGTTCGCCGGCCAGAGTCATCACTGCCGTACGGGCCTGGGGCCAGGCACTGGCGCGGCTGCATAGATCGCCGGCCGAGCCGGATGTCACGCCCACCGCCGCGCTGCCTTGGGTATTGGCGGCCGGCGACGGCCCCGCTCATCTGCGCGCCATGGTGCCACGTTCGGCCGCGCTCACGGTGTGGGCAATGCTGCGCGAAGACCGTGCCGTGCGGGCCGCCCTGCAAGGCGCGCACGAGGCATGGTCCGCCACTCATTGGACGCATGGCGACGCCACCAGCGCGAACTGCCTGGCGCGGGTGACCAAGCCCTACCAGTGGCGGATCTGGTTCGTCGACCTGGAAACTGCAGGGTTAGGGGATCCGGGCTGGGATCTGGCGACTGCTTACGAGTCGCTGGAATTTCACGCCATCAGCCGCCGCATCGATGTCCGACCCGTCCTCACTTCGTTGCTTTCCGGATACCGCGACGCTGGCGGACCGGCGCGGCTGACCCGCAACCTGTTGGTGGCCCGGGCCGCGCTCACCGCCGTTCAGGTTGCCAGTTCGGCTCGCACGGCTTCAGCTCAGCAGACCGTCGGACCCTTCCTGCGCCGGGTGGCGGCTTTGACCGACGGTCAGTTCTCGCCGATCCTCTCGGTGCCTCTACCTCGACCGGTGGCAGCCAAGCCGCACCCGGTGCTCTGCCGGCCGGCCTTGCCCGTTCCGGTGCGGGCCGCGGAACTGGGCCTTCCTGCCTGAACTATCCGAAACACCGACCGAACCGAGACTCGGAGCTGATCTGCCTGATGAGCCGAACCCTCATCGATTCGCGCGACCGGATCCGCCGCCGGGCATCCGACTGTGCCGACGCGTTGGTGGAACTGTCCACTGCCCGGACCGGACGACCTGCGTTCGGGCCCGATTACCCACGCGCCGTCGATCCCGGCGCTGCCAACCCGGCACTGTTCAACGGTGGTGCCGGCACCGCGTGGGCATACGCCCACCTCGCCCGGGTCCTGGGTCGGGACGATTTGGCGGAATTGGCTGCCCGGGAGATCACAGCAGCCGTCGCGAGTTTGCACCAGGTTCGTGACGAGGGAGTGTTCACCGGGCGGTCCGGGGTGATCGCCGCGGCGATCGCCATTTCCGACCTGATCGGCGAGGTCATCCCCGGCGTGGCCGACCTCAAACCGACCCGCGCCGAACGGCTTGATTCGATCACGGTGGGCGACGGCGTCGCAGGCTGGCTGCTCGCCGCGGTGCGGGCCAGCGAGCCGCCGGCGGAGGCGTTGGACTCGGTTCGCCGGATCGCCGCGGCCGCAAGCCACGGACCGGAGGGGTCGAGCTGGCCCAACCGGGTACAGCACGCTTCCTGCGGCCTGGCCAACGGAAATTCCGGCATCGCCTGGGCGCTCACCGAAGCAGCCTGGGCCTACCCGTCGATCGCGGTGCCGGCCCTCACGCTGGCTCGGCGAGCGCTGTCCTGGGAGCGCGCCAGTTTCGACGAGGTGCAGCGGGCCTGGCCGGAGGCCGGCCGGGAGCCCGCTACGTTCCCAACCGACTGGGCAAACGGCTCCGCGGGTATCGGCGCAATCCGGCTACGGCTGCTGTATCTGAAGGGCTGCGGGGTGCCGCTTCAGGTCCCGGATGCCGACTTGCTTGCCGACGCCGATGCAGCCCTGCACACGTGTTCGCATGTCGTGACGGCCGCGTTGACGAGTGCACGGACCGAGGGCAACGGGCGCATCCCCGGAGGTCTCACGGTCGCCGGCGGAATTGGTTCGGCCATCGATCTCATGGTGCTGGGATACGAGCAGCTCGACGTGCCCGAGTACCTCAACGCAGCACTGTCGTTCCTGGATGAGCTGATCGAGGTACTGGGTTCTGACCCGCTGACCTGGCCGGCCGGCGGGGACGGGACAGGGCTGTTCAACGGCCTCGCAGGCACGGCGCTGGTGTTGGCCAGAGCCGGTTACCCCGGTCATGGCGTGGTTGCACCGTCGTTGCTACCCACCGGCGATCTTCCGCCCTGGGCCTGACCTCAGGCGGTCGACTCCTCCAGCAGGTTGCGGGTCCGGTTGGTGTCTACCGGAATGCCCGGGCCCATCGTGGTAGCGAAGGTGACCTTCTTCAGGTACTTGCCCCTTGCCGAGGACGGCTTGGCTCGCAGTACCTCATCCAGCGCGGCACCGTAGTTCTGCACCAGCTGCTCTGCGCTGAAGGACGCCTTGCCGATGATGAGGTGCAGGTTGGACTGCTTGTCCACCCGGAACGTGATCTTGCCACCCTTGATGTCGTTGACGGCTTTGGCCACGTCCGGCGTGACGGTGCCGGTCTTCGGGTTCGGCATGAGGCCACGCGGGCCGAGGATGCGAGCGATCCGACCGACCTTGGCCATCTGGTCCGGCGTGGCGATCGCGGCGTCGAAGTCGAGGTACCCATCGGTGATCTCGGCGATCAGGTCATCGCTGCCGACCTTGTCGGCGCCGGCGGCGCGGGCAGCCTCGGCCTGGTCTCCGGTGGCGAAGACGATGACGCGGGCGGTCTTGCCGGTTCCGTTGGGCAGGCTGACGGTGCCTCGCACCATCTGGTCGGCCTTACGCGGGTCGACACCGAGCCGCATCGCGACCTCGACGGTGCTGTCGAACTTGGCGGGCGCGGCCTGGACGGCGATCTTGGCAGCTTCCAGCGGGCTGTAGATCTTGTCGTCCTCGATGAGTGCCGCGGCGGCCTGGTATGCCTTGCTGCGCTTTGTCATGGTGATGCTCCTTCGCGCTAGTGGTCTGACGGACGCCGGCTCTCGGCGTCCTCCCACGCTTGCTCTTCTTGCGCTTGCTCTTCTTGCGCTTGCTCTTCTTGAGATCGTGCAACGCACGGCGGTTTTCAGACCGCCAGGCCGTGGCTCGATCGACGCCGAACTAGTCGGTGACTGTGATTCCCATCGACCGCGCTGTGCCGGCGATGATCTTGGCAGCCTGGTCGATGTCGTTGGCGTTGAGGTCTTCCTTCTTGGTCTCGGCGATCTCGCGCACCTGAGCCATGGTCACCTTGGCGACCTTCGTCTTGTGCGGCTCACCGGAGCCCTTGGCGACACCAGCGGCCTGCAGCAGCAGCTTCGCGGCGGGCGGGGTCTTGGTGATGAAGGTGAACGAGCGGTCTTCATAGACCGAGATCTCCACCGGGATGACCTGGCCACGCTGCGACTCCGTCGCGGCGTTGTAAGCCTTGCAGAACTCCATGATGTTCACGCCGTGCTGGCCCAACGCCGGGCCGACGGGCGGCGCGGGGTTAGCAGCACCGGCCTGGATCTGGAGCTTGATGATCGCGGTGAGCTTCTTCTTGGGAGGCATTCTTCTTCTCTTCTACTGGTTGCTGGAATTGTGCTTCTACGGCGTGCGCCGCTAGATCTTCGAGACCTGGTTGAACGAGAGCTCTACCGGTGTCTCACGTCCGAAGATCGACACCAGCACCTTGAGCTTGGCGTGCAGTGGGTCGATCTCGTTGATGGTTGCCGGCAGCGTGGCGAACGGGCCGTCCATGACAGTGACGGACTCGCCGATCTCGAAGTCGATGGTCTGGACTGCGGCCTGTCCGGCGGACTCGGCCGTTCCACCGCCGCCCTTGGGCAGGGACGCCGCCTTCTGGGTCGCCGGGGCGAGGATCTTGACGACCTCATCCATCGACAGCGGGGACGGCTTGGAGGTGGCTCCGACGAAGCCGGTGACGCCCGGGGTGTTGCGGACCGCGCCCCACGAGTCGTCGGTCAGATCCATCCGAACCAGGATGTAGCCCGGGAAAACCTTGCGGTTGACCTGCTGGCGCTTGCCGTTCTTGATCTCCACGACCTCTTCGGTGGGGACCTCGACCTGGTAGATGTAGTCCTCCATGTCCAAGGACTGGATCCGGCTCTCGAGGTTGGTCTTCACCTTGTTCTCGTAGCCGGCGTAGGAGTGGATGACGAACCAGTCGCCCGGGGCCCGGCGGAGTTCGGTACGCAGCTCCTCGATCGGGTCGACCTCGACCTCGGCCTCGTCATCGGCGGAACCGGATGCCTCGGCTGGGGAATGGGCAGCGTCTTCGCTCTCGAGCTCGGCTTCGACTTCAGCGGTGGCTTCAGCCCAGGCCTCGTCGGCCTTTTCCTCGGCGTCCTCGTTGTACTTCTCCTCGGCAGTGACGCCGTAGACCTGGTCCTCGACGTTCAGCTCGGGCAGAGCTTCGGCCGGCTGCGCCTCAGCGGCCTCGGCTGGCTGCGCCTCAGCGGCCTCGGCCGGCTGCGCCTCGACGCGCTGCGTCTCGGCTTCCGCACTCTCGGTGGAGTCGGACTCGTTGTCGAACTCGGTCACAGAATGTCTCTTCCTTACTGTCTGGTCATGCTCGTCGTGCGGGTCACGCTCGGTGTCAGGCTCGTGCGGTCTGGTTGGGCGGTGGCTATCCGAAGACCGCTAGTACGAGCTTGGCGAAGCCCAGGTCCAGGCCGGCGACCAACGAAACCATGATCACCACGAAAATGATCACGACAATCGTGTAAGTGGTCATCTCCTTGCGCGAGGGCCAGAGCACCTTGCGCATCTCGGCGACCGTTTCACGGAAGCGTCGGCGGAGAGCGGTGATCAAGAGCGGCAGCCAGCGCCACAGCAGGGCCAACCCGCCACCCGACGACCCCCGGACGGACTTGTCCGGCCGGGATGACGGTGCCGGTGCGGCCTGTGTCTCGGTCACTTCTTCTCCTCTCCGGCGCCTGGTCCCACCCGCTCACGCAGCTGGATCGAGGCGCTGATGGCGCAGGGGCGGCAGGACTCGAACCTGCAACCGCCGGTTTTGGAGACCGGTGCTCTACCAATTGAGCCACGCCCCTTCATGACGGACCAGCTCTACAGTCCGTCCATATCGGTTCCCGGGCAACCGGCCAAACCACGCCGCAACCACCGGCCGCTGCCGCGACGCGTGGGATGCGCGCATGCTTGCGCACGGCCAACCTGGACCCGAGGTGCCTGTGTAAGGGCTGTCCCAGCCAGGGCCAAAAGCGGCCGGGGCGGATG
>DASXHV010000132.1:0-40317 GCA_036488285.1 Jatrophihabitans sp. | reverse complement strand
ACTGTTGCGCGGCTGCGTAACGACCTGGACCGGCTCATTCTCGATGTCCGCGACGTGGATAGACTTCCGGCGGCACCACCGACGGCCAGCTCGGGCGAGGTACATCAGCTAACGGATGAGCCCTACGACGCCTCGATGTGGGCCGATGACGCAGACGACGAAGGCCTCGGCGGGTACCACGGGAATTCCCGATGAGTCGAGTGCTCAGTGACTGCCAGAACTGAATACCGGGTGAGCGATCAGCCACTGGCGACGAGGATCGAACGAAGTGAGGACCGGAGTGAGCGCGGAGTGAGCGACCAGCCGCTGGCGAACGAAGTGAGGACCGGAGAGAGCGTATGACGGCATCTGGAGTCGCAAGTCCCGGTCGCGCGCGGATTCCCGCGAAGACCCTTCGAACCGACCGCTGGTGGTTGCAACCGGTCATCACGTTCACGCTGCTGACGATCTGGGTGCTCTACGCGCTGGTTCGCACCGCATCGCAACGGGCCTACTTCGTCGAGAAGTACCACTACCTCTCGCCGTTCTCCTCACCGTGCGTCTCGGCGTCGTGCAATCCGGCCGCCCGGGACTTCGGAACGTGGTTCGGACACTTTCCGCCCTTCGTGCCCTTCGCGATCGTGGTGCTGCCGTTCCTGCTCGGCTTCCGGTTGACCTGTTATTACTACCGCAAGGCGTACTACCGGGCGTTCTGGCTGTCGCCGCCTGCCTGTGCGGTCGCCGAACCGCACGCCAAGTACACCGGTGAGACCCGATTCCCGTTGATCGTACAGAACGCGCACCGGTACTTCTTCTACTTCGCGGTCGTCATCTCGATCATCAACAGCTACGACGCCATCAGGGCTTTCCGCGGTGGTAACGGCGGATTCGGCATCGGGCTCGGAACGCTGGTGATGCTGATCAACGTCGTGTTGCTGTGGACCTACACCTTGTCCTGCCACTCGTGCAGGCACGCGGTGGGCGGCAGGCTGAAGCACTTCTCCAAGCATCCGATGCGCTATCGCGCCTGGACGTTCGTCTCCAAGCTCAATACTCGCCACATGGAACTGGCCTGGACGACTCTGGCAACCCTGATGATCACCGACGCCTATGTCGCGCTGGTGGCCTCTGGCACGCTCAGCGACCTTCGCATCATCAACTAGAGATCCCTAGGAGCACCCGAGCCCGTGACGGACTTTGAAACTCACGACTACGACGTCGTCATCATCGGCGCCGGTGGTGCTGGTCTGAGGGCTGCGATTGCCGCCCGCGAAGCCGGCATGAAGACCGCGATCATCTGCAAGTCCCTTTTCGGCAAAGCACATACCGTGATGGCCGAGGGCGGCATTGCCGCGTCGATGGGTAACGCGAACGCCAACGACAACTGGCAAACGCACTTTCGCGACACGTTGCGGGGCGGCAAGTTCCTCAACAACCCGCGGATGGCCGAACTGCACGCCAAGGAAGCGCCGGACCGGGTCTGGGAACTCGAGACCTACGGCGCGCTGTTCGACCGAACGCCGGACGGCAAGATCAGCCAGCGCAACTTCGGTGGCCACGAGTACCCCCGGCTTGCACACGTCGGTGACCGGACCGGCCTGGAACTCATCCGCACCCTGCAGCAGAAGATCGTTTCGCTGCAACAGGACGATGCCAAGGCGGCCGGGCAGCCGGGCGGGGCATCGGATGAGTACCTGAAGGTCTTCGCCGAACTGACCGTCACCGAGCTGCTGCGCGACGCCTCGGGTGCCATTTCCGGTGCGTTTGGTTACTGGCGGGAGTCCGGCCGGTTCGTCGTGCTGAGAGCTCCGGCCGTGGTGCTGGCGACCGGCGGGATCGGCAAGTCCTTCAAGGTGACCTCGAACTCGTGGGAGTACACCGGCGACGGCCATGCGCTGGCGCTGCGGTCCGGTTCCACCTTGCTGAATATGGAGTTCGTGCAGTTCCACCCGACCGGCATGGTCTGGCCGCCGTCGGTGAAGGGCATCCTGGTCACCGAGTCGGTGCGTGGTGACGGTGGGGTGTTGCGCAACTCCGAGGGCAAGCGGTTCATGTTCGACTACGTCCCGGCGGTGTTCCGCGGTCAGTACGCCGAGACCGAGGAAGAGGGCGACCGCTGGTACACCGACCCGGAGCACAACAAGCGCCCGCCGGAGTTGCTGCCGCGTGACGAAGTCGCCCGCGCGATCAACTCAGAGGTGAAGGCCGGCCGTGGCTCACCGCACGGTGGCGTGTTCCTCGACATCGCCAGTCGGCGTTCACCGGAAGAGATCCTGAAGAAGCTGCCGTCCATGCACCACCAGTTCAAGGAGCTGGCCGATGTCGACATCACCAAGGAACCGATGGAGGTCGGGCCCACCTGCCACTACGTGATGGGTGGCGTCGAGGTCGATCCGGATACCGCGGCGGCAGCGCGGGTGCCCGGTTTGTTCGCCGCGGGCGAGGTGGCCGGCGGGATGCACGGTTCGAATCGGCTCGGTGGCAACTCGCTGTCAGATCTGCTGGTATTCGGTCGACGCGCAGGCACCGGGGCCGCTGAGTACGTGACCGGCCTGGGCGAGAATCGTCCGGCAATATCGGAGGAAACCCTCTCTGCGGCATCGGAGGCAGCGCTGGCCCCGTTCGCAGTCGAGGGTGGCGAGAACCCATACACGATTCATCAGGAACTGCAGCAGTCGATGAACGACCTGGTCGGCATCATCCGCAAGCAGGGTGAGATGGAGCAGGCGCTGGAACGACTCGTGGAGCTCAAGGCGCGGGCGCGCAATGTCACCGTCGAGGGCCACCGACAGTTCAACCCGGGATGGCATCTGGCTCTCGATCTGCAGAACATGATCGTGGTCAGCGAATGCGTCGCGCGAGCTGCGCTGATGCGCGAGGAAAGCCGCGGCGGACACACCCGCGACGACTTCCCGGTGATGAGCAATCAGTGGCGGCAGAAGAACCTGGTCTGCTCGATCGGATCCGTGGATTCGGAGTCGGCATCCATCGAGGTTGTCGAGCAGCCGATCCCGGCGATTCGGGATGACCTGCTGCGGCTGTTCGACCGCGACGAGCTGTCCAAATATCTGACCGAGGCCGAACTGCCCGCCGAGGAGAAGTCATGACGTACGACGCGAAGTTCCGGGTGTGGCGTGGGGATGCCGAGGCCGGCGAGTTGCAGGACTTCACGGTCGAGGTGAACGAGGGCGAAGTCGTGCTCGACATCATCCACCGGTTGCAAGCGACCCAGGCGTCCGACCTCGCCGTGCGGTGGAACTGCAAGGCCGGCAAGTGCGGATCGTGCAGTGCCGAGATCAACGGCCGCCCGCGGTTGCTCTGCATGACCCGGATGTCGACCTTCACCGAAGCGGAGACGATCACGGTGACGCCGATGCGCGCCTTCCCGGTGATACGTGACCTGGTCACCGATGTGTCCTTCAACTACCAGAAGGCCCGCGAAATTCCGGCGTTCGCTCCGCCGGCCGATCTCAAGCCCGGCGAGTATCGGATGCAGCAGGTCGATGTGGAGCGCAGCCAGGAATTCCGCAAGTGCATCGAATGCTTCCTCTGCCAGGACACCTGCCATGTGGTGCGTGACCATGAGGAGAACAAGGAGTCCTTTGCCGGGCCGCGTTTCCTGATGCGCATCGCGGAACTGGACATGCACCCGCTGGACAGCGCCGACCGGCAGATGCAGGCGCAGGACGAGCACGGCCTCGGGTTCTGCAACATCACCAAGTGCTGCACCGAGGTGTGCCCCGAGCACATCAAGATCACCGACAATGCCCTCATCCCGATGAAAGAGCGGGTCGCTGACCGCAAGTACGACCCGCTGGTGTGGCTGGGCAGCAAGATCGGCCGCCGGCCATAGCTGACCTGCCATCGATATGCGCCTGCTAGTCCTGCTGCGACACGCCAAGGCTGCGCGTCCTGAGAGCATGCCCGACGTCTCCCGGCCGCTGTCCGACGCCGGACGACGCAACGCTCCGTATGCCGGACGGTGGCTGGCCGAACACGTCGGTGCTATCGACCTGGTGCTGATGTCTCCCGCGGAAAGAGTGCGGCAGACCTGGGCGCTGGTCGCCCCGGAACTGCCGGGCTCACCAGCTGTTCAAGAGGAACCCGCCCTGTATCTTGCCTCGCTGCCGGCCATGCTGGCGTTGCTCAGGGACGTACCCGACGACGTGAGCACAGTGCTCGTGATCGGTCACAACCCGGACCTGAGCGTGCTGGCCTCCGCGCTGAGCGGTACCGAAGTCGTGCTCAGCACGTCCGGAATCGCCGTTCTGGAAGTGAACTCCGACTGGCACGATCTCGGTCCCGGCGCCGCGCAGCTACGAGATGTGGCGAAGCCGCGCCCATGACGGGTGATACGGGTGCCGTGGCCGGCGAGCTGAATGTGCTCGGTAGCGAACTCGAGGAGTGCGGGACAGACCCGGTCACCGGCTTCTTCCGGGACGGCTGCTGCAACAGCGGGCCTGAGGATCTGGGCAGCCACACGGTCTGTGCCGTGATGACCGCTGAGTTCCTGGAGCACCAAGCCCGGGTCGGCAACGACCTCAGCACGCCGATTCCCGAGTATCTGTTTCCCGGCCTGCAGCCAGGCGATCGATGGTGTGTGGTTGCGGTCCGCTGGTTGCAGGCTTACCGCGACGGAGCTGCCGCACCGGTGGTGCTGGCGGCGACCAACCAACGAGCGCTGGACATGATCCCTATCGAGATCCTGCGAGAGCACGGGGTCGATGTGCCGACCGATCCCGGCTCGTTGATGTAGGCGATCGCACCACCGCCTTGATCATGAGTCGATCTACCCGACGCCAGTGCGGTAAACGCACTCATGATCACGCGTATTTGGATCAAGCGTTGTCGGTTGCCGAACGGGGGCCCTCGCGCGATCAGGGGCTCTCGCGCGGTCGGGGCCCTCGCGCGGTCGGGCTCAGTCGCGGTTGTCGGTCAGGATCGTGGCGCCGAGGCTGGTCAGGGATTCCTCGAACCTGCCGAAGTGGTGAGCGCACCACATCAGCGATCCGCCGCCCATCATGACTGTCTCAACGACAGCGCGTGCCGAACAGCGGTCACATCGATCGGCAACGGTCAGCTCGCGGGGACGCCTTTTCTCAACAGCTGTCATCACGATGGCGCTCCCTTCGAGATCGGATGCCATCGGTATCGATCGGCAACCTGGTCTGTGGTTCGTACCCACCCCATCGACCGGATGTGGTCCGGACCTGAGGCCGCGCAGCAAGTGCGCGACGGGGTTGCTGGAAGAATCTGAGCGGTGATCTCGACCGGGGTGCCCGAGTTGGTGCTTCTGGTCGGCGCCGGGTTCACTGCGGGCTTGACCGGAAGCATCGCCGGCCTCGCCTCGGTCATCAGCTATCCGGCGCTGCTCGCGGTCGGGCTGTCGCCGATCAGCGCGAACGTCACCAACACCGTCGCTCTGATTTTCAACGGGATCGGCTCGGCGCTCGGCTCCGGTCCAGAACTCGTCGGACAACGCGCGCGCCTGCTGAAACTGGGGCTCGCCGGGGTCATCGGTGGTCTGCTCGGCAGCTTCCTGCTTCTGGCCACCCCATCGTCGGCGTTCGAGAAGATCGTCCCCTGGTTGATCGGTGTGGCCTGCCTGGCGATCGCGGCCCCGCGGCGTAAGTCCGTCATGCCCGAGCACGCCGGCCATCACATCGACCCGAAGCTGCTGCCGGTCGGCATCTTCGCCATCTCGATCTACGGCGGGTACTTCGGAGCGGCCGCCGGTGTCCTGATGCTTGCCTTGTTGCTCGCCGCCACTCCGCACAGCCTGGCCAGAAGCAACGCCGCCCGGAATGTGATTCTGGGGATGGCCAACGGCGTCGCGGCGGTTATCTTCGCTGCCTTCGGCCCGGTGAACTGGGAGGCGGCGGCACCTCTGGCATTGGGCTTCCTGGCCGGCGGCCGGCTCGGCCCCAGCGTGGTCCGCCGGGTTCCAGCCCGGCCGCTGCGCCTGCTGATCGGCCTGGCGGGCCTCGGCTTGGCCCTCTACCTCGGTATCAACGCATACTCCTGAGCCCAGTTTTGGAGCCCGCGCACTGCCATGCGGTCATAACGCTCCAAAACTGGCTGCTGGCGGGGCCCTGGACGTGCTCAAGTCCGGACGAAGCCTGCCGACTGGAACAGATGCCAGGACGGCAGCGACTGCACCCCAGGGAACGGGGCGTTCACGCAGTCATGAGTAGTTGACCGAGCAAGTCAGCCAGTCCGTCCCGGAGAAGGTGTTCGTTGAAGAGGTTGAGCCAGTTCGCCGTGCCGATCGGTGTAGTGGCCATCATCCTGATGATGGTTGTCCCGGTGCCGGCCGCGATTCTCGACTTCTTGATCGCCTTGAATATCACCTCTGCGCTGCTGATCGTGCTGGTCAGCATGTACGTCCGGCGCCCCCTGGACTTCTCCAGCTTCCCGTCCCTGCTGCTGGTCTGCACCCTCTTCCGGCTCGCCCTGAACATCTCCGCCACCCGCAACGTGCTCAGCCACGGCTACGCCGGCCAGGTCATCAGCGCCTTCGGGCACATCGTGATCTCGGGCTCGCTGATCATTGGCCTGGTCATCTTCGCGATCCTGCTGGTGATTCAGTTCGTGGTCATCACCAACGGCGCCGGCCGGGTCGCTGAGGTCGGTGCCCGGTTCACCCTGGACGCGATGCCCGGCAAGCAGATGGCCATCGACGCCGACCTGAACGCGGGCCTGATCAACGAGGCCGAAGCTCGGCGGCGGCGCTCCGAGGTGACCTCGGAAGCCGACTTCTACGGCTCGATGGACGGTGCCTCGAAGTTCGTCAAGGGTGACGCCATAGCTGCCATCATCATCACGCTGATCAACCTCATCGGCGGGATTGTGATCGGCATTCTGCAGAACCACCTGTCGGTCACTGCGGCGATCAGCAAGTACAGCCTACTGTCAGTCGGCGACGGCCTGGTTTCCCAGATTCCCGCGCTGCTGCTGTCGGTGGCCACCGGCTTGATCGTCACCCGGGCCAGCGACTCCGACGACATGGGTACCGTCGTCGCCAACCAGCTCGGCAGCCAAAAGCGTGCCCTGCAGATCGCCGGCGGCGCTGCGCTCGCGCTGTGCGTCGTGCCCGGCCTGCCCAAGCTGCCATTCCTGCTGGTCGGCGGAGGGCTCATTCTCATCTCCCAGCGGGTCGTCAGCCCGGCCAAGGACGAGGAGGCCAAGGACGGTGTCATTGCGCCGGCCGCCCCCGCCACGGACAGCGCTGAGGCGATCCTGGCCGACCTTCCTGTCGATCCGCTCGAGCTGGCGCTGGCCGGTGACATGGTCTCCCTCGTCGATGGCCCAGGCGCCGATCTGCTCGATCGGGTCCGTGCATTGCGCCGAAAGCTTGCCCTCGAACTGGGCGTCGTGATGCCGCCAGTTCGTACCCGCGACAACCTTGACCTGCCAGCATCCACTTATGCGGTAAGGGTAAACGGCGTCGAAGTTGCCCGTGGCGAGGCTCCGGCCGGAACCGTGCTGGCGATCGGCGACGGCCTGGAGAACCTGCCCGGCACACTCGGCCAGGAACCGGTCTTCGGTCTGGTCGGCAAGTGGATCTCGCTCGAACTTCGCGGCCAGGCCGAACTGCTCGGTGCCACCGTGGTGGATCGTTCCTCGGTGATCATCACGCACCTGTCCGAGGTGGTCCGGACCCATGCCAGCCGCCTGCTCGGTCGCGAGGAAGTGTCGGCGCTGACCCAGGCGCTCAAGCGCAGCCACCCGGTTGTCGTCGAGGATCTGATCCCGGCGCTGTTGAACCTCGGCGAGGTGCAGCGGGTGCTGCATGCCTTGCTGGACGAGGGTGTTTCGGTCCGCGATCTGGTTCGGATCTTCGAGGCGCTGTCCGTCGCCGCGAAGACCGGAACCGATCCGGACCGGCTGATCGAGGCCGCCCGGCTCACGTTGGCCCCGTCGATCACCGCGAGCCACCTGACCGACGGAAGGTTGCAGGTCCTGACGTTGGACGCCCGGATGCAGCAGAGCTTGTTGGAGTCCGCCCGACCGACCGATTCCGGTGTCCAGCTGCTGCCGGGACCGGACCTTGTCGAGGTGCTGGTCACCGACATCGTCAGGCAGTACCAGGACGTCACCGACCGCGGCATCCGTCCGGTGTTGGTGTGTGCTCCGCAGATCCGGATGCCGTTACGCCGACTGCTGGCAACGACCATCCCGGAACTGCCAGTCATGTCGTATTCAGAGATCTCGAGTAACGCAGCGATCGTCGACACAGTGGGGGTGATCACCGATGGAAGAACCGTTGGTGTGTGAGGACACGGACCTGCACCGCCTGCTGGAGACGATCCAGCAACAGCATGGTGACCGGGCCGAGATCCTCTACCAGGACAGCGTTCGACGGGGTGGCCTGTTCGGCTTCTTCGCACGCGAGGTCCACCGCGCGGCATTCTGGGTTCGGCCGGATGGCGTGCCGGCTGGCAGCAAGCCAGCCCACACCGACCTGAACGGCACCGATCTAGCCAGCACCGATCTAGCCAGCACCGATCTGGCCAGCACCGATCTGGCCAGCACCGAGCTGGCCGGCTTCGGGTCGCCACTTGTCGATGACGGCCGCTCGACGGACGACATCGACGCGACCGGTCCGCTGTCCATCGAAGACCTGATCGCGCAGGCCGACGAGGCCGAAACGGTGGCGGCACCCGGCGCCGGGTCCAGCGATTTCGCTGCCGTGCTGCAGGCCCTGACTGCGCAGCACGAACCGGCTCCGATCGCGCAGTACGGACCGGCTCTGACGATGGCTGCCCAACCGGCCTTCGAGGCCGCCAGCAACGTCACGGCGCTGCCGGATACCAGCGCCCGGGGAAAGCTCGCGACGCTGATGAAGCTGCGCGAGGTCGGGGTGCCGGTCGCGATCAATCCGCGCGGCGAGGCGCACAGCATCTACCACGCAATGGAAGAGATCCTGGCCGAACTTCCCGCTGCGCCGACCCTGCCGCGTACCGCCGGTCAGATCCTGGCCCTGGTGGGCGAGCTCACCCCGACGTTGCGCACCGCCGCACATCTAGCGACCCAACTGCGCATCGACGAGACCGAGATCGTGATCGCCGGCCTGGCCGGGCACCCGATCACGGAGGTGATCGGCGGCGGTCGTCACGCTGCCGAGTCGGTGAACCTGGGCGTGCTCAACACCCCGTCCGAGGCCGCCGCGGCGCACACCGTGCTGGCCGAACTGGACACCCCCTCGATCGTGGTCATCGCAACCGACACTATCGAGAACGACCCTGACGACATCTGGCCTGCCGAGATGCTGCGCGCTCTTCAGCCGACCACCGCGTGGTTGAACGTGGACGCGACCCGCAAGGTCGAGGACAACCGTTCCGCGCTCGAACGGATCAGTCACATCGGCCGTATCGACGCGGTCGCGGTGCACTCGGCACAGCTGACCGCGAGTCCGGCAACCGTCTGGGACCTCGGCCTGCCGATCGCACTGCTGGACGGCCGCCCGGCGACCACCTTCGTCTGGTCGGGTCTGTTGCTCGGCGCGTTGCGCAATAGCGATGACCAGCCGATGACGGGGCAGCACAGCCACGCCGCGGCGACGGCGTAGCAGGACCGCATGATGTTTCGAGGATCCGTTCTGCTTTTCGCCGTGCTGATCAGCTCACCGGCCCTGTGGTCGACGTTCGTGGACCAGTCCATGAGCGTGTATGCCGGCTTGACCCGATTCCTGATCGCGGTACCGATTGCCGCTGTGATGCTCATGGCGTTGCGCGCTGTGACCGCGAGTTATCGGCGTGCGGTGCGGCAGAAGGAGCGGCAAGCTCAGCTGGACAAGCTCACCGCGAAGTAATTCTGCTGATCGGCCCACCAACGGTCCAGGTGCAGACCGGCGGCCGCAAGTTCGGCACTGACGCCGTCTCGGCGGAACTTCGACGAGATCTCGGTGAGCATCTCCTCGCCTGCGTCGAAGTGCACGTCCAGGTCGATGGCGGCCAGCCGCGCCGTCAGTTCCCGTTCCGCACGCAGCCGCATCTCGATCCGCTCGGCGTCGGCGTTCCACACCGCGCGGTGGCTGAACGCATCCAACGGCAGGTCGCCGTCCAGGCCACGGTTGAGCACCCGTAGCAGGTTCAGGTTGAACTGTGCAGTGATTCCGGCGGCGTCGTCGTAGGCCGGCACCAGCACGTCCGTACTCTTGACCAGGTCGGTGCCGAGCAGCAGCGCATCGCCCGGGCCGAGCGCGCTGCGGACACTGGCGAAGAATTCGCCGCGTTCGGCAGGATCGAGGTTGCCGATCGTCGATCCGAGAAACACGATCGCGGTTCGGCCGGTGGTATCCAGACCGGTCAGATGCCGGGTGAAGTCGGCACGCACCGGACGGACCTGAACGCCCGAATACCGCGCGGCAAGCTCGGTCGCCGCCTCGGTCAGTGCGCTGATCGAGACATCGACGGTGATGATTCTGCGCAGGGACCCGGCACGCTGCCAGGCATCGAGCAGCAACCGGGTCTTGATGGACGACCCGGAGCCCAGTTCAACCACGGTGTTCACCGGCGCGGCTGCCGCGATGTCGTCGGCGTGCCGTTCCAGAATTGCCCGTTCGGTGCGGGTCGGGTAGTACTCCGGCAGATCGGTGATCTGCTCGAACAGGTCGCTGCCGCGGGCGTCGTAGAACCAGCGCGGTGGCAGCGACTTCGGCTTCGCCGTCAGGCCACGCCTGGCGTCGGCTGCCAGTTCGTCGATCGAGCTCGCCGAGTCGAGCCGGGTGTCGTCAACGCTGATACTCATGCACCTTGTTCCTTCATCCGGTGGACGTGACTTTCGCCAATGTTCAATGAGGTGATCTCGATCGAGCCGGGCGTGGCGATGACCAGCGACCGATCAGGCACCGCTCGCCATTCCGGGTCGGCGTCGAGCGGTTCGCTGGCGACCAGAGCCGAGTGGACGGTCTGCCGCACCGACAGCGCGTGGGTGACGGCGCTGGCCCACAGCGTCGCGCCGTCGGTCAGCATCAGGTTCAGCCGGGACTCCGGCGCGGCGTTGAGAGCCTGAGCGACCACATCACTGAGGATCGTCGCCGGATCGGCGGTGGCGGTCAGCCGGTTCCGGATCACCGCCCAGAGCAGCGCGGAATCCGTCGGCGCATCGAGGGTGAGCAGCTCTGTTACCGGAAGCGATGCGGCGAGTCCGGCCGCTGTATCCGGCCAACCAGCGAGCCGCCCGTTGAGGCTGAACAGCCAGCGGCCATCGGTGAATGGGGCGCAGGCCGCCTCAGTTACCGGCATGCCGGATGTCGCACTGCGAACCGCTGCGATGGCTGCGGTGGCGTGCACATCAGCGATGACGTCGCCGAACGAGGCGTCCCGCCAGATCGGTACCGGTTTGCGATAGCGGCGCGCACCGGCAGGTTCGGCGACGGTGTACCAGCCGACCCCGAAACCGTCCACGTTCACGGTGCCGCCCCCGCGCATGTCGCAGGGTGCGTAGGACTGAACCACCAGTGAGTGCGTCCCGCCGAACACGAGCTCGGTGAGCGGGGTGGATCGGCCGACATAGCCGAGGTGTCGACACATGACCTAACGTGTCTCCCCATTCCCTGCGGTACGCGCAGTTCGGAATCCGGCGAAGATCTGGCGCCGGATCGGGTAGTCCCAGTTCCGGAATGTGCCGCGACAGGCAGCCTGATCGGTTCCGAAAGAGCCGC
The DNA here is from genome assembly GCA_036488285.1 of Jatrophihabitans sp. GTDB lineage: Bacteria > Actinomycetota > Actinomycetes > Mycobacteriales > Jatrophihabitantaceae > Jatrophihabitans_A. The sequence continues at coordinate 28,670 of DASXHV010000132.1, read as the reverse complement.
CGCGCAGCACGTAGTACTCCGGGCCGAAGAACACCTCCGAGTACTCCCGGTACGGGAACATCGCAAAGCCCGGGTAGGGCGCGAACGGCGAGGACGTCCACTCCCACACGTCACCGATCAGCTGGTGGATGCCCAGCGGCGACGCGCCGGCGGGATAGCTGCCGGCCGGCGCCGGACGCAGATGCCGCTGGCCGAGATTGGCCTGCTCGGGTGACGGGTCGCCATCCCCCCACGGGTAACGCCGGGACCGGCCGCTGTCGGGATCCCAGCGCGCTGCCTTCTCCCATTCGATCTCGGTGGGAAGCCGCCGTCCGGCCCAGCTTGCGTAGGCCTGTGCCTCATACAGGCACACGTGCAGCACCGGCTCGTCGGGCACCACCGGCGCCGTCACTCCGAAGCTGCGCCGCAACCAGCTGCCATCGCCATCACGCGACCAGAACAGTGGTGCGGTCAGGTCAGCATGTTGCCGGTACTCCCAACCTGCCGTGGTCCACCAGCGCGGATCGGCGTAGCCGCCGTCGTCGATGAAGGCCAGGTACTGCGCGTTGGTGACGGGCGCAGTGTCGAGATAGAACGCTTCGACGTCGACCTGATGTGCGGGCCGCTCGTTGTCCAGCGCCCATGCCTCGGTCGAGGTGCCCATGGTGAATTGACCGGCCGGGATCAGCACCTCGCGCGGCAGGTGGCGCGAACGTGCCGGCCGCGGCGCATCGATGGCGAGCGTGTCGGCCAGCGGAGCACCGCTTTGGCGCAGCTGATGGGTGGCGAGCATGGTTTCGTCGTGCTGTTGCTCGTGCTGCACGACCATGCCGAATGCGAAGCCGGATTCGGTCAGCCGACGATCCCCCAGCACCGCGCGGTCGACGACATCGAGTACCTCGTCGCGGACCTGGCGCACGTAGTCACGGGTCTGGGCCGGCGACAGCAATGGCAACTCAGGACGAACCGCGCGGGCATTGGCGAACGCGTCGTAGATCTGGTCGATGTCGGTACGCACCCCGGCGCGCCGGCCGACGTCGCGCACCAGCCAGATCTCCTCCTGATTGGCAATGTGGGCGTAGTCCCACACCAGCGGCGACATCAACGGTGAATGCTGGCTTATCAGGTCGGCCTCGTCGACCGATCCGGTGAGCAACTCGGTACGAGAGCGTGAACGGGTCAGCTGGTCGGCGAGATATTGCCGCAGCTCCTCGGTGGTCATGTTCGCTGGGTCGGCGTACCAATCCCGCGGGTGCGATTCGCTGGTGCGGACGCGCGATTCGCCGGTGCGGGGCGCGGAATCCTGCGCGGTCATGACGATCCCTCCCTGCTGAGCTGGTCGGTCGCCGGGCTGATCGCGTCCCCCAGGCGACGCCGGGACAGTGCCGCGATCCGGCCTGCGATGTCCTCGGGCAGCATCAGCGCGTCCAGTCGTGGCTCGGCGATCGCCCATAGGTCGCCGGCAGTCCGGCAGAGCACCTCGTCGGCCAGACCCGCCTCGGTTGCCTGTTGCCAGCGGTTCGCTCCCGACGCGGTGGCCTCGATCACCTGGCCGACGGTCTCGTCGTCGGCGAACAGTGCCGATATCAGCGCCAGCGGCGCGATCCATTCGCCGGCCGGCTGGGCGTCGAGGTACCGCAGCTCCAGGTACCCCTGGGGTCGCACCGGCGGGAACAGCATCGACAGATGCAGATCGACATCGGCGGTGCTGAGCGGTTGCCCGGAGGCCAACCAATCCAGCAGCGTCATCGAGGTTTCCAGCCGCCAGCTCTGCGCATCGCGGTATCGGGCCAACACCGGCGTCGTCAGCACCCTGTCGAGGTAGGCCTGGGGATCCAATGACGTGGGCGGCATCGTCCTGGCCGGATCCAGCTGCCACCACGAGGACATCCGAGTGCTCGCAACGTCGGGGATATCGCCGGCAGTGCGCGGCGAGTTGGCGAAGGCGGCCAGCAAGGTCGGGCCCAGCTGGTGTGCGGCTCGCCAACGAGCAGCGGCCTGGTGGGCATCCCCAAGGTCGATGCAGACCTGGGTGGCCGCCGTGCAGCACATCATGACGCAGCCGGCCGGGCCGATCTCATCGAAGCTGTCGGCCATCGCGTCGTAGCGGGGTGTGCGCAGCAGCCGACGGGGTCGCCGATAGGGATCTGCCGCAACGTTGGACAGGGCAAAGCCGGACGGCTCCAGGAGCGCAGTCAGGTAGTTGATGTCCGCGGACATCGAGGCAATCAGGTCGGCGACGGAGGCCGACGGTGCCGAGGAGATCTCGATCTGGCCACCCGGTTCGACAGTAACCAGGCCTTGGTGCGGCAACGGATCTGCCGGGCTGTCCGGATCCAGTGTGCGAGGAGTGTGCTTTCCGAGAATTTTGCGCAGACCCGCGACGTCGGGATAGCGGTAGGGATCGCCGGGGTCATAGAGCAGCCATTCCAGCTCGACGCCGGTGCGGCTTGGAGGACCGTGCTTGAAACACACCCCGGAAACGTGAGCTCGAAGCTCGGCAAGCCCACCGATCTGGTCAGCCAGCTCGGGCTGCGGAAGGTGATGGCTCACGATCGCTCCTTTGCCTCGCGCTACCCGCGCTGCGCCGAATTCCTCGGCTGCATTCGACTGCTCTGAATCCGTTGCCGGTCGGTTCCGGATGCCGTTTGTTGACGACCTGTGGACGATTCGTTCACGACACGATCGAACCTACATAGTGGCACCGACAACGTCAGCCTGCTGTCGTGCACACCTTACGAACATCTGACAGCACTCAGTCGGCTCGACGTTCTGGCCCGAACAACAAACCGGGCGGACATTGCAAAGCAGCCTCAATGGACCGAGCGGTGGCTGTCGAGCAGGTCAGCCGGCGCCCGGACACCAGATGGTTCACCGTCGAATGACTGAGCCCGGCGCGCACCGCGAAGGCGCGCTCGGTCAGACCGAGCAACTTGATGTAGTCGGACAGCATCCGTCTATTGCGCAACCTCATTGCGACACCGACCATCCCGCCAGTCCAGTTCGCGCCGGCCCAGCGCCGATCAGAATCACATCACACAAGATACCGAAAACGTCTGACATCTTGTGATCCATCCGACGGGCAGTGGACTGCTCGTGGCGCTTCTACGGCTCGTCTACCAGGCGTCTACAAAGCGTCTGCAACACGCCGATTCGAATCCCCCGTTTCCTGGGGACGCAGAGCCAGTAACGTCTACGCCATGTCTGCGCACCCCGACACGGTCAACGCCGCTGCCGGCACGCGTCCCGGGCTGGGAACCGACGGCCGGGCAGCCTCATGAAGACCGAGCTGTCCGAGCTGCTGCGGGCCTCCAACAAGGCAGGCAGCAGCGCTCGTGCGATCGCCCGGGCGGCTCAGGAGCAGGGCTTCACCCTCAATCACGACACCGCGGCCCGATATCTGCGCGGCGATCACGGCAAGCCGGACGAGCCCACCCTGCGCGCGTTCGCCTCCGTCCTGTCGATTCCACTCGAGAAACTGCGCCAGGCAGCTGATCTGCCCTCCGACGAGGTCGAGTCCTACGTTCCGCCGCCCGAATCGAGCAGGCTCACACGCCGACAGCGACGGGCCGTCGACGAGGTCATCAGAGCCATGCTGCAAACTCCGGCAGTCGGTGAGGTTGTTGCCCTGCCGCGTCGAAAGTCCTCCGATGCGACCGATACGACGCCCAGCACGCGCGCGGCCCGCCGGGGCAAGGCAGAGCCGCCGGACTGAGCTCGCCGCGAGATCGATCAGCTGCCCAAACGTCGTATGCGTGCGGCAGGCTGTCCGCATGACCAGTCCGACCGCGGTGCGGTATGACCCGTGGCTGGACCTCAACCAGAACTGGCCGCACGTCGACCTGGTGGTGGAATCGATGTCGGGTGACCTGCTCGGCGAGGTGCGCGGCGACGGCGCCGTGATCGCGTTGCGGGCCGACACCAGCGGGGCCCAACGGCGTTGCACGCTGGCTCACGAAATCGTTCATCTCGAGCGGGGCCTGCCCGTCGACGATTCCTGGCTGTACCGCGAGGAGGCATTGGTCCATCGCGAAACGGCGCGCCGGCTGATCCCACTGGCCGAACTCGGCGCCGCGATCCGCGCAGCCGGCGGCGACCATGACCGCGCCGCGCTGGCGCAGGCCCTGGATGTCGACCGCGACACCCTCGACGTGCGGCTGGCGGACCTGCAGCGTTGGGAACGAGTGCAGATTCGCAGGCGGCTCCGGCGCCACTCCGCCTGACCAGGCGTCGGGTGACATCATCCGGTGCGATCCTGGACGGGACGAGCGTGCTTCAGTCGGCCATCGAGCTGAGTTTCACGCCACGGGCACCCAGCTCGGCACGGCCACCGTCCGGCGCGGTCAGCACCCATGGCCCGTCGGCGAGCAACGCAACGGTGTGTTCCCAATGCGCGGCCAGTGAACCGTCGGTCGTCACCACGGTCCATTGGTCTTCCAGCTCGCTGGCCTCCGGCGAGCCGATCGTGATCATCGGCTCGACAGCCAGAGCCATCCCCTCAACGAGTACGGGGCCGCGACCAGGCCGGCCGTAGTTCAGAATGTGTGGGTCCATGTGCATCGCGGTGCCGATGCCGTGCCCGCCGTAATTCTCGACGATCCCGTAGCTGCCCGATTCCCGCACAGACGTTTCCACCGCGTGTGAGATGTCGGTCAGTCGGCCGTTCAGCTGTGCCGCCGCGAGCCCGTCCCATAGTGACTTCTCGCAGGCCGCTGACAGATCGCGGGCTGCCTCGGACACCGAGCCGACCGAAACCGTGACGGCGGCGTCGCCGTTCCAGCCGTCCAGGATCGCCCCGAAGTCGATGCTGATCAGGTCGCCATCGGCCAGCACCCGGTCGCGGGTTGGAATGCCGTGCACGATCTCGTCATTCACCGACGCGCAGATCACGCCCGGGTAGTACAGCGAACCGTGGTAGCCAAGGAAGTTCGACGTCGCGCCGTGCGCATCGAGCACCGACCGTGCCAGCTGGTCCAGATCGTAGGTGCTGGTGCCGGCGACGGCGGCGGTCGCCATTGCCCCCAGGCCTTCTGCTACCACCAGGCCGGCAGCCCGCATCTTGCCGATCTCGGCCGGTGTCTTGAGCTCGATGGACGAATGCCGCCGCCGCATGAATGCCGCCTATGCCTCGCGGGCAGACTCTGCCTCGTTCTCGGTCGACTCGACGAGCGCGTTGATGGCCCGCTCGGTGACATCCTCGACGGTGCCCATCGCGTCCACCACGACCAGCTGGCCGCGGCCGTTGTAGAACTCGATGAGCGGCGCGGTCTGCTCGGCGTAGACGTCAAGGCGGTGCCGTACCGTCTCGGCCTTGTCGTCGTCGCGCTGGAAGAGCTCGCCGCCGCACTTGTCGCAGACGCCCTCGACCTTGGTCGGGTCGTACTCGACGTGCCAGATGTGGCCGCACTTGCGGCAGGTACGCCGACCGGAGAGCCGTTTGACGACCTCTTCGTTGTCCACCTCGAGTTCGAGGACGACATCGAGCGAAGCGCCGAGATCGCCGAGGATCGAGTCGAGCTCGTAGGCCTGCGCGACGTTGCGGGGGAATCCGTCCAGCAGGAATCCGGCTGCGGCATCGGGCTCGCCGAGCCGATCCCGAACCATCGCGATCGTCACCTTGTCGGGCACCAGGTCGCCGGCGTCCATGTATTGCTTGGCGAGCTTGCCGAGCTCCGTTCCGCCGGAGACGTTGGCTCGAAAGATGTCGCCGGTGGAGATCTTGGGGATTGAAAACCGCTCGGCGATGAACTCGGCCTGCGTGCCCTTGCCCGCGCCTGGGGGGCCAACCAGAACCAGCCTCACAATGTCCTCGGCTCTTCGCGCGAGGCGCTCATCGCGGCGATCGCTCCGCGCCGCGCTCGCTGGGGCTCGCTTCGATGCTCGCTCACTATCGCAGGAACCCTTCGTAGTTGCGCTGCATGAGCTGGCTCTCGATCTGCTTTACCGTGTCAAGTGCAACGCCAACCATGATCAGCACGGCTGTTCCCCCGAAGGGGAAGTTCTGGTTGTTCCCTCCCGTCATGGAGAAGAAGAAGTTCGGCAGTACCGCAACAATGCCCAGGTACAGCGCTCCTGGCAACGTGATCCGCGACAACACGTACTGCAGGTACTCCGCAGTCGGCCGCCCAGGACGGATGCCAGGGATGAATCCGCCGTACTTCTTCATGTCATCGGCGCGTTCCTCGGGGTTGAACGTGATGCCGACGTAGAAGTACGTGAAGAAGATGATCAGCAGGAAGTACGTGGTGATGTGCACCCAGTTCTGCTGATTGATCAGGTACGTGTTGATCCAACGCTGCAGGCCCGATGTGCTGTTGCCGTTGAGCTGGCTGACCAGCTGCGGAATGTAAAGCAGCGAGGACGCGAAGATGACCGGGATGACACCGGCCATGTTCACCTTCAACGGCAGGTAGGTCGAGGTGCCGCCGTACATCCGCCGCCCGATCATGCGTTTGGCGTATTGCACCGGGATCCGGCGTTGGGCCTGTTCGACGAACACGACGGCCGCGATGATCGCCAGCCCGAGCAGGATGATCAGGATGAACACGAAGCCACCGGAGTTGGTGAGGATCGTGTTGCCCTCGTTGGGGATCCGAGCCGCGATGGAGGTGAACATCAGGATCGACATACCGTTACCGACACCGCGATCGGTGATCAGCTCGCCGAGCCACATGACCACGGCGGTACCCGCGGTCATGGTGATGACCATGACGGCGAGGGAGAAGATCTCGTTCTGCCGGTAGAGCACAGACGGGCAATCCGCACCCTGGAACAGCTGGTTGTTCCGGGCCAGGGCCACGAAACCGGACGACTGCAGAATCGCGAGGCCGATGGTGAGGTATCGACTGTATTGGGTGAGCTTCTGCTGGCCGCCCTGGCCTTCCTTCTTCAGCTGCTCGAAGCGCGGGATGACCACGACCAGGAGTTGGATGATGATGCTGGCAGTGATGTAGGGCATGATGCCCAGCGCGAAGACCGACAGCTTCAACAGCGCGCCACCGGAGAACAGGTTGATAAGGGCGTATGCGGTCTGGTTGGCACCGCCGCTGGCGGACTTGATACACGCCCGGATCGCCTGGCTGTTGGTGTTCGGTGAGGGGATCGAGGCCCCAAGCCGATACAGCACCACCATGGCCAGGGTGAAGACCAGCTTCTTGCGCAGGTCAGGCGTCCGGAAAGCGGACACAAAGGCGCTGAGCACACATCCTCCTGCGCGGGGTGAATTGCACGTTCTCGATCGAGCTATCTGGGGGCCGGCTGGCGACCGGTGTTGGCTGCGCCGATCCGGTCAGACTTATATCCGAGCCTAACAGTGCTGAATTTTGCACTGTACGGATCGGGGAAATCCTATGCAGTTTGACTGTACGAGCTAAACCGGCGTTTCAGCCGATATGACGCAGGCCGGGCAGTCACCTGCCCGGCCCACTCCAATGCTAAGCCTTGTCGAGATCGACGCCAGCCGAGCCTTAGTTACAGCGTGGTGACACTTCCTCCGGCGGCCGCGATCTTGCCGGCGGCGCTGGCGGAGTAAGCGTTCACGGTGACGTCCAGCTTCACACCGCCGAGGTCGCCGGTGCCGAGAACCTTGACCGGCGCGCCCTTGCGGACCGCACCCTTGGCGACCAGGTCGTCAACACTGACCGTGCCACCGGACGGGAACAGCTCGGCCAGCTTGCCCAGGTTCACGACCTGGAACTCGACCCGGAACGCGTTGCGGAAGCCCTTGAGCTTCGGCAGCCGCATGTGGATCGGCATCTGGCCACCCTCGAACCCGGCCGGAACCTGGTAACGAGCCTTGGTGCCCTTGGTGCCACGACCAGCCGTCTTGCCCCGCCGGCCCGCTTCACCGCGACCTACGCGGATCTTGGCGGACTTGGCGCCGGGAGCCGGCCGAAGGTGGTGAACCTTCAATGGTCCATCTGCCATGACTACTCAACCTCCTCGACCGCGACCAAGTGGGTCACGGTCTGGACCATGCCACGAATCTCGGGCCGGTCTTCTTTGACTACTACGTCGCGAACCCGCTTCAGGCCGAGGGTGCGCAGCGTCTGACGCTGGTTGTCCTTCGATCCGATCTCGGAACGGACCTGGGTGATCTTCAGGCGTGCCATGTCTGTTGAGCTCCTAGTCAGCTCTGGCCGGCACGGGCACGGAGCAGACCAGCCGGCGCGACGTCCTCGAGCGGCAGACCGCGGCGTGCGGCGACCTCTTCAGGACGGACCAGCTGCTTCAATGCTGCAACCGTGGCGTGCACGATGTTGATCGGGTTGTCCGAGCCGAGCGACTTGCTCAGGATGTCGTGGATACCTGCGCATTCCAGCACGGCGCGCACCGGACCACCGGCGATGACACCGGTACCGGGGCTGGCCGGTTTGAGCAGCACGACGCCGGCTGCCTTCTCACCCTGCACCGGGTGCGGGATGGTCTGGGCGATCCGGGGCACCTTGAAGAAGTTCTTCTTGGCCTCTTCGACGCCCTTTGCGATCGCGGCCGGGACTTCCTTGGCCTTGCCGTAGCCGACGCCGACTGTTCCGTCGCCGTCGCCTACCACAACCAGCGCGGTGAAGCTGAACCGCCGACCGCCCTTGACGACCTTGGCGACACGGTTGATAGTGACGACGCGCTCGAGGTTCGGGTTCTTCTCGGGACCGCGACCACCGTCACGACCGCCGTCGCGACGGTCGCGGCGGTCGCTACCACCGCGTTCGCCGCCGCGCTCGTTCGAGCCGGCGCGACCGCCACGCTGCGTTCCCTGGGTTGCGGAAGCCATCAGGCGTTCCCCTCACTATCAATTGGTCCGCGCATCCGCGCGGCGAGCTTGAACGTCATCACTAGAACTCCAGACCGGCTTCGCGAGCGGCGTCGGCGAAGGCGGCGATCCGGCCGGTGTAGGTGTTGCCACCACGGTCGAACACCACCTGGGTGACGCCGGCTGCCTTGGCCGTGCCTGCCAACTGCTCGCCGACCTGCTTGGCCTGAGCGGTCTTGTCACCGTCGGTCAGCTTGTACGTCGAAGCGGACGCAATCGTGATGCCCTTGCTGTCGTCGACAACCTGCACGAACAGGTGACGCGAGGTGCGGGTGACGACCAGCCGCGGACGGGTGGCAGTGCCCACGACCTTCTTACGCAGCCGGAAGTGCCGACGCGCCTTGCCGGTACGGCGCGAAGCCGCGATTCCCGCAGAGCGCCGTGCGCGCTTGACGATTCCTGATGCAGCCATGGCTACTTACCCGTCTTTCCGGCCTTGCGACGGACGACCTCACCCTGGTACCGCACACCCTTACCCTTGTACGGGTCAGGCTTGCGCAGCTTGCGGATGTTGGCGGCCACTTCGCCGACCTTCTGCTTGTCGATGCCCTCGACCGCGAAGCGGGTCGGGTTTTCGACCTTGAACGAAATGCCGTCCGGCGCGGAAACCAGCACAGGGTGGCTGTAGCCGAGGGCGAACTCCAGGTCACTGCCCTTGGCGGTGACTCGGTAACCGGTGCCGACGATTTCGAGATTCTTGATGTAGCCCTCGGTGACGCCGACCACCATGTTGGCGACCAGAGTCCGGGACAGACCGTGCAGGGCCTTGGAGATGCGCTCGTCGTCCGGACGGGCGACGAGGAGCTCACCGTCTGTCTGGGCGATGGTGATCGGTTCGGCGACCACGTGGCTCAGGGTGCCCTTGGGACCCTTCACCGTCACGCTCTGGCCCTCGATCGAAACGTCCACACCACTCGGGACGGGGATCGGCAGCTTGCCGATGCGACTCATGCTGTCCTCCCCTACCAGACGTAGGCGAGAACTTCTCCGCCTACTCCACGCTTGGCGGCCTGCCGGTCGGTCAACAGACCACCGGAGGACGAGATGATGGCAATGCCCAGGCCACCGAGGACTCGGGGCAGTCCGGTCGACTTCGCGTACACGCGCAGACCGGGCTTGGACACCCGCCGGAGACCGGCGATGCTCCGCTCGCGGTTCGGGCCGTACTTCAGGTCGAGGGTGAGCACCCGGCCGGGCGCGTCGCCCTCGGTGTCGGCAACGTTGAAGCCGGCGATGTAGCCCTCTTGCTGCAGGATCTCGGCGATGTGCGCCTTGAGCTTGCTGTGGGGCATCGACACGGTCTCGTGGAACGCCGAGTTCGCATTGCGCAGACGGGTCAACATGTCTGCGATCGGGTCAGTCATCGTCATGAGCCGACCTCGCTGTTTCGGTCGGCGGGGTGATTAGTCATATGGGTCTTACCTTTCTCAAAACGGTTCCTAGCCTCGGTTCACCGAAAGACAAGGCCTATTTCGAAGCAGCTGGTCCAACCAGACAGTTTGCCTGATCTGGTGCCCGAAACGAAATCGAGCCGAACGGTGGAGCATCAGAGAGCAAAGCGGCGTGCAACGAGTGCTACCAACTCGACTTTGTCACGCCTGGCAGCTCACCGGCGTGCGCCATCTCGCGAAGGCAGATCCGGCACAGGCCGAACTTCTTGTACACCGAGTGCGCGCGGCCGCACCGCTGACACCGGGTATATCCGCGAACGGCGAACTTCGGCTTGGCAGCAGCCTTGTTCTTCAGCGCAGTCTTTGCCATTGGTTAGCTTCCCTCGATGTCTTTGAACGGGAAGCCGAGCTGCTTGAGCAGCGCGCGTCCCTCGTCGTCTGTCTTGGCGGTCGTCACCACGGTGATGTCCATACCGCGCTGGCGGTCGATCGAGTCGGGATCGATCTCGTGGAACATCGACTGCTCGGTGAGACCGAAGGTGTAGTTGCCATTGCCGTCGAACTGCTTTGCCGACAAGCCGCGGAAGTCACGGATACGGGGCAGTGCCAGGCTCAGCAGCCGGTCCAGAAACTCCCACATCCGGTCGCCGCGAAGCGTCACCTTGGCACCGATCGGCATGCCCTCGCGCAGCTTGAACTGGGCGATCGACAACCGGGCCTTCTGCACCAACGGCTTCTGGCCGGTGATCAGGGTCAGGTCGCGCACCGCGCCGTCCATCAGCTTGGCGTCCTTGGCTGCCTGCCCGACACCCATGTTCACGACGATCTTGACGACGCCGGGAACCTGCATCGGGTTGGAGTAGGAGAACTCGCTCTGCAGGGCAGGCACGATCTCGGAGCGGTAGCGCAGCTTCAGCCGCGGCGCCGGCACTTCTGCCGTAGTTGCCTCGGTCATTGCTACAGATCCTTTCCGGTGCTGCGTGAAACGCGCACGTTCTTGCCGGTCTCGTCGTCGCGGCGGTAACCGACGCGGGTCGCCTTGCCGTCTTCGACGATCATCACGTTGCTGACGTCGATCTTGGCTTCCTGGGTCACGATGCCGCCGGTCTTGGCGCCACGTGCGTTGGAGGACACCGCGGTGTGCTTGGTGACCCGGTTGATGCCTTCGACGATGACCTTGTTCTGGGTCGGGAACGTGGTGAGCACCTTGCCGCTCTTACCCCGGTCCTTGCCTGTGATTACGACGACCTCGTCGCCCTTTTTGATCTTCATGTCTAGAGCACCTCCGGTGCCAGCGAGATGATCTTCATGAACTTCTTGTCACGCAGCTCGCGGCCCACCGGGCCGAAGATGCGGGTACCACGTGGCTCGCCGTCAGCCTTGATGAGCACGGCAGCGTTCTCGTCGAACTTGATGTAGGACCCGTCGACGCGTCGACGCTCCTTCACAGTCCGAACGATGACGGCCTTGACCACGTCACCCTTCTTGACACCGGCACCTGGCAACGCGTCCTTGACAGTTGCGACGATGATGTCGCCGATGCCTGCATAGCGACGACCCGAGCCGCCCAACACGCGGATGCAGAGGATCTCCTTCGCACCGGTGTTGTCGGCGACGCGCAGTCGCGACTCCTGCTGAATCACAGCCGTACTCCCACTTTTCGTTTGGCTAACCGGGCCTTTGACGGATTGCCGGGCCCTTACTATGCCGTCTTACTTCTGCCTGACGTTCCAGGCAGAACCGCTTGCTTCGTCCTGCTACTTCGCCTTTTCGAGGATGTTCACTACACGCCAGCGCTTGGTCGCCGACAGCGGACGGGTCTCCATCAGCAGCACCCGGTCACCGACACCGGCAGCGTTCGCCTCGTCATGCGCCTTCAGCTTGCTGGTGCGCCGGATGACCTTGCCGTAGAGCGGGTGCTTGACCCGGTCCTCGACAGCGACCACAACGGTCTTGTCCATCTTGTCTGCCACGACCAGGCCCTCGCGGACCTTGCGGTCAGACGAACGCACGGCGCTTTCGGTGCTTTCTGTGGCCGCCGAATCACTTGCTGCGGTCATGCCGCACCTCCTTCAGGGGCGACCGACAGGCCGAGCTCACGCTCACGCAGGATCGTGTAGATCTTCGCGATGTCGTGGCGCACGGTGCGCAGTCGCCGGTTGTTGTCGAGCTGGCCGGTGGCCATCTGGAAGCGCAGGTTGAACAGCTCTTCCTTCGACTCACGCAGTCGGGTCTGGAGCTCGTCGTCGTGCAGTTCGCGCAGCTCGTTCGTCTGAGTCGTGGCCATTACAGTTCACCTGCTTCGCGCTTGACGATCCGGCACTTCATCGGGAGCTTGTGGATCGCTCGGGTCAGGGCTTCCTTGGCCACCGTCTCGTTCGGGTAGGAGAGCTCGAAGAGCACCCGTCCCGGCTTGACGTTGGCGATCCACCACTCCGGAGAACCCTTACCGGAACCCATCCGGGTCTCGGCAGGCTTCTTGGTCAGCGGACGGTCCGGGTAGATGTTGATCCAGACCTTGCCGCCACGACGGATGTGCCGGTTGATCGCGATACGCGCCGACTCGATCTGGCGGTTGGTGACGTAGGCCGGCTCCAGTGCCTGGACGCCGTACTCGCCGAAGGTGACCTTGGTGCCACCCTTGGCGGCGCCACTGCGCCCAGGGTGGTGCTGCTTGCGGTGCTTTACCCGCCGTGGGATCAACATGTCTCAGCCCTCGGTGCTTTCGGTGTTCTGAGCGTCGTTCGGCTCGGCCTGCGCCGTGCCGGACTCGACAGCGTCGGCCACCGTTGCTTCAACGGTTGCGGTGTCGATGACCGGAGCGTCTTCCGGGCTCTCGACAACCGCCGCTTCGGTAACGGCAGCCTCCGTGGTTGGCGTCTCGACTACTGCGGCTTCGGAGGCAAGAGCCTCGACAACCGGTGCCTCGACAACCGGTGCCTCGACAACCGGAGCCTCTGTGGCCGCCGGTTCCGTCACAGCGGTCTCGACGGCCGGAGCCTCGGTGGCGCGGGTGGTTTCGGACACGCCGGTGCCGGTGGTGCCCTGCGAACCGGAGCGACGCGGCCGAGCCGGACGGTCGCGACGCTGACGCAGCGCCTCAGCAGCCACTGCCGCCTCACGCTCCGCGCGGGAGCCGGTCGGCACCTCGCCCTTGTAGATCCAGACCTTCACACCGATCCGGCCGAACGTGGTGCGAGCCTCGTAGAAGCCGTAGTCGATGTTGGCGCGCAGCGTGTGCAGCGGCACCCGACCCTCGCGGTAGAACTCCGAACGGCTCATCTCGGCGCCGCCCAGGCGGCCGGAGCACTGCACCCGGATGCCCTTGACGCCCGGACTCTTCAGCGTCGACTGCATGCTCTTACGCATCGCACGGCGGAAGCTGACCCGGTTGGACAGCTGCTCGGCCACGCCCTGCGCCACCAGCTGCGCGTCGGCCTCGGGATTCTTGACCTCGAGGATGTTGAGCTGCACCTGCTTGCCGGTCAGCTTCTCCAGTTCGCCACGGATCCGGTCCGCCTCGGCGCCGCGGCGCCCGATGACGATGCCCGGACGAGCGGTGTGGATGTCGACACGGACCCGGTCACGGGTGCGCTCGATCTCGACCTTGGAGATGCCGGCTCGCTCCATGCCCTTGGACATCAGGCGACGAATGGCTACGTCTTCCTTGACGTACTCGGCGTAGTTCTTGTCGGCGAACCAACGACTCTTCCAGTCGGTGGTGATGCCAAGCCGGAACCCGTTCGGGTTGACTTTCTGACCCATTAGAAGCTCTCCTGCTCTTCGCGCGAGCGCCCGTCGCTCATGTTCGCTGCGCTCCTCGCTAGTTCGTCGCTGCGATGCTCACTCATGAGCGGGTGCTCCCCTTCTTGGCGGTCTGCCGAGTGCCCCGCGCAGGCTTCTCAACGCTCTCGACCTCGATCGTGATATGGCTGGTGCGCTTGCGGATCCGGTAGGCGCGACCCTGCGCACGCGGCTGGAACCGCTTCAACGTCGGTCCCTCATCGACATAGGCGTGCGACACGATCAGCGTGTCCTCGTCCAGGTCGAAGTTGTTCGTGGCGTTGGCGATCGCGGAGGCGAGCACCTTCGCAACGGGCTCGGACGCGGCCTGCGGTGCGAACTTGAGCACCGCGAGCGCGTCGGTGGCCGGCTTATTGCGAATGAGGTCGACGACGCGACGCGCCTTCATCGGCGTCACGTTGACCTGCGACGCCCGCGCGAATGCGGTACGCACGCCCTCGTCTTCAGCGTTGGCTGCCATCTGCGATTTCCTCTGTACTTTCGAGAGATTCGGTATCTCTTGGCTTGCGTGTCTGACGGTCGATTACCGGCGGGACCGGCGGTCGTCCTTGATGTGGCCCCTGAAGGTCCGCGTCGGCGCGAACTCGCCGAGCTTGTGCCCGACCATGCCCTCCGTGATGAATACCGGAACGTGCTTGCGGCCGTCGTGAACCGCGATGGTGTGACCGAGCATGTCCGGAATGATCGTGGAGCGCCGCGACCAGGTCTTGATCACGTTCTTGCTGTTCTTATCGTTCTGAACGTCCACCTTCTTGAGCAGGTGGTCGTCGACGAACGGGCCCTTCTTAAGGCTGCGTGGCATCTCAGATCAGTCCTAACGCTTCTTGTTGGCTCGGCGACGGCGGACGATCATGGCGTCACTCGCCTTACGGGATCGGGTGCGGCCCTCAGGCTTACCGGCCGGGTTGACCGGGTGGCGGCCACCGGAGGTCTTACCCTCACCACCACCGTGCGGGTGATCGACCGGGTTCATCGCGACACCACGTACGGTCGGGCGCTTGCCCTTCCACCGCATCCGGCCGGCCTTACCCCAGTTGATGTTGCTCTGCTCGGCGTTGCCGACCTCGCCGACCGTGGCGCGGCAGCGGACGTCGACGTTGCGGATCTCACCGGAGGGCATCCGCAGCTGTGCGTGCGGGCCTTCCTTGGCAACAAGCTGGACGCTGGCACCGGCGGACCGGGCGATCTTGGCACCGCCGCCGGGCCGGAGCTCGATCGCGTGCACCGTGGTACCGACCGGGATGTTGCGCAGCGGCAAGGCGTTGCCGGGCTTGATGTCAGCACCCGGGCCGTTCTCGATCGCGTCGCCCTGCTTGAGGTTGCGCGGCGCGAGGATGTAGCGCTTCTCGCCATCGGCGTAGTGCAGCAGTGCGATCCGAGCCGTGCGGTTCGGGTCGTACTCGATGTGCGCAACCTTGGCCGGCACGCCGTCCTTGTCGTTACGACGGAAGTCGATGACACGGTAGGCGCGCTTGTGTCCACCACCCTGGTGGCGGGTGGTGATCCGGCCGGTGTTGTTACGACCGCCCCTGTTGTGCAGCGGACGCACCAAGGACTTCTCCGGGGTGGTACGCGTGATCTCGACGAAGTCGGCGACCGACGAACCGCGGCGACCCGGGGTCGTCGGCTTGTACTTACGGATACCCATGTGTATTCAGTCCCTTACGATGCCGGTCCGCCGAAGACCTCGATACGGTCTCCCTCGCGGAGGGTGACGACCGCGCGCTTGATGCTCTTGCGCTGGCCGTAGCCGAATCGGGTCCGCTTGCGCTTGCCCTGGCGGTTGAGGGTGTTCACATCGGTCACCTTGACGTTGAACACCTGCTCGATCGCGATCTTGATCTGCGTCTTGTTCGCGTCTGGGTGGACGTTGAACGTGTACTTGTTCTGGTCCAGCAGGGTGTAGCTCTTCTCGGAAATGACCGGGGTGAGCAGCACGTCGCGGGGATCGTCAAACATCAGCTCTCATCCTTCTCAGCACGCTGTGACGGCGGCAACTGGAAGCCCGCCTTCTCAGCATCGGCCTCGGTGGCGAACCAGACCTCGGCGACGGTGCGGTCGTAGAACGCGGTACCCGGCACGTGGTACAGCATCGAGTCGGCGTTGCCCTTGATCGGGAAGCCGGCCGGCTCCGAACCGTCTTCGGAAGCAGCGTGACTGCCCTTGCCATACGGCGCGTCGTCGCTGTCGGCCTCCGCGGCGGCTGGCTGTGCGGCCGGCGCCTTCGCGGCTGCCGTCTTGGCCGGCTTCTTCTCGGTGACGACCTTTGCCTCTGCGGCCTCAGCACTGTCAGCGACGTCGGCGTCGTCGACCTCTGCCGAGGTGGCGGCGCCCTTGGCCGACTTGCCGGTGGCCGGTCCGGCCAGGAAGGCGTCCAGCGCGGCGGCGGTGAACACCACGTCGTCAGAAACGAGCACGTCGTAGGTGTTGAGCTGACCCGGCTCGAGAAGGTGTACCGCGAGGTTGTTGCGCAGGCTCAGCCAGGTGACCTCGTCGGTGCGCTCGGCGATGACGAGGACGTGGCGGTTCTCGCTGATCGACGCCAGCGCGGTCGAGGCGGCCTTGGTCGAGGGCGTGTCGCCGGCGACCAGCGCCGACACCACATGCACCCGACCGTGCCGTGCCCGGTCGGACAGCGCGCCACGCAATGCGGCGGCCTTCATCTTCTTGGGCGTCCGCTGGTCATAGGAACGCGGCTGCGGACCGTGCACCACACCACCGCCGGCGAACTGAGGTGCGCGCGTCGAACCCTGACGGGCGCGGCCGGTGCCCTTCTGCCGGTAGGGCTTCTTGCCACCGCCGCGAACTTCCCCGCGGGTCTTGGTCGAGGCGTTGCCCGAGCGGGCCGCGGCCAGCTGGGCCACGACAACCTGGTGGATCAGAGCGATGTTGGTCGGCACGTCGAAGATCTCGGCGGGCAACTCTACGGAGCTCTTCTTCGCCGACGACTTGGCGTCGGTCGGGTTCACGACATCAACTGTGAGCGTCATGATCAGGCCTCCTTCGCCGGCTGCTTGTTGGCGGTACGAACCATCAGCAGTCCGCCCTTGGGGCCGGGCAATGCGCCCTCGATGAGCAGCAGGCCGCGTTCGGCGTCGACCCTGACCACGCGCAGGCTCTGAGTGGTCTGCTTGTCGACACCCATCCGGCCCGACATCCGCATGCCCTTGAACACCCGAGCGGGTGTCGCACAGCCGCCGATGGAACCGGGCTTGCGGTGGTTGCGGTGCGAGCCGTGCGAGGACGAGACACCGTGGAAGCCGTGCCGCTTCATGACACCGGCCGTACCCTTGCCCTTCGTCGTACCGGTCACGTCGACCGAAGTGACGTCGGCGAACAAGGACGCCGTGAGCTCGTCGCCGACCTCGTAACCGTCGATGGACTCGGTACGCAGCTCCACAACGTGGCGCCGCGGAGTCACACCGGCAGCCGCGAAGTGACCGGCTTGAGGCTTGGTCACCTTGCGCGGGTCGATCTGGCCGTACGCGAGCTGAACAGCGGTGTAGCCGTCCTTCTCCTGGGTGCGGATCTGGGTGACGACACAGGGCCCAGCCTTGACGACGGTCACCGGAATCATCCGGTTGTTCGCGTCAAAGATCTGGGTCATGCCGAGCTTTTCGCCCAGAATCCCACGGGAGGTCCCGTATTCCTTAGACATGATTTATTCTCGCTATCCGCTGCTACTGGATGTTCACGTCGACGCTGGCCGGCAGATCGATGCGCATCAGCGCATCGACTGTCTTCGGCGTCGGGTCGAGGATGTCGATAAGACGCTTGTGGGTACGCATCTCGAAGTGCTCGCGGCTGTCCTTGTACTTGTGCGGCGAGCGAATGACGCAGTACACGTTTTTCTCGGTCGGCAAAGGCACCGGGCCGACGACCCGCGCACCCGTACGGGTCACGGTCTCGACGATCTTGCGAGCGCTGGCATCAATGGCCTCGTGGTCATAGGCCTTGAGCCGAATGCGGATCTTCTGTCCAGCCATGGTGGCTTTCTCGTCCTCACTGTGGATGTCGGTAGTGCGTACTGCTCGGGTTCAAGCTCGCGGACCGCGTTGCGGGCCGAAGCGGTGCCGCCACTCGGTACGAGGCGGCCGGGCTGGTGTCCCGGCCGCCTCGCGACCTCGTTGCTACTTCAGGATCTTCGTTACTCGGCCGGCGCCAACAGTCCTGCCACCCTCACGGATCGCGAACCGCAGACCGTCCTCCATGGCGATCGGCTGGATCAGCTCGACCAACATTTCGGTGGTGTCACCAGGCATGACCATCTCGGTGCCCTCAGGAAGGGTCACCACACCAGTCACGTCGGTGGTGCGGAAGTAGAACTGCGGGCGGTAGTTGTTGAAGAACGGCGTGTGTCGGCCGCCCTCGTCCTTCGAGAGGATGTAGACGTTCGCCTCGAAGTTGGTGTGCGGCGTCGTGGTGCCCGGCTTGATGACGACCTGGCCGCGCTCGACGTCCTCACGCTTGATACCGCGCAACAGCAGACCGACGTTCTCACCGGCCTGGCCCTCGTCGAGCAGCTTCCGGAACATCTCGATACCGGTGACCGTGGTGGTCTGCTTGACGTCCTTGATGCCGATGATGTCGACGGTCTCGTTGACCTTCAACACACCGCGCTCGATACGACCGGTCACGACCGTGCCGCGACCGGTGATCGTGAAGACGTCCTCGACAGGCATCAGGAACGGCTTCTCGATCTCGCGCACCGGCTGCGGGATCGACTCGTCGACCGCAGCCATTAACTCGAGGACCTTGTCGGCCCACTCGGGGTCACCCTCGAGAGCCTTGAGCGCGGAGACGCGAACGATCGGTGCGTCGTCGCCCGGGAACTCGTACTGGTTGAGCAGTTCGCGAACCTCGAGCTCGACGAGCTCCATGATCTCTTCGTCATCGACCATGTCGGCCTTGTTCAGCGCAACGACGATGTAGGGCACGCCGACCTGACGAGCGAGCAGCACGTGCTCCTTGGTCTGCGGCATCGGGCCGTCTGTTGCGGCGACCACCAGGATGGCGCCGTCCATCTGCGCCGCACCGGTGATCATGTTCTTGATGTAATCGGCGTGGCCAGGGCAGTCGACGTGCGCGTAGTGCCGCGCCTCGGTCTGGTACTCGATGTGAGCAATCGAGATCGTGATACCGCGCTGACGCTCTTCGGGCGCCTTGTCGATCTGGTCGAATGCCTCGGTGTTGGGGTTCAACGCCGGGTACTTGTCGTGCAGGGTGCGCGAGATGGCCGCGGTCAGCGTCGTCTTACCGTGGTCGATGTGACCGATGGTGCCGATGTTGACGTGCGGCTTCGTCCGCTCGAACTTCGCCTTCGCCACTGTGGATCCTCTCCCTCAAATTCGGGCTGTTTGGCCTTGGGTTGTCTGTTACTTCGGTGGTGCCGGGGTGCTGCGGCCGGGACTTACTCCCCTGTTGCCTTAGCGATGATCTCCTTGGCGACGTTCGCGGGAACCTCCGCATAGGAGTCGAACTGCATCGAGTAGCTCGCCCGGCCCTGCGTCTTGGAACGCAGATCACCGACGTAGCCGAACATCTCCGACAGCGGGACCAGAGCCTTCACGATCCGAGCGCCAGCGCGCTCTTCCATCGCCTGGATCTGACCACGCCGGGAGTTGAGGTCCCCGATGACATCGCCCATGTTCTCTTCGGGCGTGGTGACCTCGACTGCGAACAGCGGTTCGAGGATGACCGGATGGGCCTTCCGCAATGCTGCCTTCATGATCATCGAACCGGCGATCTTGAACGCCATTTCCGATGAGTCAACTTCGTGGTAGCCACCGTCGAGCAGGGTCAGCTTGACCCCCACCATCGGGTAGCCGGCAAGGATTCCGAACTGCAAGGCCTCTTGCGCGCCGGCATCCACCGAAGGAATGAATTCCTTGGGGATGCGGCCGCCGGTGACCTTGTTCTCGAACTCGTAGGTCGGTCCGTCCGCGGTGAGGGCCAACGGCGCGACAGCAACCTGCAGCTTGGCGTACTGACCCGAGCCACCGGTCTGCTTCTTGTACGTCAGGTCCTCGCGCTCGACCGTACGGCGAATCGTCTCGCGGTAGGCGACCTGCGGCTTGCCGACGTTGGCCTCGACCTTGAACTCGCGACGCATCCGGTCGACCAGGATCTCGAGGTGGAGCTCGCCCATTCCGGAAATGACGGTCTGGCCGGTTTCCTCATCGTTCTTGACCTGAAAGGTCGGGTCCTCTTCGGCAAGCTTCTGGATCGCGACGCCGAGCTTCTCCTGGTCGCCCTTGGTCTTCGGCTCGATGGCAACCGAGATGACCGGAGCCGGGAAGGTCATCGACTCGAGAATGACCGGCTTGGCCGGGTCGGACAACGTGTCACCAGTGGTGGTCTGCTTCAGACCGGCAACGGCGATGATGTCGCCTGCGCCGGCGCGTGGCAGCTCCTCACGCTTGTTCGCGTGCATCTGGTAGATCTTGCCGATCCGCTCTTTGCGGTCCTTGGTTGAGTTGAGAACCTGCGAGCCGTTTTCCAGCACGCCCGAGTAGATCCGGACGAAGGTCAGCTTGCCCAGGTGCGGGTCGGTGGCGATCTTGAACGCCAGTGCGGCCAGCGGCTCGGACTCGTCGGCCTTGCGCTCGACCTCGGTCTCGCCATCCATCAAGGTGCCGGTGACGTGGTCGACATCCAGCGGTGACGGCAGGAAGTCCACCACCGCGTCCAGCATCGGCTGGACACCCTTGTTCTTGAAGGCCGAACCGGTCAGCACCGGGTTGAGCTTGCCGCCGATGGTGGCTCGACGGATCGCGGCCTTGAGGGTGACGATGGACAGGTCGCCCCCCTCGAGGTAGGCCTCAGCGATCTCGTCGTCCACGTCGGACAACGTCTCGAGCAGGGTTTCGCGCCACTGGTTCGCAGAGTCGACCAGATCGGCCGGGATCTCCTCGACGGTGTAGTCCTCACCCTTCTCGGTCTCGCCGCGCCACACCAGGGCGCGCATCCCGAGCAGGTCGACGACGCCGATGAAGTCGGCTTCGGCACCGATCGGGATCTGCAGTACGAGCGGGGTGGCGTTGAGCCGGTCCTTCATCATCTGAACGCAGCGGAAGAAGTCCGCGCCGGTCCGGTCGAGCTTGTTGACGAAGCACATCCGAGGAACGTTGTACTTGTCGGCCTGCCGCCAGACCTGCTCGGTCTGCGGTTCGACACCGGCGACACCGTCGTACACCGCGACCGCACCATCGAGGACGCGCAGCGAGCGCTCCACCTCGACAGTGAAGTCCACGTGCCCGGGCGTGTCGATGATCTGGATGGTGTGACCCTTCCAGGTGCATTTGGTCGCCGCGGACGTGATCGTGATGCCGCGCTCCTGCTCCTGCTCCATCCAGTCCATCGTCGCGTTGCCGTCGTGGACTTCACCGATCTTGTAGGAGATTCCGGTGTAGAAGAGGATGCGCTCGGTCGTCGTGGTTTTGCCCGCGTCGATATGCGCCATGATCCCGATGTTGCGGGTCTTGGCGAGCTCGGCGTTGTTGGCCATCATTCCTTCTCGGTGTCGTTGCGGGTGTGCAGTCGTTTCTGCGGGCTGAGTGTTGGGGCCGACTACCAGCGGTAGTGGGCGAAGGCCTTGTTGGACTCGGCCATCTTGTGGGTGTCTTCGCGACGCTTGACGCTGGCTCCGAGTCCGTTGCTGGCGTCCAGCAGTTCGTTCATCAGGCGGTCGGTCATCGTCTTCTCGCGGCGGGCCCGGGAGTAGCCGACCAACCAGCGCAGCGCGAGAGTCGTGCTGCGGCCGGCCTTGACCTCGACGGGGACCTGGTAGGTCGCGCCACCGACACGCCGGCTCTTGACCTCGAGCGTCGGCTTGATGTTGTCCAGGGCGCGCTTGAGCGTGACCACCGGGTCGGTGCCGTTCGTGTCACGGACGCCTTCGAGGGCGCCGTAGACGATGCTTTCGGCGGTGGACCGCTTGCCGTCCAGCAGGATCTTGTTCACCAGCTGGGTGACCAGCGGCGAGTTGTAGACCGGGTCGACCACGAGGGGACGACGCGGAGCCGGGCCTTTGCGGGGCATTAGCTCTTCTCCTTCTTCGCGCCGTAACGGCTGCGGGCCTGCTTGCGGCCGCGGACACCCTGGGTGTCCAGCGAGCCACGGATGATCTTGTACCGGACGCCGGGCAGGTCCTTCACCCGGCCACCGCGGACGAGCACGATCGAGTGCTCCTGCAGGTTGTGGCCGACGCCCGGGATGTACGCGGTGACCTCGATGCCGCTGGTCAACCGGACACGAGCCACCTTGCGCAGCGCCGAGTTCGGCTTCTTGGGCGTGGTCGTATAGACACGCGTGCAGACACCACGTCGCTGCGGAGAACCCTTCAGCGCCGGGGTCTTGGTCTTGCCGATCTTGTCCTGCCGGCCCTTACGGACCAGTTGCTGGATCGTAGGCATGCGGCCTGCAATCTCCTCGCTCGTCTGCGGTACGTCGTGGAATCTTCGGCCCGGCCACCGCTGATGTTCCAGCTGAGGCGGGGGCTTGGACCCCGGCAACGTGTCTGCTCTGCTGTTGTAACCTTCCGGTCCCCGAGGTCGGGCGTGTCGCGCCCCGACCCAGGAAAATCCGCACGGCCGAAGGTTCGGCAGGCCCCGCAGGATTTCCGGACGGCCCCGGTTCGTCAGTAGCCATTTCAATGCTGCAATCAATGGCTACCCGCGACGAGCACGGGTGAGCGCCCGGAGGCTCCGGGCACAAGTGAGAACAATACCGGTGCCTGCCCAGGGATCAAAATCAGGCTGGATCCCTATCAGTTGGACCGCTAGTGGAGCACGGTCCAAACACAATCGGAGCACAGTCCGGTGTAGCTACTCATCACCATGATACCCGCCGTCGGCTGGCAGCGACCCAGTCCGGACAGGCAGGTATCGATAGGGAACCGAGATCAGATCGCTGGCGGTTCCTCCGTACGGGTCGAGGCCGCCACGACCGAGCCGCATCGGCAATCACGGGCGACTGATCAGCGCTGACGGCCTTCCTAAAGCTCTCTTTAGCTTTGAGGGGGGCAAATAGGACTCATCGGGCAGCTGCCCGCAGGTCAACGCTTCGCTCAAGAATCCAGGCACGAGATCTGCTGGCCAGGCCGCCGATCTCGTTCCAGTGCCGGCGGAACCCGTCGTGCCCTCGACTGGCCTCATCCATGACGATCCGGTATGTCCAGTCGTGGTTGTCGATCAGCGCGTCGGCGACCGCGACCCGATCCTCGCCCTGCAGGCCGTAGGCATCCAACAACAACCCGAAGCGATCGAGCCTTCGATCCGCGTCGCCAGGCGGCAAGTCGGGGTCGTCGACCAGTGGGCACCAGTACCGCACCAGCGAGGCAAGGTCCCACACCAGGCCGCCCGGCCCGGCCAGGTCGAAGTCGATCAATCCGACGGCGACGTCGTCGGCGAACACGATATTGCCCGGATGCAGGTCGTTGTGACTGATCCGGCCATCCCGGTACGGCTCCGGGATTGCCACCTCGGGCCAGGCCAGGTCAGGGGCGGTGAAGCTGCCGATGGCATCGTGGAAGCGGCGGATCAGCGCGCCCACGCTGGCCAGCGCAGCATCGCTGACGGCCCACGGCGGCAAGGGAAAAGCTGCCGCCCGGCCCGGCACCCAGGACAACAGCTCCTGATCACCGCAAGTCGACAGCACCCGCGGTGCGCCTGCAAAGCCGACAGCGTGCAGATGCCCGAGCAGGCGGTGAACCGCGTCGCGGCTGGCCGGCGCAGGACGCTGTACGGCCGCGCCGAGGCGGAACACCCGGCCGGCGTTGGCCACGCCGCCCAGCAACTCGGCGTCCAGTTGGCCGACCGAGGAATGCTCAGCCGCGTCCGGCGTGCGCCACTGCCGGTCGCGCGTCGCCTCGAGGCAGGGCCAGGACGTCGCGAGCGAGGCTGGCGTGCGTGATGAGGCCATTCACCAACCCTCCGTTGAGTGCTGCCCGCACGGCAGAGACCTTGGCAGATCCGTAAGCCACAGCCAGCACCGTAGGTATCTGCGCCAGCAACCTCTCTGATGTCACGATCATCCGATTATCCAACGGAGTCGCGATTGCGCGACCCTCTTCATCGATGAACACCCCGGAGATCTCAGCATGCGCGCCGCAGGCCGAAATGGCATCCCGATCCTGCTCGTCGAGGGCGTCGTAGATGCTGGAAGCCCCCTTCTGCCAGGCCCCGATGCCGACCATCGCGATGGTGATCTCGCGTTGCATGGCGAACGCCTTGGCCACGTCCGGATGGCTTGAAATGACCTTTGCCGCGCGCTCGTCGCCGACGATCATCGGTGCGTAGAAGCCGTAGGACGGACCGCCGTTGATCCTCGTCAGGGCACGCACCAGGTCGAGCAAGTCCTCGCCGCCGGTACGCGACAGGGCTCCGGTCATCTGCACCAACGGGCAGGACGGAAAGCCGGTCATACTGCGGGCCATGTCGAACAACGAGCGAGCCCAGGCCACACCGACTACGTCGGACGTGGTGGCTATGTCGGCGATGGCTTCGCCTGCGGCTTCCCCTAGACGATGCCGCAGGGAACTGTCAGCGTCGTCACCGAAGTCGTAAACGAAGGCGTAGCGAAGCCCGTAACCGGCGGCGAGTTCGGCCGACAAGGCGACGTCAAGGGTGCCCGGCATCCCGATCTCGATCCGCACGATGCCCATCGCCCGCGCAGACTCGAGAAGCCGCGCTACGCGGAAACGGCTGATGTCGAGCTGCTCGGCGATCTCGACCTTGGACTTGTCATCGATGAAGTACAGCCGCGCCACTCGGGTGGCCAGCACCATCTCGGACGGCGAAGCGGCGGCCTGTCGTGCCATTTGCCCCCCGAAGCTCATCGCGCTCATCTGAGCGCGTGCCGGTCATATTTGCAGATCTCGTTGACGTAGGCCAGGTCCAAACCTCAAAGTAGTCCCGTCGAGCTCAGCCTGCTCATGTGAGCGGCGCTGAACGAGGGTCTACAACCGTCGCTAAGCCATGAATCGCCTGATAGTTCGCTATGAATCGGTGCCATAACGGCACGCAAACACAACAACCGTCGGTCTAGGTTCTGGTACGCATTCGTACATTTGAGCTAGGGGGCCGCAATGACCACTTTTCGGCGCAGGACGATCGGCTTGGTCGCGGTCATGGCAACCGGCATCGGAATGGTGGCTGCGTCCACCGGCTCGGCGGCGGCTATCCGACCATCGCCATCGCCTCGGCACAGCAACGACTGCAATCTCGCCAATGGCATCTCCCACGTCATCCAGCTGCAGTTCGACAACGTCCACCTCACCCGGGACAACCCGAACGTGCCGAGTGATCTAGAGCAGATGCCACACCTGTTCGACTTTCTGAAGTCACAGGGCGTCGTCCTCGGAAACACTCGCGACGTGCTCGTGCACACCGCGACCAATTTCGTCGCCAATCAGACCGGGCTCTATCCGGACCGCAACGCGATCACCCAGTCGAACAGCTTCGATTACTACGACTCGGCCGGCAAGACACACCCCGGCGTTTCCTTCGCGTACTGGACCGACCCGATCTACGACCCGTCCGGCAACAACAGCGACACCAAATACAACACCCAGTACACCGCTGATCGGAACAACGTTCCCAACAACAGCAACGTCAACGCGCCGGCGCCCTGGGTCCCCTTCACCCGCGCGGGCTGCAACGTCGGCGAGGTGGGGATGTCCAACACCATCCTGGAAAACATCGCCACCGACATCCCGACCGTCTTCGGCGCGAACTCCCCGCAACAGGTCGAAGCAACGCAGAACCCGACCAAGGCGATGGCCGACTTCATCGGCTACGGAGTGCACTGCGCGCAGACCTCCGCACTGTGCGCGAGCGGTGAGTCTGACACGCTGCCCGACGAGCCTGGCGGCTACTCGGGTTACAAGGCGCTGTTCGGCAGTGCCCAGGTACAACCGCAGATCAGCCCGTCCGGTGCTGTCGAGGCGATGAACGGCACGCCGATCACCGATGCGTCAGGCAACCCGGGCTTTCCGGGTTTCGACTCTGAGACCGCGAACAACTCGCTCGGCTACGCCGCGCAGATGCTTGAGCATGGCGTTCAGATCGCCAACGTGTATCTGTCCGACGTACACGGCGACCACGGTGCGACGCGACTCGGTGACCTCGGTCCGGGACACCTGCTCTACGAGCAGCAACTGCATGATTACGACACCGCCTTCGGCCAGTTCCTGAGCCGGCTCGCCAAGGACGGAATCACCAGCAAGAACACGCTCTTCGCGGTCGGTACGGACGAGGGCGACCACTTCTCCGGTAGCGCGCCGACGCCGAGCACCTGTACCGGATCGGCCGGTAACTACTGCAGCTATGCGGTGAGCTCGGAGGTGAACGTCAACCTGCCGGGCCTGCTGGCCACGACCACGACCACGAACAACACCACCCCGTTCGCGATCCACTCCGACCCGGCACCGGCCTTGTGGGTGACGGGCAACCCGGTCCGTACCGATCAGACAGTCCGACAGTTGGAGCGCGACATCAGCGGTCTCACGGTGGCCAATCCGCTGACCGGCCAGACCGACAAGCTGTCCTATCAAATGGCTGACCCGGTGGAAGAGAAGATCCTGCACTTCGTGAGTGCCGACGCCGCCCGGACACCGTCGCTGACCTTCTATTCAGGCGAGGACGAATACGTCGGCAGCGGCGCTGCAAACTGCACCAGGCCTTGCGTTTACACGTCGTCGGGTTTCGCTTGGAATCACGGCGGATTGTGGCCGGACATGCAGACCATCTTCGCTGCCTTCGCTGGTCCTGGGATCAAGTCGCGTGGCGTGGACAACCGGACGTTCACCGACCAGGTCGACACCCGGCCGACACTGCTCGCGTTGACCGGACTCGCCGATGACTACCCCGGCGACGGGCGGGTGCTCACCGAGATCACCTCGCCCCAGGCACTGCCGCGGGCGCTACGGAGCAACAGCGAGCAGGTACGGCGATTGGGACAGGCGTACAAGCAGATTCTGGCCACAACGGGCGAGTTCGCGATGAACACGCTCACCGCATCCACGAAGGCACTGGCCAGCGGAAGCGCTACCGACGACGGTCGCTACACCGCGACTGAGGCAGCGCTGAACACCCTGGACACGCTCCGGAATCTGCTCGCCGACCAGATCAGAAACCAGCTGGAGGGCGCCGCGTTCCACGACCAGCCGGTCTCGGCGCGGCAGGCGAACACCCTGATCGCAGCTGCGAACCTGCTGCTGCTGTCGACGAGAGCGCTGGCGCGGCACTGAGGTTCGACCATCCACGGCGCCTGCCCCCGAGCCCGGTCAGAACGACGGCTTTCGGGGGCTGCCGCCCTGGGTGGACGAACGGCAGAAATCTGTTAGCCTTTTTCGCGGTTGTAGTTGCAGTTTTCCATGATCGTTGAACGCCCGCCGTTCTTGACTGCGGGCGTTTTGTTCTTTCGACCCGGAAATGCAATAGACCGCAACCCGGGTTTCGCGCCCTGCGGAACTTGCCGTTTTGAGCAGGGAGAAGTACATGGCACAAGGAACCGTGAAGTGGTTCAACAGCGAGAAGGGCTTCGGCTTCATCGCACCGGACGGCGACGGGCCGGACGTGTTCGTCCACTACTCGGCCATCTCCACCCAGGGGTATCGCACCCTGGACGAGAACCAGCGGGTGGAGTTCGACACCACCCAGGGTCAGAAGGGCCCGCAGGCGGAGAACGTTCGCCCGCTGTAGTTCCTTCATCACCTCACGAGCGAGGGCCGGTTCCTTTCGGGACCGGCCCTCGTTGGGTGGCGGGACTTGGTAGTGGTTTGGTTGCCATGGCCCTCGGACCGATATGAGGTTGCGAAGCTTGAACGCAGAACGGCCCGGCTCCTTGAGGAGCCGGGCCGTCGCTGCGTAACTCTTAGCGGTAGTCGGTGTTGTACCCGAAGTCATCGAGTGCGACAGCCTGGCCACCACCGGGACCGAACCCGTAGTAATCGCTCTCGTCGTAGCCAGCCATTGAGAACGCCGCTGCTCGGGCCTCTTCAGTGGGATTGACCTCGACGTTGCGGTACTTGGCAATGCCGGTACCGGCCGGGATCAGCTGACCGATGATGACGTTCTCCTTCAGCCCGACCAGTGAGTCGGACTTGGCCGAGATCGCCGCGTCGGTGAGGACGCGAGTGGTCTCCTGGAAGGAAGCGGCCGACAACCACGACTCGGTAGCCAGCGATGCCTTGGTGATACCCATCAGCACCGGACGACCCGAAGCCGGCTCGCCACCCTCGGCGACAACCCGACGGTTCTCCGCCTCGAACAGCGCCCGCTCGACGAGCGAACCCGGCAGGAACTCCGTCGCGCCCGACTCGATCACCGTGATGCGCTTGAGCATCTGACGGATGATCACCTCGATGTGCTTGTCGTGGATCGCAACACCTTGGCTGCGGTACACCTCCTGGACTTCGCGGACGAGGTGCAGCTGCACCTCGCGCGGGCCCATGATCCGCAGCACGTCGTGCGGGTTGACCGCACCGGCAACGAGTTGCTCGCCGACCTGCACGGTGTCACCGTCGTTGACCAGCAACCGGGCACGGCGCGAGATCGGGTACTCGATCTCCTCCGAGCCGTCGTCCGGGGTCACGATCAGCTTGCGACCGGAACCCTTACCGGTGCCCTCGACCTCTTCCATCCGAACTCGACCGGTTGCCTCGCTGATCGGCGCGACGCCCTTGG
>DASXHV010000108.1:0-20141 GCA_036488285.1 Jatrophihabitans sp. | reverse complement strand
TCGACAGGGTGATGTTCTCCAGTGCGGTCAGGGTGGGCACCAGGTTGAAGGACTGGAATACGAATCCGATCCGGTCGCGGCGAAGCTGGGTCATCTTCTTGTCCGACAGGCCGACGAGCTCGGTGTCGCCGATCAGCACCGAGCCGGAGGACGCGTTGTCCAGCCCGGCGAGGCAATGCATCAGGGTCGACTTCCCGGAACCGGACGGGCCCATGATCGCGGTGAACTCGGCACGGGCGAAATCGACCGAGACATCGTCGAGGGCGTGCACTTGGGTGTCGCCCATGCCGTAAACCTTGCTGACGTTGATGGCGCGGGCCGCGATCGAATGTGTCGCTGGATTACCCGGAATGGTGGTTGAAGTCTGAGCGGGCGCAGTCATGAGATGCCTTTCGAGCATGAGATGCCTTTCGAGATAGCCGTTCTCAGTTCTCTGTTTCGATACACAGACTGGCTGGTTTGCGCGTTCACGGGCAGTGGGGACAACCCTGAATCACCCCTGATGTTTGTCATGAACGAGTCTCAGGGAAACCACGGTGATTGCTCAGCGAACTGTTGATCGGCGCTCTGCGTAGGATGACTTATCGGCCCGTCGGCGCGGCCGGTCATGCAGGTCTATGAGGGAGTTTTCGCGTGACATCCGAACCCGCCACCGCATCCGCTGACGGAGTGCCCGCCAAGTTCGCCAACCTAGGCCTGACCTTCGACGACGTGCTGCTGCTGCCGGGGTCGACGGACGTGATCCCCAGCGAGGTCGATACCACGACCAGGCTGAGCCGCAACATCTCGCTACGCATCCCGCTTGTTTCCGCTGCGATGGACACCGTTACCGAGGCGCGGCTGGCCATCGCGATGGCCCGGCAGGGCGGACTGGGCGTGCTGCATCGCAACCTGTCCATCGATGATCAGGCAGCCCAGGTGGACCTGGTCAAGCGCTCCGAGGCCGGCATGGTCACTCATCCGGTCACCACCAGTCCCGACGCCACGCTGGCCCACGTGGACGAGTTGTGCGCGCGGTTCCGGATTTCCGGCCTTCCGGTTGTAGACGCGGACGGCCTGCTGGTCGGCATCATCACCAACCGCGACCTGCGGTTCGAGTCCGACTTCTCCCGGACCGTGGCCGAGGTGATGACTCCGATGCCGCTGGTGACCGCGCAGGTCGGCGTTCACAAGGATGTTGCGTTGGGCCTGCTCGCCAAGAACAAGATCGAGAAACTGCCGTTGGTCGATGCCGCTGGTCGGTTGCAGGGCCTGATCACGGTCAAGGACTTCACCAAGAGCGAGCAGTTCCCGTTGGCCACCAAGGACCCGGCCGGCCGGTTGCGGGTCGGGGCTGCGATCGGTTTCTTCGACGATGCGTACAAGCGCGCGATGGCGCTGGTGGAATCCGGCGTCGACGTGTTGATGGTCGACACGGCCAACGGTCACGCAACCGGTGTCACCGACATGATCAAGCGGCTCAAGGCAGAACAGGCTGCCCGGGGCGTGGATGTGGTCGGTGGCAATGTCGCAACCCGGGCCGGTGCGCAGGCATTGATCGACGCCGGCGCCGACGGAATCAAGGTCGGGGTTGGGCCAGGGTCGATCTGCACGACTCGGGTGGTGGCCGGGGTCGGCGTCCCGCAGGTGACAGCGATCTACGAAGCGGCGCTTGCTGCCAAGGCTGCCGGCGTCCCGGTCATCGGTGACGGCGGCCTGCAGTACTCCGGCGACATCGCCAAGGCACTCGTCGCCGGCGCGGACACCGTGATGCTCGGTTCTCTGCTGGCCGGTTGCGAGGAATCGCCCGGCGAATTGGTGTTCATCAATGGCAAGCAGTTCAAGTCCTATCGCGGCATGGGTTCACTCGCTGCGATGCAGAGCCGCGGACGGGGCAAGTCGTACTCCAAGGACCGTTACTTCCAGGGCGATGTGACCGACGACGACAAGATCGTGCCGGAAGGCATCGAGGGTCAGGTGCCCTATCGCGGCCCGCTTGCAGCGGTCGCCTACCAGTTGATCGGTGGCCTTCGGCAATCGATGTTCTACGTTGGCTCGCACTCGATCGGCGAGTTGCAGGAACGTGGCCAGTTCGTCCGGATCACTTCGGCTGGGCTCACCGAGAGCCACCCGCATGACATCCAGATGACGGTCGAGGCGCCGAACTACTCGGCCCGCTAATTATTTCCTGCGATTGCGCAACATTCTCCGGACCAGCGCCGGAGAAGGTTGCGCAATCGGGCTGCGGATCTTGCTCGCGGTGGCTGATAGGGCAGACTTGTCGGCATGCCGGACACCGTTGAGATCGGACTAGGCCGCGAGGCACGGCGGGGTTACCACCTGGACGAGGTGGCACTCGTGCCGACCAGGCGTACCCGGGGTTCCTCGGTGGTGTCGACGGCTTGGCAGATCGACGCGCACACCTTTGAGTTGCCGCTCGTCGCGGCGCCCTCGGATGCGGTCGTTTCACCGGAGAGCGCCGTTGAGATCGAACGGCTGGGCGGCATGGCGGTGCTCAACGGCGAGGGTCTGTGGGCACGCTACGACGACCCGTCCGGGGTGCTGAAAGAGATCGGCTCTGACGAGCGCTGTTCCACCAAACGCTTGCAGGAGATTTACGCCCAACCGGTGTCGGAGGAACTGCTCGGCCGGCGGATCGACGAGCTGCGCGCGGCGGGCGTTCGGGTGGTTGTGCGGCTGTCTCCGCAGCACACGGTTGCGCTGTCGCCAGCCGTCCTCAAAGCCGGTGTCGACGTCCTGGTCATCCAGGGCACTGTCATCTCCGCCGAGCATGTTGCGACCGACGCCGCATCCGAGGATGCCTTGAACCTCAAGACATTCATCGCCGATCTGGACATCCCGGTTTTGGTCGGGGGCGTCACCAACTACCAGACCGCGTTGCACCTGATGCGAACCGGCGCAGCTGGGGTGATCGTCGGTTATGGGGCGCATTCCGGTTCCACCACGCACAGTGCGCTGGGTATCGACGTCCCGATGGCGACTGCGATCGCCGACGCGGCAGCGGCCCGTCGTGCGTACCTCGATGAGACCGGCGGTCGTTACGTTCACCTTGTCGCCTACGGCGATATCTCAACCGGCGGCGACATCGCGAAGGCGCTGGTGTGCGGCGCGGACGCGGTCATGCTCGGCGAACCGCTGGCCGTGGCGGCCGAGGCGCCCGGAGGTGGCCGGTACTGGGATCCGACCGCGTCTCACCCGCGGGTACCCCGGTCGGAGCTGATCGATCTCGGCCTCGAGCCGTCCGAACGGCCTAGTTTGGAAGAGGTGCTGGTCGGTCCGACATCGGATGCCAGCGGCGAACGCAACCTGTTCGGAGCGGTGCGCCGCGTGATGGCCAAATGCGGATACTCCTCCGTGAAGGAGTTCCAGAAGGCAGAGCTGATCGTCAGCGGGGTGCGCTGACCCAAGCCAAATCCGCGCCAGATAAGCCATATTGCTGGCTCTCGAACAAGCCATAGGAATTCCCAGGTTTGGTGGGCACAATGGCTGCATGGCGCAGGTCGTTGCGTTCCCGGACGGCAGCGAGATCTTCTCAGATCCTCGCGGTGAGGGGCGTGCGCTGCGAGTGCACTCCCACCACGACGACGGCTTCGTGGTGCTCAGCCTGTGGCGTGACGAGCAATGCATTGCAACCGCGCGAGTGCGTTCGGCGGAAGTGCCGTCGTTGATCGCGACGCTCGTCGACGGTCTGGCTGCCGGTGCGTCGACGAACCCGATTCATGAGATTCATCAAACGCGGGCGGGCTGATCTACAACCATTCCTTGCGTTTGAACATGATCCACAACCCGATCACCAGCGTCACCATTATCGACGAGCTGGTGATGAATCCCCAGTGCTGCGCGAAGCCCGGGTACGGAACGTTCTGGCCGTAGAAGCCGGTCACTGCCGTCGGGATCGCGATTATCGCCGCGTAGGCGGTCAACTTTTTCATGATCGTATTGAGCCGGGCATCCTGCAACGACAGGTTCGTCTCGAACACCGACGAGATCATGTCCCGCAGTGATTCCGTCCACTCCGAGGCCCGCAGGACGTGATCGTAAAGGTCGTCGAAATAGGGGCGAAGTTCATCAGCGATGTCAGTGTCGTGCCTGGTGATGGTCCCCACGACCTCACGCATCGGCAGGATGACTCTGCGGGCTTGCACCAGCGACTTGCGAAGTTGGAAGGTCCGGCGTCCGGCCAGCTGACCACGGAGGTTCTCGTCGAACAGGATGTCCTCGAGGTCCTCCATCTTGTCGTCGAGGGCCTGGATGGTGTCGAAGTGACCGTCCACCAGAACGTCCAGCATTCCGTACACGAGCGCCTTCGGCCCTAGCTTCACCAGGTCGGCGTTCTCGTCCCAGCGCTTGACGATGGTGTCGATGTCGAACCATTCATCGGAATGGACGGTGACCAGGGCTCGTTTGAGGACGAACGCCGACACCTGAGTCGCGCACAGCTCGCCGGACTCACGTTCCAGGTCCAGCGCGTAGGCCGCGATGAAGGTGTGGGTCTCGTAGCGCAGCGCCTTCGGGCGTTCGAAATGGGCGATGGCGTCTTCGACGGCGAGCTTGTCGAGGGACAGTTCTTCGGCCAGTCCGTTGAGTCGGTCTGCGTCGGGCGCGAGGACGTCGGCCCACACCAGGCAGTCGTCCTGGCAGATGTAGTCGGAGATGTCTTCGAACGGAAAGTCCTCCTTCTCCAGGACTCCGTTGCGCCACAGGCGGGTCCGGACACGTTCGTCGGTCATGAATCCTCCTGTTCTGTGAGCGAGCACGGCTCAGTGCGCGAGCAGTCATCGCTGACGTATGCCCTTGTTCGCCGGTCACGGCCAGTTCGCTGATACCCGCTGCGATGCCCACTCATGCTGTCAGTGTGCCCGGCGGGCATGTGTGCCGCATCGCGGCTCGCCCGGCGGCCACCGCTCCTGCCGACTAGCGTGCATCTCATGGGTTGGAATCCGTCGCAGTTGCCGTCCTTCGACGACAAGCAGGTCATCGTGACCGGCGCGAACTCCGGAATCGGTTGGCCCACTGCCGCCGAGCTGGCCAGGCACGGCGCGAGCGTCACGCTGGCATGCCGGAACCTGACCAAGGCCGAGCAGGCAGCGGACCGGATCCGAGCGGTTGTGCCGGGTGCCCGGGTGCGGGCCGCGGAGCTGGATCTTGCCTCGCTGGCCTCAGTCACCAAGTTCGCCGTGGCCTGGTCCGAGCCGCTGCACCTGCTGGTGAACAACGCCGGAGTGATGGCGCCACCGCAGTGGCGGACTACCGAAGACGGTTTCGAGCTGCAGTTCGGCACCAATCATCTCGGCCACTTCGCGCTGACCGGGCAACTGCTGGCCCCGTTGCTCGCCGCTGAGGCGGCCCGGGTGGTGACTGTCTCCTCGCTGGCCCATCGCAGCGGCAGCGCGACGGTGATCGAAGGCAACCCGCCGGATACCTACAACCCGACCAGGGCGTATGCGAACTCCAAGCTGGCCAACCTGTTGTTCGGACTGGAGTTGCAGCGCCGGGCAAGTGCACACGGCTCGGCGCTGACCTCGACGGTCGCTCATCCGGGGCTGTCGGCGACGAACCTGTTCCTGAGCAAGGACGGCATCGGGGCCAACTCGGTCGTCCGCGGGCTGGGAGCTGTGTTCGGACACGTGGTGTTGCAGTCTGCGAAAGCTGGCGCGAACGCCACGCTGTACGCCGCGGCGGCCGCGGAACCGGGGTCCTATACCGGCCCTGGTTGGTTTGGCGAGTCCCGCGGGCCGGTAGGGCCGTCGCGGATCGGCCCGCTGGGCCAGGACGCCGCCTTGGCCGCCGAACTGTGGGACGTCAGCGAGCAGTTCACCGGCGTCCATTTCAACTGGACCTGAACGCGACTGGACCTGAACGGGAACGGAACTGACCCCAGCCGCTGAGTTACGCATCGCTGGCTGAGTTACGCGATATGGCGCGTAACCGGCGGACTGTCGCGTAACTCGGCCCGTGGCGGCTCTGCGAGAATGCCATGGTGCAGACAGACACCGTTCTCGTCGTCGACTACGGAGCGCAGTATGCCCAGCTGATAGCCCGGCGGGTACGTGAGGCGAAGGTCTACTCAGAGATCGTGCCCTCGTCGATGCCGGTTGCCCAGATGCTGGCCAAGAACCCGAAGGCGATCATCCTGTCCGGCGGCCCTGCCTCGGTGTTCGAACCGGGCGCCCCGGACACCGACCCGGCGCTGTTCGCCGCCGGCGTGCCGGTGTTCGGCATCTGCTACGGCTTCCAGTCCATGACACAGGCGCTGGGCGGCGAGGTTGCGAACACCGGTGGGTCGGAATTCGGCCGGACCTCATTGACGGTCTCTGATCCGGGCACGTTGTTCGCCGAGCAGTCGACGTCGCTGCTGGTGTGGATGTCACACGGCAACGAGGTGACCCGCGCCCCTGCGGGGTTCGTCGTGACCGCGTCCTCGGCCGGGGCGCCGGTCGCCGCGTTCGAAGACACCGGACGGCGGCTGGCCGGCGTGCAGTTCCATCCCGAGGTGCTGCACACCGAGAACGGCCAGCAGATACTGACCAACTTCCTGTACAACATCGCCGGGCTGAAGCCGACCTGGACCGACGCCAACATCATCGACGACCAGGTCGCCTCGATCCGTGCGCAGGTCGGTGACAAGCAGGTCATCTGCGGCCTGTCCGGCGGAGTGGATTCCGCGGTCGCGGCGGCCTTGGTGCAGAAGGCGGTCGGCGAGCAGCTGACCTGCGTCTTCGTCGACCATGGGTTGTTGCGGGCCGGCGAGGCGGAGCAGGTCGAGCAGGATTTCGTTGCTGCTACCGGGGTTTCGTTGAAAGTGGTCGACGCGCGGGCGCAGTTCCTCGAAGCCTTGTCCGGCGTGACCGACCCGGAGGAGAAGCGCAAGATCATCGGCCGCGAGTTCATCCGCTGCTTCGAGCAGGCTGAGATCGAGATCGTCGCCGCCGCGGAGGAGGGCCGGGGCGCTCCGGTCCAGTTCCTGGTGCAGGGGACGCTGTATCCCGACGTCGTCGAGTCAGGCGGCGGGACCGGGACGGCCAACATCAAGAGCCACCACAACGTGGGCGGCTTACCCGACGATCTGCAGTTCGAGTTGGTGGAGCCGCTGCGCGCGTTGTTCAAGGATGAGGTTCGCCGGGTCGGATCCGAACTGGGGCTTCCTGAGGAGATCGTCTGGCGACAGCCGTTCCCCGGCCCGGGCCTGGGCATTCGGATCGTCGGTGCGGTGGACGCCGAGCGGTTGGAGATCCTGCGACGTGCCGATGCGATCGCCCGCGCCGAGTTGTCGGCGGCCAGGCTGGACCGCGAGATCTGGCAGTGCCCGGTGGTGTTGCTCGCTGATGTCAGATCCGTTGGTGTGCAAGGCGATGGCCGGACTTACGGGCACCCGATCGTGCTGCGTCCGGTGTCGAGCGAAGACGCCATGACCGCGGACTGGACCCGGGTGCCCTATGAGGTGCTGGAGAAAATCTCGACTCGGATAACCAATGAGGTGCGCGAGGTCAACCGCGTTGTGCTGGACGTGACGAGCAAACCGCCAGGCACCATCGAGTGGGAATAGCGAGAACTGAGATAGCGAGCAGTCGCTATCACGACCGCTCGCTATCTCAAATTGGCCGCCGCCCAGCGGCGAGCCTCTGTTAGGGAACCCGATCGACCTGGATGTGCCCGACGGTCAGGTCGACGATGACCGTCAGCCGTGAGCCGGTAGCCGTCGACGTCGGTGCGATGTCCAGCCTGGTGTTCATTCCGCCCACGCGATCGCCGACGGCCTGCGAGCTACCCAACTGGATATCGCCGATGTGCACTCGGGCCGCCACCAGCACGTTGGCATTCTGACGTACCCGGATCAGCACTCGTCCGGCACCTTCGGTGATCTTCACCGACCTGTCGGATGTGGCGGCCGGAAGGTTCGTCAGGTCCAGCGTGAGGTCGCCGGCGAACAAATGCTGATCGGACAACTCCGCGATCGACGTCGGGGCACTTCCCACCTTGCCCGAGCCGTCCTTGAGGCTGGCGTGACTGCCCCCGAACACCAGAGCCGGGACGCAGAGCAAGGCGATCGGGCCGACAAGGGACCACACTGAACGGCGCGTCACCAGGCTGGCGATCAGGCCGAGCGTCAGGACCCCGAGAGCGAACCAGATGTAGGCAGCGAACGGAATTCCGGTGATCGCATCGATGATTCCGAAGATCGCCCAGCCGCCGAACAACACCGCGGCCACGGCGAGCTTGATCGGACGACGCCGAGCCAGCCTTTCCCGCCGCGCCTTCTGCGATTCGGTGTACCAGTTGCGCATCGTCCGGCCGTAGTCGTTCAGCGGGGCAACCAGCGGCTCGGTGAACGACGGGGCGGCGGCTCCACCGTCTGCAGGCACCGCGGGCGGCATGGCCGCAGTGGCGGCGTCGGGCGCTGCGTCCTGCTTGAACAGGTTCACCGTGTCCGAGGATTGCTCGACCGGCGTTTCCCACGGATATGGCGCATGAGCAGGCGCCCCGCTCGTTTTCTTGCCGGCTGAGACACCGTTTCGATGTACCAGAACGATCAGGACGATTGCGATCAACGCCAGTGCGGGGAAAGTGGGGCCAGGCGACCACCAGGAGAACCAGAACGCCCACAAGGCCAACGCCGCCGCGGAGATGACCAGCCACGGCGGTGTCTTGCGTAGCCGCAACTGCTCGATGCCCCGGTCCAACGCGGAAGTCTGCACGTTCGGCTCCGGGATCAGCAGCCAGCAGACCAAATAGATCAGCAGCCCGATGCCGGCGAAGAACGTCAGGACCGCGAACAGCACCCGGAAGATCACCGCGTCGATGCCGAAGTATTGCCCTAGGCCGCCGGCCACACCGGTGATCATTCGATCGGTGCTACTGCGACGAATCGGACGGATTGCCGCTTGGCCGCCGCTGCTGGGTGGCGGTAGCGGCGGCGGTGGCGGGGCGCCGGTGGAACCGGAGTCATTCATGGTGGTCGTCATGCCATTCAGCCTGCGGTGCTGGACACCAGAAAGGTATCGGGGTCTGCCCGGATTCCGTCCCGACTCACCCTGAACCCGGGCGGCTGGGCGACTCGGGGTGCTTCCTGATGCCGTGGAAGCCATCGGCCCGCCATGATGGGTACACGATGAGCACCACTACGCCACCTGCACCGCCGAATGTGCCGCCGGCAACGGCGCCGGCTGAGCCAAGCCACCCACGCCTCTACCGGTCTGTGGACGGCCGGATCCTGGGTGGCGTGGCTTCGGGACTGGCCGATCATCTGGGCCTGCGTCGCTCCGTCGTGCGCGTCGCGTTCGTGGTGTTGTCCTTCAGCGCCGGCCTCGGTGTGCTCCTGTACGGCGCCTTCTGGATCGTGCTGCGCATTCCGCCGACCGAGAAGGAGAACACCAAGCGTTCGGCGCTGGAATTTCTGGTCGCCCTCGCCGCCGGCATCATCGTGTTGTTGGTCAATGCCCGCACGTTGCCGCTGGGCTGGTGGTTCGTCCCGTCCGTCATGGCGTGCTTCGGTGGCGCGCTGCTGTGGCGGCAGGCCTCGGAGACCGAGCGCGAGCGGTGGCGTCGGATGTCTCGAACCTCGCTGGTCGCCGGCGCTTTCGACCGGATCGGCATTCTGCGCATCGTCGCCGGCGTCGCGCTGGTGCTGGCCGGAGCCATCTTCATCCTGGCGCAGGCAGGTGTTTCGGCCGCCGGTGCGGGCCTGGCCGCCGCACTGGTCACGGTGGTCGGCATCGGGCTGATCACCGGGCCGTGGTGGCTCAAGCTTGTGCGGGATCTGTCCGACGAGCGCCGGGAACGGATCCGCAACGAGGAGCGCGCCGACATCGCCGCCCACCTGCACGATTCGGTGCTGCAGACGCTGGCGTTGATCCAACGCAACGCGAACTCGCCTCGTGAAGTGGCCCGGCTGGCACGTAGCCAGGAGCGGGAGCTACGCACCAAGCTGTACGGGTCCGGAGTGCCGAACGGACAGTTCGGTGCCGCTCTTTACGCCGCGGCCGCGGAGGTCGAGGACACCTACGCCGTCACGATCGATGTGGTGGTGGTTGGTGATCGGGCGCTGGACAACCGCCTCGACGCGCTGGTCGCCGCCACCCGCGAGGCGATGGTCAACGCGGCCAAACATGCCAAGGTCACCACGATCTCGCTCTATGCCGAGATGGAGGACGGAGTGGTGACTGTTTTCGTCCGGGACCGGGGCGTCGGATTCGATCCGTCGTGTGCGGTTGACCCGACCAGGCAAGGGATCCGGGGCTCGATCATCGGCCGGCTGGAACGCCAGCGCGGCACCGCGGCCATCAAGTCCAAGCCCGGCGAGGGCACCGAAGTCACGCTACGAATGGAACTGACGCAATGACGAGCACCGAGAAATGAGCACCGAGAAATGAGCACCGAAGAGAAGACCAGGCCGACCGTTGTACTGGTCGACGACCATGGCATGTTCCGCGCCGGGGTGCGTGCCGAGATCGGCGAGGCGGTCGACATCCTGGGCGAGGCAGCGACGGTCGCCGAGGCAATCGCGACCATCCAGCACACCAAGCCGGACGTGGTCCTGCTCGACGTACACCTGCCCGACGGCGGCGGACCGGCCGTCGTGGCAGCGATTCTGCCGACCGCGCCGGACACGAAGTTCCTCGCGCTGTCGGTGTCCGATGCCGCCGAGGACGTCATCTCGGTGATCCGGTCCGGCGCCCGTGGCTACGTCACCAAGACGATCTCGGGTGCTGATCTGGCCGATGCGATCCGACGGGTTGCCGACGGCGATGTGGTGTTCTCACCCCGGTTGGCAGGCTTCGTCCTCGACGCGTTCCGCGATTCAGACACCGCGCCCACCACCTCCGGTGATCCGGACCTCGACCAGCTGACGCCACGCGAGCAGGAGGTGCTGCGCCTGCTGGCCCGCGGCTACTCCTACCGCGAGATCGGCGGCGAGCTGTTCATCTCGGTCAAGACCGTGGAAACGCACGCCTCGAACGTCTTACGCAAGTTGCAACTGTCGTCGCGACATCAGCTGACCAGGTGGGCATCCGACCGCCGGATCGTTTGAAACCCGCGCCCAAGTCAAGATCGCGCAACGTGCTCCGGCGCTGGACCGGAGAAAGTTGCACGATCGCGGGTTGTCAGCTGGCGCCGCGGCACAGGCGCAGCACCGAGTCGGCGAGCACCGCACCGTCGGCACCCAACGCCTCGCGGTAACGGTCGTGGATGGCCCGCTCCCGGCTCAGTTCGACCCGGGTACCGCCGGCGTTGATGCGGGCAGCCTGGACCCGGCGGGAAAGTTGGGCCCGCTCAGCGATCAGCCGGGTCAACGCCGTATCCAGCGCATCGATCTGCCCGCGCAGGGTGTCTATGGCTGCCGGGTCGTCCACGATGGCGCGGGTGTCGAGCCCGGTCTGGGAGACAGGGCTGGATACCGAAGATGGTTCGGTGGCCTCGGTGGTGCTGGACATCGGATGTTCCTCTCGGGGTAGCGGTCTGGCTTTGCTCACCCGGGAAAACAAAAACGCCCCGGGCTCCGTGCGGGCCCAGGGCGTGCGGTCGAAGTCAGGTCAACCGGTCACGATGGGTGCCGCGATGCGGTACCCATAAAAAAAGACGCGTCCGTTGATCTGCACCCGACGATGATGACATGGCCATCCCACTACCGGCAAATGCCGTCCCGCATGCTGGAATCATTCGCCGCTCGCGAACGTGCGGCGGTTGTGTCCGATCGTGACGGTGCCTCGCCGTAGGCTGGTCGTTGATGACCTCCGATCCCCATTCCGGCCCGGCGACCGGCCTGTTCGAGATGCCGACTAAGGCACCCGAACGCGCCGACCGTCCGGCTCGCCGCACGTTGGATGCCGAGGAGCTGCTGGCTGGGTTGAATCCACAGCAACGGGCCGCCGTGACACATACCGGCTCGCCGCTGCTGATCGTGGCCGGTGCCGGATCGGGCAAGACCCGGGTGCTCACGCAGCGGATCGGCTACCTGCTCGCGACCAAGCAGGCCAGGGCCGGCGAGATTCTGGCGATCACGTTCACGAACAAGGCCGCTGCTGAGATGAAGCAGCGGGTGGCCGCTCTGGTCGGGCCACCGGCGAACGCGATGTGGGTGTCGACCTTTCACTCGATGTGCGTTCGGATCCTGCGCCGAGAGGCCAAGACCCTCGACCTGAAATCGTCCTTCTCGATCTATGACGCCGATGACTCCCGGCGGCTGATGACCATGGTGATTCGGGAACTCAACCTGGACCCGAAGCGGTACCAGCCCCGCGCGATCGCAGTTCAGATCTCGAATTTGAAGAACGAGCTGATCGACGCGAAGACGTTCAGCGAGCAGGCCAGCAATGCGCACGAGAAGATCGTCGCCGAGGTCTATGAGCGGTACGCCCGCCGCCTCGCTGAAGCGCAGGCGTTGGACTTCGACGACCTGATCATGACGACCGTCCGGCTCCTGCAGCAGCACGCCGACGTCGCCGAGCATTACCGGCGACGGTTCCGGCACATCATGGTTGATGAGTATCAGGACACCAACCACGCGCAGTACGTGCTGGTAGCCGAACTGTCCAAAGGGATTCCTGATCAGAAGATCCCGGCAGCAGAACTGTGCGTGGTCGGTGACGCCGACCAGTCCATTTACGCCTTCCGCGGCGCGACGATCCGCAACATCGACGAGTTCGAACGCGACTACCCCAATGCGACCACGATCCTGCTCGAGCAGAATTATCGGTCCACCCAGACGATCCTCAACGCGGCCAACTCGGTGATCGCGCGCAACCCCGACCGGCGAGAGAAAAGGCTCTGGTCCGATGCCGGCAACGGGCCGCAAATCCTCGGTTTTGTCGCCGAGAACGAACACGAGGAGGCCCGCTGGGTTGCCGAGCAGATCGATTCCCTTGGCGACTCCGGTGAGGCAAAGCCCTCTGATATAGCGGTGTTCTACCGCACCAACGCCCAATCGAGAGTGTTCGAAGACATCTTCATCAGGCTCGGCCTGCCGTACAAAGTGGTCGGCGGCGTCCGGTTCTACGAACGCAAGGAAGTGCGCGACGCGCTGGCCTACCTGCGGGTGATCGCCAACCCGCTGGACGTGGTCAGCCTGCGGCGGATCCTCAACACGCCGCGCCGCGGCATCGGTGATCGTGCCGAACTGTTCGTCGAGACCTTCGCCGAGCAGGAGCGGATCCCGTTCGCCGAGGCGTTGATCCGCGCAGACACGATCTCGGGCATCGCACCCCGGTCGGCCAATGCGATCGCAGCGTTCGTCGCACTGCTCGGTGAACTGCGCGCCGTCGCTGCCAGCGAGGAGCACGGTTCGCCTAGCAATATCGTCGAAGCGGTGCTCACCAAGACCGGATACCTCGCCGAACTCGAAGCCAGCAACGACCCGCAGGACGAGGGGCGCGTCGACAACCTCCGCGAGCTGGTCAGCGTCGCCGCGGAGTTCGAAGAGCAGCGAGCGCAAGTGGACGAGCCCGCCGATTTGGACGCGTTCCTGGAGCACGTATCCCTTGTGGCGGATGCCGATTCGGTGCCGGATGCCGACGGCGGCGTCGTCACGTTGATGACCTTGCACACCGCCAAAGGCCTGGAGTTCCCAGTGGTGTTCCTCTCCGGAATGGAGGACGGGATCTTCCCGCATCAGCGGACCTTCTCCGATCCGCACGAGATGAGCGAGGAGCGCCGGCTGGCCTACGTCGGTATCACCCGCGCGAAGCGTCGGCTGTATCTGAGCCGGTCACTGGCGCGCTCGGCGTGGGGGACTCCGCAGTTCAATCCACCGTCGCGATTCCTCGATGAGGTTCCCACTGAACTGGTTGACTGGACCGGGGCCATCGACCGTGAGCCGTTCGTTGGGTACCCCGACGACGACCGCTCCAGCGGGCGGTATTCCGACCACGGTTATCGCGCCCAATCCGCTCGAGGAGCCACTCGTTCAGGACCATCGACATTCGGGGCAGCCAAGCTGTCCAAGCCGATGCCGAGCCTGGCGGTCGGTGACCGGGTCAGTCATGACGGGTTCGGCCTGGGCACGGTCGTATCGTTGCGTGGCTCTGCAGAGAAGGCGCAGGCCGAGGTCGACTTCGGGACCTTGGGGCGCAAGTGGCTGGTGCTCCGGTTCGCCCCGCTGGTGAAGCTGTAACGGGGCCGTATCGCGCACCGGCCGGTTGAGCCGTCGGTCAGCCGGGCTTACCCGTGCCGAGCGGATGGCACTCGCTACTAGGGCCGGCGTAGTCAGGTGAGGTCAGGATCCGGATCGGCCCGTTCCGGTAAGTGATCTGGTAACCGTGCGACTGGGCGGTGGCCAGCGCCAGGGCCGGCTTCGGGCCGTCATTGCCGCCCACCGTTTTCTGGGACAGGTCGATGACGATCAGGTCGGCACGGTAATTGTCGAGGCCCGGGATCGTGACCCAATCCCGGTTGGTGAGGTGTGCGGCAAGCCGATCGTCGGCGGCGACGCAGACATTGCTCGGGATCTGACCGAGCGCCGCCTGCTGGTACTTCATCTCGGCATTGAGCCGGAATTCCTGACCGGTGAACAGCCGATGCAACGGTGCGACGTCGGGTATCAGCGCGATCGCGTAGATCGGAAACCCGATCAGAACCACGCACAGGGCGGCGGTGAGCCTGCGATGGTCGAAGACCTTGAGCCGGGCAGCGCCGTCAGTCATCGCCAGCACCAGGATCACCCACGGCAGAGCGTTGTAGTGGTAATGCGGTTCCCACAGCCTGTAGCGCTCGGCGGGTTCGAAAAATCGCTGTGCCAGCAAGGGCAAAGCCAGCAGCGAATAGCGCGATCTCAGCGGCAACAACAGCAGTGGCAGCAGCAGCAGCGACAGTGTCCGGGTCTTGGTGATCGGGCTGAAGAACAGCCGCACCACATGCCATGGGTGGGTGAGGCTGTGCACCACCGCGGTAGGCAGGTCCTTGCCAAGCGTCGAGCCGTACTGCCAGTAGGCGAACTGACCGGTCGGGGAGAAGTGCGGCAGGATCACCGCGGTCGCCAGCTCGTACATCACGACGCCCGCGACCAGCAGCGCGATGCCGGGCCAGCGCGGCCTGCGAAGTACCCGCAGAACTCCGATCAGGATCAGCAGGATACCCATGTCCTCCCGGACCAGCAGCAGCAACCCGGAGTAGACGAGCAGCTGCCGGTCGGCGTTGCGGTCCAGCGCGTCGATGGCCAGTGCCAGTAGCGGGACCCCATAGGCGACCTCGTGAAAGCTGAAGTTCACCATGGTCTGGAACGCCCAGCTGAACGCGTAGCTGAAGCAGATCGTCAGGCTTACCCGGGCGCTGGTACGCCGGCGCGCGAAGCGGTAGATCACCGGAACCGACACCGCGATCAGGGCGGACTGCAGGATCAGCAACGTTTGCGGGTTGTCCCAGATCCAGTACAGCGGCGCGGCGACGGCGATGATCGGATGGAAGTGGTCGCCGAAGATGTTGTAGCCAGGCCCCTTGAGCGCAACCATCGGCGCATGGAAATGGGCGTATTGCCGAACCGCCTGATCGAAGATTCCGAGGTCGTATCCGGCGGTGTTGAACTGCCGATGACCCAGCAACGCGAACAGCGTGTAGACCCCGAAGCTCAGGACCGACAGGGCGGCTACCGGGGCGTATTCACCCTGCAACCATAAGGGGAAACGCAGCCGATCCGGCAGCCGTAGCCGTGAGCGGAAAGATGCCCGGACGGCGGGCTGCTGCGCAGCCGTCATTGCGCATCGGCCGGTGTGACATCGCGGACCTGGGTAAGTTGCCAGACGCGCCGTACCGACAGCCAGGTCAGCCACACCATCAACACGTTGCGAGCGGCGAGCACCGTCGTCCACAGCGCTGACAGCGGATGGGCGATGATGATCGAGCTGTAGCCGACGGGGAACTCCAATTGGGTGAGCAGCGCGGCGATCAAGAGCCACCGGCTGAACGTTCGTACCTGCGGATCAGCGGGCGAACGGACTGCGAGCGCGGCCGTCGGGCCACCCAGCCACAGCAGGTACTGCGGGCTGAGCGTCTTGTTCGTGACGGTAACCAGCAGCGCGGTGGCCAGGAACAGCCAACCGAGGGTTTCTGCCGATGCTGCCGGGTGTTTGTGCGCCCGCCACCACAACAGCAGCAGCAGCGCACCGGCCAGCAAGGTCAGCAGCGACGCGATCTGGCCGAAGGCGTGCACACCGGGACCGAAGATCTCGAACGCCTTGTACCGCGACAGGTGGACATTCCAGGTGGCGTGGTGGAACAGCCGCATCATCATCAGCGGGGTCGCACTGACGGACTCGACCTGCAAGCCGCGCGCGGACTGCCATTTCACTGGTGAGACGAGCCGATCGAAGCCACCGATCAGCAGCGACGCGAGGG
This sequence comes from Jatrophihabitans sp., assembly GCA_036488285.1. GTDB lineage: Bacteria > Actinomycetota > Actinomycetes > Mycobacteriales > Jatrophihabitantaceae > Jatrophihabitans_A. The sequence goes on along the minus strand of DASXHV010000108.1, from coordinate 3,818 downwards.
CCAGTCCCAGACCGGTGCCGACGAATCCGAGCAGGACTCGGCGACGGTCGCCGCGCCGGATCAGGAAGGTCGGCAGCATCACCGCCGGCCACAGCTTCAGCGATGCTCCGATGGCGGTCAACGCTCCCGCGACAGCCGGCCGGCGCACCGCGACCAGTACCGCGCCGCCGGCCAGCACGGCAGGAACCAGATCGAACCGGAAGTACGCCAGCGGACCGATTGCCGGGACGAACCACAGCCACAGGTTGGTGGCATCACCGCGATGGCGTCCGTCCCCGCGCCACAGGAAGCCGGTGAAGACGGCATCGACGGCAAGCATCGAGACGACGAACAAAATCGTGAACGCCATCTGGTTGAGAAAGCCCAGTAGGAACTGGGGAACCAGCAGCGCCAGGACCGGAAGCGGGTACTCCTGCAGCGTGTCGCTCAGGCCTACCCCGGAGAACAGCTGATGCAGGCTGCTGGCGTAGTAGCCGACGTCACCGGCAACATCGGATTCGCGCCCGAACATCAGGATCGACAGCGTCAACGCCCGGGACAGGATCCACCTGACCACGATCGCGCGGCCGTCATTGGCGATGATCGCGGCCGGCAAGCTCAGCGGACGTCGCAGCGGTTTGCCAGCCGCCGTCGTACTCGCCATCTGCTACTTGCCCCTTATGTCATCAGCCGTGTCACTGCCGGTTCGTCATGACTGTTATCCGGCAGTGTGCCTGACGACTATTCGTTGGGGTTGTAGGAGCCGATGGTGATTCCCCGAGCGCGCAGCCACGGGATGGGGTCGATGTACGGGCCGTTCGGGCCACCCTGTCGTACCCCGAAGTGCAGATGAGGCCCGGTTGCCTGTCCGTCAGCGCCGATATCGGCGATGTGCTCACCGGCCGTGATCTGGTCGCCCTTGGACACCAGCACCGAATACATGTGACCGTAGATCGAGACGTCGCCGTTGGAATGCTGGATCACGATCCAGTGCCCGAAGCCCGCTGCGGGCCCGGCGTCCAGCACGACCCCGTCGCCGACCGCGTAGATCGGTGCACCCAGCGGACCCGCAAGGTCGATGCCTTCGTGGAAGACGCCCCACCGCATGCAGAAGCAGGTCGATATTGCGCCCACGCTGGGCAGTACCCAGTTGCCGAGCACCGTACGTCCGGCTTGAACCTTGGGCAGCGAGGGCCGGGCCGGCAGCGCGTTGTCCAAGGACGCGGGGATCGGCGTGCCGTCCACGGTGCGTTCGCTACGCGATACCCGGCGCGAGCCGCCGTCCATCTGGCGGAGTTGGTCTGACGTGGCCAGCGCGTTGAGGTCGACCTTGACGTCTGCCGCCGTGGTCCTGGCCGCGGCGTCATTGGGGTGGAATACGAGGTGGTAGGCGTCGCCACCACCGGCGATTGCGACGACCATCGCGATGGCCGGGATGACTGGCGTGCGGCGCCACAGCGGGCGACGGGTCCGGTCGCGGAGCGCACGCTCCTGCGCGCGAGTCAGCCGGATTACGGGTTCGACGTCGATCGCGGACGGGATTTCGGGGGTCGTTGGCACAGGCGTGGCAGCAGCCGCGCTGTGTCGACCCACCCGGGATCCCCCGTAACTCATGTCAGACGCCTGCGACGGCGACTTTCGAACATCGGTCGGCAACCGCTAAGAAACCTCTTGAAACCGGTTTATGTGGGCATTCCGGCCCGATCACGGCAGTTGCGTTGCCGAACCGTAACCTACCGTTTCCGGCCGAGGCAACTTCCGGGCGTGGCGGTCGAAGCTCTACTTAACACTCGCCGGCCGGACGAGCGTCATCACCCAGGGTCGGCAGCCGGTTCCAGTGGGTCACCGATGGGCAGCTCATCGAGCGTTTCGGGCTGCTGATCCGCAGCCATCCGCTCGGTCAGCGCAGCGGCCACGGTGTGCACCACGTCCCTGTCGACCAGCAGCGACAGGTGCCCGACGCCATGCACCAGCACGCGGATCACCTCAAGGTCTGGATGCTCCAGCCGGGCGCTTCGGTTCGGGACCACCACTTCGTCACGGTCGGAGTAGATCGCCACGAACCGGGTGCTGCAGTTGGCCGGCCCGGCGAGTTCACGCATCACCTCTGAGTCCGGTCGGAGTTGGCGGGTGACCTTCAGAGGCAGCAGCCGCGCCACCTGGGTACCCGCGTGTGGAGACCCGAGGGTGATGACGGTGTTCACGCGCTCGTCGCCGCCGAGTTGCTGCACGTAATAGCGGGCGATCACGCCGCCCAACGAATGGCCGACGATGAACACCTGCTCGTAACCGGTCTGCGCGCAGACCCGCTCGACGTGCCGGCTCAGCTGCCCGGCGGCTTTGCGGACGTCGGACGTGAGTGGGGAGTAGTTGACGGTGGTGATCCGGCCGTAACCGCGGCGGCGCAAGGTGCGACGTAGCAGGGCGAAAGCCGAGCGGTTGTCCACGATGCCGTGCACCAACACGATCGGCGTCCCGGAGGCAGCGATGTCCTCCAGGATCAGGCCGCGGGTCACCGGGGACAAGGTGTCGATGCGGTGCCGTGGGTCGTTCATCTCGCTGCGCTCGGCCAGCACACCGGCCGGATACATGGCCAGGTGGGCGGTCAGCCAGGCGAGTTCCTTTCCGGCCATGCGGGCGCTGCCGAGCAACGCCGACGGGGCGTCGCGGAGCAGGCGCGGTATCGATCCGGCCAGTCCGGCAGCGCTGGACGCGACCGGACTCACCAGCATCAGGGGGTGCCGTGACGGCGCGCCGTTGGAGGGGTTGCGGCTGCCGTTCGTACAAGCCGTCACCGGATGGTCACCCTCCCGTTGTTGCATTGCGGTCCGTTCGGTGTTCCGCAACACACTCTGACATACCGATCGGCGCGCCGTGGCGTGACTAACACGCTTGTGGTGCCGCTGACAGCGGCGCGCCGTAATACGCTGCGGGGAATTGGGCGCCGGCGAAATCGGCGCCAGCACTGATTCCGTGACGAATTTCCAGCCGATCCGAGGAGGTATTCCGGGATGAGCAGCAGCCAGCGCATCCGGGTCGTGGTCGCCAAGCCCGGGTTGGACGGCCACGACCGCGGCGCGAAGGTGGTCGCCCGCGCACTGCGTGACGCCGGCATGGAGGTCATTTACACGGGGCTGCACCAAACCCCGGAGCAGATCGTCGAGACCGTGATCCAGGAGGACGCCGATTGCGTCGGGCTGTCTGTGCTGTCCGGTGCCCATATGACGCTGTTCGCCCGCTTGATGGAACTGCTGGCCGAGCGGGGCGCCACCGATGTGGTGGTATTCGGCGGCGGCATCGTCCCGGACGAAGACATCCCGGAGCTGGCGAGGATCGGCGTCGCCAAGGTGTTCACGCCCGGCGCGACCATGCAGGACATCGTCGACTGGGTTCGTGACAACGTCGGCGCCTCGGCCTGACTCTGACCGGCGTCGGCGTCGGATATGGAGTGAGCGTTATCGCATCGAGGTTGGCGAACGTCACGTCCGGTATGTCTAGGGCCGGGGATCGGCAGCGACTAGCGTGGTCGGCGGCGCTGCAGCAGTTTTCGTAGCAGTTTTCCTCCCAAACAGAACGGATGGACTCGTGGACCTGTTCGAGTATCAGGCGAAGCAGCTCTTCGCCGCTCACGGCGTTCCGGTCGGTCTGGGTGAAGTCGCGGACACCCCCGAACAAGCTCAGGCGATCGCCGAGCGGATCGGTGGCGTCGTCGTCGTCAAGGCCCAGGTCAAGACCGGCGGACGCGGCAAAGCAGGCGGGGTCAAGGTCGCCAAGACCCCGGCCGAGGCCAAGGCCGCGGCCGAAGCCATCCTGGGCATGGACATCAAGGGCCACACCGT
>DASXHV010000037.1:0-10620 GCA_036488285.1 Jatrophihabitans sp. | reverse complement strand
GCCTGGACGTCGTCCGACGGCTCCCCTGCGCCGGCGGGTCGAAGGGTTGCAATGCACTCGACGTGATGGGTCATGCTGAAGGCATCGAAGGCGCACAGCTCGCTGAGATCCCACCCGGCCTGGCGGGCGTAGTGAATGTCGCGGGCCAACGCCGCCGGATCGCAGGCCACGTACACCACGACGCTCGCGCCGGTGGCCAGCACGGCCGCCATCACATCCCGGCCGGCACCGGAGCGCGGCGGATCGAGCACGACCGCAGCGATCTGTCCGAGTTCGTCGGCCAGGGCATTCACCGCTGCCTCGGTCACCGCGCCCGCGCGCACCTCGGCCCATGGCCTGTCGGTCAGATTCAGCTCGGCATCGGCGACGGCGCGCCGGTCAGCCTCCAGGCCGATGACCGCGCCGGCCGATGTCACCGCCGTCGCGAGCGCGACCGTGAACAGGCCGGCGCCGGCGTACAGATCCAGCACCCGGTCACCGGGCCGCAGACCGGCGGCGGCCAGCACGCTGCGGGTGTATTCCTCTGCGGCACGCGGATGGGTCTGCCAGAAGCCGCCCGCAGACACCGAAAACTGTGACCCGGCCACCCGATAGCTCAGCCGATCGGGCCCGGCCACCTGCTCGGTGACGGTTCGGGTGCGACTGCGCCGGGATCGAGCATCACGCCGCGCTGGTCCGCGCCGCTGACCAGCCGATCGGCGCGGCGGTAGGTGTTGGGGAATCGGAAGCTCCGTGTGTCGCAAAATCGCAACTTCCCCGGCGTCGTCGGTGGCAACCTCGACCTCAGCGGCGCCGGGCCAGCGTTCGGCCAACGCCTCGCTGTCACCGACTCCGGGCGCGCCCAGCGGGCAGGCCTGCAGCGGGATGACCTGGTGCGAGCGATGTACTCGCAGACCGAGCTGGCCGTCAGGTGTAGCCGCATAGCGGATCCGACGCCGCCAGCCCAGCCCGCTCTCTTGCTCTGTGTCTTGCTCTGTGTCTTGCTCTGTGTCCTGCTGGGTGTTCTGCAGGGGGAGCACCGTCACCGGCCAGTCGATCCCGGCGAGCCGTTGCAGCTGCTCGGCGATCACGGCCGCCTTGAGGCTGCGCTGACCGGACAGGCTGACATGTTGGAAATCGCAGCCACCGCAGCCGCCCGGTCTGGCATGCGGGCACGGTGCCTCGACCCGATTGGCAGACGGACTCAGAACCCGGACGGCATCGGCTCGGCAGAAGCTCCCACCGCGGTCCTCGGTGACCTCGACTTCCACAATCTCGCCCGGCAGCGCGTGCCGGACGAAGATCACCCGTCCGCAATGCCGGGCCACGCAGTGCCCCCCGTGCGCGATCGGGCCGACCGTCACCTCGACCCGTCGGCCGGTCCAGTCTTGGCCCTCGTGCTCGCCCTCGTGGACGCCCTCGTGCTCGCCCTCGTGGACGCCCTCGTGGACGCCCTCGCGGTCGGCTGACGCCTCATCGGTCACCCGCGCGACCCTAGTCGCCTCCAACGCGTCAACAACTGTGTAGCGTTCTTGGACGTGCACATCGTCGTCATGGGATGCGGACGCGTCGGATCGACGTTGGCCCATCATCTGCAGCGCTTGGAACACAGCGTTGCGGTCATCGATCAAGATCCGACAGCGTTCAGGCGACTCGGTGACAACTTCAACGGCAAGACGATCGCCGGCGTCGGCTTCGACCGCGACACTTTGGTCGCGGCGGGTATCGAGGGTGCCGACGCCTTTGCGGCGGTGTCCAGCGGCGACAATTCCAACATCATCGCGGCGCGGGTAGCCCGTGAGAGCTTCGGTGTCGGGCACGTGGTGGCTCGCATCTATGACGCACGTCGGGCCGAGGTGTACGAGCGGCTGGGCATTCCCACCGTCGCCACCGTGCCCTGGACGGCCAACCGGCTGCTGAAGAACATCCTCGGCGGCACCATCGACGAGGAATGGCGCGATCCCACCGGCCACATCGTGATGCTGCACGTCGTCATTGCCGAGTCCTGGGTGGGGCAGAAGGTAAGTGCCTTCGAAGACGCCACCGGGGCTCGGGTGGCCTTGATCAGCCGATTCGGCAAGGGTGAACTGCCGGGCGTGCACACAGTGCTGCAGGCCGGCGACGAATTGCACGTCACGGCCACCGACCTCATCACCGACGACGTCCGCGATGCCGCGTCCGGCGGCCCGGTTGGAGGGCACCACTGATGAGGATCGCAATCGCCGGTGCAGGCGCGGTCGGACGATCGATCGCCCGCGAACTGATCGCGAACGGACATGAGCTGCTGCTGATCGACAAGGACGGCACCAAAGTTCGTCCTGAGCGGATCCCGGAAGCACGCTGGCTGCACGCCGACGCGTGCGAACTGGCCAGCCTCGAGGACGCCAAGCTCGAGGAGTGTGAGGTGGTCATCGGCGCGACCGGCGACGACAAGGCCAACCTCGTGGTGTCGTTGCTGGCCAAGACCGAATTCTCGGTGCGGCGCGTCGTGGCGCGGATCAACCACCCGAACAACGAATGGCTGTTCAACGAGTCCTGGGGTGTCGATGTCGCCGTCTCGACCCCGCGGGTGCTCGCCGCGCTCGTGGAGGAGGCCGTCTCCGTCGGTGACGTCGTGCGGCTGTTCACATTGCGCGAAGGTCAGGCGAATCTGATCGAGGTCACCCTGCCCGTCGGAGCTCCGTGCGCGGGCATGCCGGTACGCGACTTGGATCTGCCGGCCGACGCGGCACTGGTCGCGATCGTGCGTGGCTCACGGGTCATCGTGCCGACACCGGATGAGCCGTTGGAGCCCGGCGACGAACTACTCTTCGTCGCTCTTCCGGAGGCTGAGCCCGCGATCCGCCTGTCCGTCTGCGCCGACTGAGTCCGATTCCGCCGCCAGTTCGCGCTTGGCACGCCGGACCACCCAGAAAGCCAGCGCCACGACGGCGATGTAGAGCGGATAGCCCATCAGGAGTTTGGTGACCGCCAGCAAACCTGTCTTGTTGTCCTTGAACAGGCTGAGTTGGACGATCGCGCGAGAGGCGAACATGGCCAACGCGGCGAGCGTGGCGACCAGGTACGCACGGAACAATCGAGGCACCTTGTGCCAACGGGTGCCCTCGGGCAGCGGCGTCGGATCGAGGAACTCCCAGAGCAGGCCGACCAGCGGGCGTCGGATCACGATCGACACTGCGAAGACGGCCGCGTAGCCGATTGCGGCGACGATGCCCAGCAGGAAGAAGCCGCGCGCCTGGCCGGTGCGGGCCGCGATCGCGGCGGCCACGGCAACGCTGAACAGGCCGGTGACGGCTTGCTGGATGGATTGCTTACGGACCAGCCGATACAGCGCGAGCACGACGCCCGATGCCAGCGCGGCGATGATCGCGGTGTGCAGTCCGGCCCACGCGTTGGCCGCGACGAATACGACCGGCGGGATCGCCGTGATCAGGGTGCCCGACCAACCGCCGAACGAGTCGAGCATTTGTTGGCGGGTCCGCTCCCGCAGATCTTCGGTGGCCGGCCGAGCTGGATCGCGATCGGGTCCCGGCTCGGACTCGTCTTTCGCGGCCGGCGGCGTGACGTTGCCGGGATCGAAACTGTCACTCACGCGCGGCAACTACTCGGCGTTCTCGTCGTCGGTGGCTGCCATCCCTGCGGCGATCTGCTCGGCCGCCTCGGCGGGCAACTCAAGTGGCACCGGGTCACGAACAGGCAGCGGCTCGTTGCCGCGGACCACGACCAGCGTGCGAAACGCTTCGATGAAGGGGGCAGCGTCGGCATCGGAGTTGGCCGGGGCACCCGCGAGCATGGCGCGCAGGAACCACCTCGGACCGTCCACGCCCAGGAACCGAACGGGTGTGAAACCGCCCGGCGCCGGCAGCTTGCCGGTCAGCTCGGCACCGAAGTCGCCGGCGGTTTCGGAGACAGTGCCGCCCTGGGAGGAGATCGAGGCCTTGATCTCCTTGCGAACCTCGTCCCAGATGCCCTCGCTGCGCGGTGCCGCGAAGACGCCGAGCTGCATCTGACCGTTGGCGTTGGCCAGCGTCACCCCGGCGACCTGACCCTCTTCGGCAACTTCGACGCGCAACTCCAGTCCGGTGTCGACGGGGATCCGCAGCGCACCGAGATCCAAGCGCGCAGTCTCGAGGGCCGGAGCGTCCAAGACGTCGTACGGCCCGGTCGTTGCATCGACCTCGTGCTGCCGGCGGGTGTCCCACGGTGGCGTCGCGTCCAGCTTGGACCGCTCGGTGCGCTTTTCCTTGCGCCGCGCCATTACTGATCGTCTCCTTCTCCGGGTTGAATACTTTCGGTGGCGGTGGGCCAACCCGCTTGCGTCAGTGGAGGGCTCACGGTTGCGCCGTCACCGTCTCCAGTGTGCTGCTCACTCCGGTGGAACCGTGACCGCCGGAGCCGCGCTCGGAATCGGGTAGCTCGTCGACGACCTCGAAGCGGGCCTGCTCGACGCGCTGGATCACCAGCTGGGCGATCCGATCACCCCGGGCAATCCTGATCGGCTCGGACGGGTCGTGATTGATGACGATGACCTTGATCTCACCGCGGTACCCGGAGTCGATGGTGCCGGGGGCGTTGACCAACCCCAGCCCCGATCGCAGCGCCAACCCTGATCGCGGATGAACGAAGCCGGCGTAGCCAGGCGGGATCGCGACCGCGACTCCGGTCGGCAGCAGCGCCCGCTCGCCGGGTTGCAGGACCACGTGGGTGGTGGACACCAGATCGGCGCCCGCATCGCCGTCTCGCGCATAGCCGGGCACTGGCACGTCCGGGTCCAGTCGTCGTAGCCGGATGGGCACGGGTCCTGTCGTCACAGGGCGAAAGGCTACCCTCGTGCGGTGATCGAATCGCCGCCCGTCGTCGCCGGCACCGTGCACTACACCGAACGGCTACGCACCCCGTGGTGGTGGTACCCGATGGCGATCGTGGTCGCGGTGCTGCTCGGATTCGAGTTCGCGCTGGCCGTTTCCGGATGGATCGGCTGGATCCCGCTGATCATTCTGCTGCCGGTGTGCGTACTGATTGTCTGGCGATTCTCATCCGGACGTGTTCGGCTCATCGGCAGCACCGTCAGCGCCGGCGACGAGCTGCTCGACCTGTCCCAGGTCAGCCAGGCGATCGGCCTGTCAGCCACCGAGCTTCGCCGCCTGGTCGGGCGGCACGCCGATCCGACCGCGTTCGTGTTCATCCGGTCCTGGGTCGGCCCCGGTGTCCAGTTGGTGCTCCAGCCCGGTGCCGCACACGGCGGAGATCAGCACGGTGAGCAGGATGAGCAGGATGAGCAAAGTACCGAAGACGTAGCTGAACAGAGTGATCCCGCTGACATCGTTCCGTACTGGGTGGTGTCGACCCGGCATCCTGACCGTCTGCTCGCCTCGCTTGCCGAGCAGTCGGTCCCGGTCGCCTAGCGCGGCCGCGGAACCGCAAACTCGTCGCCGAGTGCGGCTCAGCAGAGGGGCAGACGCGTGTCGAACAGTCCGGACGGTGTCCACGGCCGTTTCCAGGGGCAGGTAGCAATAGTCACCGGCGCGAGCCGCGGGATCGGATTCGCGGTAGCGCAGCGGATGGTGTCCGAGGGCGCGAAGGTCTGCATCACCGCCCGCAAGGTCGCCGCTCTCGAGCAGGCAGCGGCCGATCTGGGTGGGCCTGAGCACGCGATCTTCGCAGCCGGCTCCGGTGACAATGCTGAGCACCAGCAGGCAGCTGTCGATGCGGCTCTGGCCACCTTCGGGAGGATCGACGTGCTGGTGAACAACACCGGCATCAACCCGGCCTTCGGCCCGTTGCTGGATATCGACTTCGGCGTGGCACGCAAGATCTTCGAAGTGAACGTCTTGTCAGCGCTGATTTGGATCAAGCTCGTTCATCGGGCATGGATGGCAGAACATGGCGGCGCCATCGTCAACATCGCCTCGATCTCGGGCCTGGCGCCCTCGCCGGGTATCGCGTTCTACGGCGTGAGCAAGGCTGCGCTGATCTCGCTGACGACCCAGCTTTCGGTCGAGCTCGCCCCGAGCATTCGGGTCAACGCGGTGGCACCGGCCGTCGTGAAGACCAAGTTCGCCGAAGCGCTGTACGCCGACAACGAAGAGGCGGCCGCCGCGGCTTACCTGCTCGAACGGTTGGGCGAGCCCGAAGACGTCGCGGCGGCGGTGGCATACCTGGCGTCCAAGGATGCGGCGTGGACCACCGGTCAGACACTGGTGCTCGACGGCGGATTGTCCCGCGGCCTGTAGCGCGACCGAACGCCCAAGCGGCGGGCAAATCGGCGAGAATTCACCTCAGCTGGCGGAACCATCGCTCGGCGGGCATGCCGCGTAGTTCGGCGAGCAACGTCTCACCCAGCGCCTTCGTTGTGCGGCGATTGACCTCGGCACCGGCTGCCGCTCCGGCCAGGAACGGCGCGAGGGTGGTCGTGCTGCGTCCGATCCGACGCAACAACTGGCTGCGCAGTTCTCGTTTGGCCGCCGCACCGAAGACCGCGCTGAGTCCGACACCCGCGACCTTCGTGGACACCGCCCGCCGCTGCACCCATGACATCAGGTACGCGCTGCCTCGCTCGGTCACCGAGCCGGACGCCGGATGCCCCAGGACTTCGTGCAATTCGGCAACGAGTTTCAGCTCGACTGCCGTCACGACGAGGATCTCGGCGGCCAACTGGACGGGGACGGCCAGCAGCAGCGGCGGGCTTATGAACTCAACTGCCGCAAGTCCGCCCGCGGCAGCTCCGACCGACGCGGTCGTCAGGCTGGCGTTCTTGACGAGTCGTTCGGCGATCTGGACGCTGGGCAGTCCGGGATATTGGCGGCGCAGCGTTTCGGCGTCCCGGATAGGAAGGCGAGGGGCGATCTCGATCACCACATCGACGAGCCACCTACCGGCAGCTACCGCTCGGAAGCCGGATTCCTTGGCGCTTCTGCCCAGTACCGGGATGAGCGCTGCCAGCGCCTTCTGTCGGCCGTGCCGATCCTCGCCTGATGAACCGCGATCAGAATCGCTGTCAGATTCGCTGTCAGATTCGCCGTCAGAGTCGATCTGGGCGTCACTGTGGGCGTCACTCTGAGCGTCAGGGTGGGGCACTTTGTCTGCGGCGGCCCTGGCGACCAGATCTGCAATGTCTGCAAGATGCGCGGGGTCTGCGGTCTCGTCGTGCGGCATGCACCCATCCTGCCGCAATGATTGCCGCAACGATCGAGGTCGAGCGTTCGGCTGCCGAGCCGGGGCATGGCTCAGCCGGTCGGCCGACCTACCGACCGCCCAGCAGAGCTGGGCGGTCAGCCAGGTCGCGCTGCGTCCGAACTGCTAGGCGCAGTCCAGACAGATCGGCTGACCGTTCTTCTCACGAGCAAGCCGGCTTCGGTGGTGCACCAGGAAGCAGCTGGAACAAGTGAACTCATCCTGCTGCTTGGGCAACACCCTGACGGTGAGCTCCTCGCCGGACACGCTGGACAGGTCTGCACCTGGTAGTTCCAGCGACTCAGCCAGTTCGGTTTCATCGACATCGATCGAGCCGGATTGCGCCTCGGCCCGGCGGGCCTTCAGCTCTTCTAGAGAATCTTCGTTCAGTTCATCAACATCGCCCCGACGTGGGGCGTCATAATCGGTGGCCACTGCCTGTCAACTCCTCGATCAAGTGCACGAGTTCCAACGATCGGCGTTACCTGGGTCACACCGCCAACGCAACTCTGCGGTGGGGGCTCCACTCCTCACTGGCCGCGGAACCGTATCGCGTCATGCCTGCGCTCCAACGACCGGGCATGCCTGACCATTCCCGTCACGGGTGCAAGCTAGGCTGTGCACCGACACGAAGGCCACATTCGGGAGGTGACTGGCGCGGAATGTCCGCTTCTACCAGACGCCGGCCGCTACCCGCATTGGCCTTCTTACTCGCGTTGACTGTGCTGACCGGAATCGTCTGGTGGCGGGTGTTGCACCGTGCCGATGGCCAGCAAGCCGTGGCCAGCGCCCCGAAGACGAGCGCGCCGGCACTCTGCAACAAGGGTAAGCCGATCGCGCTGCCGGCGCCGAAGTCGGTGACGGTCTATGTCTGGAACGCCAACGGCACGAACGGCCTGGCCGGCAAGATCGACGGCCAGCTCAAATCCCGCGGCTTCTCCAGTGCCGGGTTCAACACCTATAACCCCGCCCAGATCGCGGGTGTCGGCGAGATCCATTTCGGCACTGCTGGTAAATCCGGAGCCACCTTGCTCAGTTACTACCTGCCCGGTGCCAAGTTGGTGACCGTCACCCGGCCGGATGCCCGCGTCGACGTCGTGCTGGGGACCGGCTTCAAGGCCCTCGCCGCGCCCGCCGCCGTGAACAAGTCGGTCGCGAACGCCAAGAAGCCGTGCTGATCGCAAGCGCGCTGAACGCCGCTTCACCACGCTGACGCCATCCCGACCCGGGCCCAACGATGAACCGGCCACCTAGCTGGGTTGGCCCGCCTCGGCGGCGATCCCTTGTCCTCGAGCGATGAATTCGTCGGCGATCCGATCAGCCCCCAACTCGGTCAACAGGGCAAAGAACTCCTCGGCATTGTCGCAATGCGCGCCCGCGACCATCGCAGCACCGGCTGGACGACCACGCAGCCCCGACAACACCACACCGGCTTCGGCGGCGATCAGCGCGCCGGCCGCGAAGTCCCACTCGCCCAGCGGTCCCTCGAAGTAGAGATCGATCCGGCCGGCGGCCAGCGAACACAGGTCCAGCGCAGCTGAGCCCAGCCGACGTAGATTGCCGACCCGCGCCATCAGCTCCCCCACCAACTTGCCTTGCTGCGCGCGGTAACCGTCGTCGTAGCCGAATCCGGTGGCGACCACCGCCTGGGCAAGTGGAACCGATCGCGGACCGGTTAGCACCCGGTCATCGAGATGGGCGCCTCCGCCCAGCCAGCTGCGGAACACCTCGCCGCTCACCGGATTGGTGACGCAGCCTGCCACCACTTCGCGCTCGACCTCGGCGGCAACCGACACCGCGTATACCGGCAGCCCCAACATGAAGTTGACGGTCCCGTCAATCGGGTCGACGAGCCAACGCACCCCGGTACTGGACAGGTTGCGCTGGCCGCCCTCCTCGCCGAGCACCGAGTCACCCGGACGACGCCGCTGCAACTCGGCCACCAAGAAACCCTCGACCTGCCGATCTACATCGGTGACCACGTCGGTCACCGAGGACTTGGTGTCGACGTCGAAACCCGCGCTGCGACCGGCGACTGCCAACTTCCCCGCGGCGACGGCCAATTCTGTGGCGAGGTCGGCAAGTTGCTCCGGTGCTGGTGGCTGTTGCTCGGACCCTGTAGCTCTACCGCTGGTCATCTGCTGCCTCCGCTTGAGGACTGGGCCGATAAGGTTTGCGGCATCCAACCTAATCAGCGGAGGAATTGATGACCGCGCCATCGCCCGCTCAGACCGGTAATGCCCCGTCCGCCGCGTTCGGCATCGACATCGGCGGCAGCGGTATCAAAGGCGCCATCGTTGACACCAGAACCGGTGACCTGACCACCCAGCGGGTCCGGATCGCGACCCCGAAACCGTCGACGCCGGACAACGTGGCTGAGGTTGTGGTCGATCTCGTCAAGCGGGCGAACTGGACGGGCACGGTCGGGGCGACCTTTCCCGCTGTCATCAAGAGCGGAGTTGCCCGCTCGGCGGCAAACGTGGACGAGTCCTGGATCGGGACCGATGTCGATGCGGTGTTCTCCTCCGCGACGGGACTGTCCGTCACGGTTCTCAACGACGCCGACGCCGCTGGCCTGGCCGAGGTGCGATTCGGCGCTGCCAAGGGCATCGACGGTGTCGTCATCCTGCTGACCTTCGGCACCGGCATCGGTAGCGCGCTGTTCGTTGATGGCCGGCTGGTTCCCAATACCGAGCTCGGGCACCTCGAACTGGATGGCCACGACGCCGAGGATCGCGCCGCGGCCTCGGTCAAGGACACCCAGAAAATGTCCTACAAGCAATGGGCAAAACGCGTTCAGGCGTACATGGCGCACGTGGAGGCGCTGTTCTCGCCGGACCTGTTCATCGTCGGTGGCGGGGTCAGCAAGGACTCGGAGCGCTGGGTGCCGTTGTTGCAGCTGCGTACCCCGATCCGTCCGGCCCAATTGCTCAACAACGCGGGGATCGTCGGGGCCGCGATGGCTGCCGCTGAGCGCTTTACCGAGTAGCCAGGCCAGACTCTGCAGCCCGGGTGCCAGGTTGCGTGATTACAATGGCAGGCGCAGGGCAGGCACCAACGAAGGCACCGAGCGACAAACATCCTCCGATAGATCGACTCGGTGAACCCCAGCGGCTAGCTGACCCCACCACACATCCTCACGTGCGCGACGGATATCTGTTCACAGATTCCGTCTTGTCACGGTGCGCACGACGAAGACGTGCGCACGACATTGGACGAAAGGGCGTAAGTGGTTCCCAGCGAATCAGCCGACAAGCCGGTGAGTGCAGCGGCGACGGCGCGGCAGACAGTCAGCAAGGACGTTTCGGCGGCGATCAAGACCGCAGCGAAGCCGGCCACCAAACCGGTGGCCAAGAAGGCGCCGGCCAAGACAGCCGCCAAGAAGGCTGTCGGGGACAGGCCCGCCGCCAAGAAGGCGCCGGCCAAGCCGGCGGCCAAGAAGGCAGCGGGCAAGGCCACCGACAAGAC
>DASXHV010000017.1:0-2118 GCA_036488285.1 Jatrophihabitans sp. | reverse complement strand
GCGCCGTCGGTGCAATTGGACAGCGCCGCGTTCTGGCCATTGGCTGCGCCGCCCAGGTTGAGCTGCCGGCGGACCTGGTCGGTGCCGCCCAGTTTGTGTTGGAAGGCCGTGGTGTAGTCAGGAATTGCCCGTTGCAGGGTCGCGGGCAGGTTGAACACCAGCGCTACGGCTAACAGGATGGTGACGACGCCCGCGGCGATGCGGATCTCACGTTGGCGACGCCGAAAGGCCCGTACTCGCTCGGCCACCCGGCGGCCGGCGAGGGCGAAGACCAGCAGCGGCAGGACGGCGCCTACAGCGAATGATGCTGTCAACGCGATGGTGGGCAATCCGATTGAGCCGGTTGCGCCGGCTAGGACGATGGCGGCCAGCACTGGTCCTGCGCACGGCACATACAGCACACCGAGCGCGAGTCCGAGCCCGAAACCACCACTGCCCGAGCCGAACTGCTTTTGTGGGAGCAGGGAGAACGGCTTCTCCAGCAGCGCCTCAACGGACGGGAAGATCAATCCCACGCCAATCGCGACGAGCGCGACTAATGCCAACCACCGGATGGCATCCTGCGGCAGGTGCAGCAGCGACAGTAACGCCGATCCGGCCAAGGTGACAGTGCTGAAACTGACTACCAGACCAGCGATCACGAGATATGGCCGCAGCGACTCGGCGCGTGAGGGTTTGGCCGGCGGCAGGTCGACTGCGCCTGCCGCAGTAGAGGTTCCGGTTGTGGCCCGGGCGCCTTGCGCGCCCGAGATGAGGATCACCGGGAGCACCGGCAAGATGCACGGCGAGATGCCGGTGATCAGGCCGCCGACAAGGCCGATCGCCATGAGTGTCAACATCTAGGCGCACCCTCTCTCAGTTAGATCGATCCGAATAGCATTGACTGGCCGCGTCGTTGAGTTGTTGGCGATGGCACATGCCGGCGGCGTCGCCCGCTGCCGTTGCCGTGTTGCGGTGACCGGTCTCCACCTCAGCTGCTACCCCGCGCCGACGAGGACGGGTTGTTCGCGATACAGATCCGGGTATTGATGCATGAGGTTGTCGAGCTTGGGCATGTCGTTGATGGCGACATAGGGAAAGGTCGGGTGGGAATTCAAGAAATCTTGATGATGTGCCTCGGCAGGAACGAATCCACTGGCGTTCTCGATGCGGGTGACGATCGGGGCGCCGAAGACTTTGGCGCCGTTGAGCTCAGCGATATAGGACTCGGCGACCCTTTTTTGCGTTGTATTCTGCGGGAAGATGGCCGACCGGTACTGCGTTCCTACGTCGGGGCCTTGCCGGTCGAGCTGGGTCGGGTCGTGCACGACAGAGAAAAAGATCCGCAGCAGTTGCCCGTAGGTGATCTGGGACGGGTCGTAGGTGATCTGCACCGACTCCGCGTGCCCGGTCGTGCCCGTGCTCACCAGGTCGTAGTGTGCGGTCGAGTCATTGCCACCCGCGTATCCCGACACGGCCCGGTCGACTCCTTTGACGTGCTCGAAAACACCCTGCACACCCCAAAAGCAACCACCGGCAAGTACGGCCGTCTCGCGGGCGTCCGGGGCGCCCACGGGTTCATCCACCGCGGGCCTGGGAATGTTCACCGTAGGCGCAGCGGTGCCCACATCAGAGAACAGGCCTGTGCAGGCGGTGATTTGAAAGGTGACCGCACACAGCACCACAGCCAGCCGTGTGAGGTTGATTCTTAGCGGTCTACGCACGATGCTCTCCGCGGTCAGTTGTCGATTGTCGCTCTACGACCTTCAGGTTAAGCGCGACCGGCGGTCGAAATTCTTACGAATCAATGGCGTCGAATCCCAGCCCCACACCCGGAGCTTCTTACCGAACCATGACGAATGGCGCTGACGCTGACCGGGCACCGCGCGCCGGGCTACGGTGAGGGGGCTGGATCTGCCCGTCGACCAAAGGTATTGGTGAGATGGATGTGACGAGACGGCGGTTTCTGACCGCCGCAAGTGCGACCTCACTGGTGATGGTTGCGGTCAACGCGTGTGCCGCGAGCGCGATGTCGTCGCCGACCGACACGCGCTTTGCTGTCACCCACACCGACGAGGAGTGGCGAACGCTTCTGACCGCAGCCCAATACAGCGTGCTGCGCGAAGCGGGCACCGAACA
>DASXHV010000192.1:0-58290 GCA_036488285.1 Jatrophihabitans sp. | reverse complement strand
CCGGTGTGAATCCGGCGCGGTCCCGCCACTGTCACCGATGAGCAAACTCCGTTCACCACGGTCAACGACCGGAAGGTGGGGTGCGCGTCGTTCGCCGCCAATCATGTGCGGCGGACGGGACTCGGAAGCCAGGAGACTTCGGCCGTCGCACGCAGGTAACCAAGGGCGTGGACACCCGACGGAGGACCCATTGAGTGCACAGCAGGCAACCCTGCAACCAGTCAGCCCCCCTTAGGTGTCCAGGCTGCCGGTAGCAGCCGGAATGGTCCTGGGAACCTTCCTTGACACGCTGGTCGGCGACCCAAGGCGTGGGCACCCGGTGTCCGGTTACGGCTGGCTGGTGCTCGCAGTCGAGCGCCGCCGGTATGCGGATAGTCGCCGGGCAGGTTCGGTGTTCTGGGCGAGCTGCGTTCTGCCGCTCGTCGCGCTGGCGTACGTCCTGGAGCGCTGGCTGCGCGATCGACCGATGCTGCGCACGGCGACCGTCGCGATCGCAACCTGGACGGTGCTGGGTGGCAGCAGTCTGCGCGCGGTCGCAGCGGAGATTGCTCGGCAACTGGCCGACGACGACCTCAGGGCGGCACGTCAGCAGATCCCGAGCTTGTGCGGTCGCGACCCCGACAGCCTGGACCGCGATGGCCTGGCCCGGGCAGCTCTGGAGTCGGTTGCCGAGAACACCTCGGACGCGGTGGTCGGCCCGTTGTTCTGGGGCGCCATCGCTGGCGTTCCGGGCCTGCTCGGATACCGGGCGGTGAACACCTTGGACGCCATGGTGGGGCACCGCTCGTCCCGCTATGCACGATTCGGCACTGTGGCCGCGCGCATCGACGACCTCGCGAACCTGGTACCGGCGCGGCTGACCGCAGCGTTGACCGTGGCCGGTGCGCCGTTGGTGTCCGGCTCGGCCGTACATGGCTGGCGGGTCTGGCGCGCCGATGCGTCCGGTCACCCCAGCCCGAACGCCGGGCGCTGTGAAGCCGCGATGGCCGGAGTCCTCGGCGTCCAGCTTGGTGGCAGGGTCCGCTACCGCAGTCGAGTCGAGGACCGGCCGCTGCTCGGAGACGGGGCGGTCCCGGGTCCGGCCGATCTCCTCCGATCCGTCCGGCTCGCTCGCCTGGTCCAGCTCGGCGCGCTGGGCGTGCTTTCCGGCGCCGTCGCGGTCGGCGCAGCCGCGAGAGCGCTCCGACGCGACGACTGCGGCCGGCCACGGAGTCAGCCGTGAAGGGCTCTGTGCTGGTCGCCGGTGCGTCGTCGGACGCTGGCAAGAGCGTGATCACCGCGGGCATCTGTCGTTGGCTCGTGCGGCAAGGTCACCGCGTCGCGCCCTTCAAAGCACAGAACATGTCAAACAACTCGGCGGTGACTGAGGACGGCGGCGAGATCGGGCGCGCCCAGGCGATGCAGGCTCGGGCCTGCCGGATCGAACCCAGCGTGCTGATGAACCCGGTGCTGCTCAAACCGGGTAGTGATCGACATTCGCATGTGGTGTTGCACGGCCAGCCGTACGGCGAGGCGACGGCGGTCGGCTACCGGGAGCTGAAGACCCGGCTGCGGACCGAAGTGCTGGCCAGTTACGACGCGCTGCGGGAGCGGTACGACATCGTGGTGTGCGAGGGAGCCGGCAGCCCGGCGGAAGTGAACCTGCGCGATGGCGATCTTGCCAACATGTGGTTGGCCGATTCGCGCAATCTGGCGACCGTGGTGGTTGGCGACATCGACCGTGGCGGCGTCCTGGCAGCTCTGTTCGGCACCGTCGCCCTGCTGGGCAAGCGTGACCAGTCGTTGGTCGCCGGGTTCGTCATCAACAAGTTCCGCGGCGACCCGGCATTGCTGGGGCCCGGCTTGGACACCCTGCGACAGCTGACCGGGCGAGCGGTGCTCGGGGTGCTGCCGTGGCTGAGCGACCTTGCCGTCGAGAACGAGGATTCCTTGTCGTTGGCCACCTCGACCGAAGCTGGTCCGCGGGTAGGCAGGGATGTGTTGGACGTTGTCGCGATCCGCTTTCCGCGCACGTCCAACACCACCGACCTCGAGGCGCTGGCCTGTGAACCAGGTGTCTCGGTGCGCTGGGCGACGGCCGCGTCGGAGGTGGCCGGCGCCGATCTGGTCGTCTTGCCGGGCTCGCGCGCCACCGTGTCGGACCTGCAGTGGCTGCGTGAGCGAGGTATCGCCGAGGCGGTGGGGCAACGGGCCGCACGAGGACGTCCGGTGCTCGGCATCTGCGGTGGCTATCAGATGCTGGCGACCACCATCCACGACGACATCGAGTCCGGTACCGGAAGCGTCGCCGGCCTTGGCCTGCTGCCGGTGGATGTTCGGTTCGAGGCAAAGAAAACCCTTGCGCGACCGAAGGGTTCCGCGATGGGGGCCGAGGTGACAACGGCGTATGAGATCCATCATGGCTTGGCAACGCTTCGCAGCGGCCGGCATGCCGAACCGTTTCTGGACGGTTATCGACACGGCGCGGTCTGGGGCACCACCTGGCACGGCGCCTTCGACAGCGACGAGTTCCGGCGCCGGTTTCTCACCCAGGTCGCAGACGTAGCGGGCCGGCAATTCCAGGTGGCTACCGACACCGATGTAGCCGCGGTGAGGGATCGGCAATTCGACCGGCTCGCTGACGCCGTCGCCGAGCACGTCGACACCGAGCAGCTGTTGAACCTGATCCGATCCGGTGCGCCGGCCGACCTGCCTTTCATCCCAACCGTTCTCTCGCCCGCTGGAGCACCGTAATGAGCACCGTAATGAGCACCGGAATTAGCGCCATTGGCACCACAGGTCTGCGTAGTAACGGAGGATTCCCGTTTTCCGCAGTGCTGGGCGCCGACGATATGCAGCTGGCGCTGTTGCTCAACGCCGTCTCGCCGGCCATCGGGGGAGTGCTGGTGCGTGGTGAGAAGGGGACCGCGAAGTCGACCGCGGTGCGCGCGCTTGCAGCGTTGCTGCCGGCGGTGTCGACCGTGCCGGGATGCCGGTTCGAGTGTCATCCGGACGCGCCGGCCGATGGATGTCCGGATGGGCCGCACGGCGTTGCCGAGTCGATGGAGACGCTGATCCGGCCGGCCCGGCTGGTCGAATTGCCCGTCGGCGCATCGGAGGATCGCCTCATCGGATCGCTCGATCTGGAAAGGGCATTGTCCGACGGCGTGCGCGCTTTCCACCCCGGCCTGCTGGCTGCTGCGCATCGCGGCATTCTCTACGTCGACGAGATCAACCTGCTCGCCGACCATCTCGTAGACGTACTGCTGGATGCCTCTGCGATGGGCCGCAACCACGTCGAACGGGACGCGATCTCGGTCAGCCACCCCGCTCGGTTCGTGCTGATCGGATCGATGAATCCCGAAGAAGGCGAGCTTCGCCCCCAGCTCCTGGATCGGTTCGGGCTCACCGTCGACGTTTCAGCCAGCCGCGAACCCGCGGTTCGGGTCGAGGTGGTGCGTCGCCGGCTCGATGCCGACGCCGATCCGGCAGGATTCGCCGCCAGGTGGGCGGCTGCCGAATCCGAGCTTGCAGCGCGGATCGTTGCGGCACAGGCCCTGTTGGGCAAGGTGGTGCTGACTGACTCGGTACTGCGCCAGATCGCCGAAGTGTGTGCCGCGTTCGACGTCGACGGGATGCGCGCCGACATCGTCACCGCACGGACGGCAGTGGCACATGCCGCGTGGCACGGCCGGGTGGCAGTCACCGAGGACGACATTCGGATCGCTGCACGACTGGCGCTACCGCACCGCCGGCGACGAAATCCGTTCGACGAACCGGGGCTGGACTCCGAGGCGTTGGACGAGGCATTGTCACGCGCTGCAGACAGCAATGCCGCAGGCAGCAACACCGACGCCGAGCCTGGGCCCGAACCGGATCCTGACCCGGATCCCGATGGTGGGCCCGGCGGAGCAGACAGTGAGCCCTCGGATACCGACGGATCAGATCCGAGCTCGGCGGCCGGGCAGTCCGAGGACCACCCTTCCGGTGCAGGCGAATCCGCTCCGCAGCGAAAATCGGCGCCGGTCGGCCAGGTCGGTCGTGCGCAGCTCATCCAGACGACCGGACGCGCGGCGGCCACCCCCGGACGGCGGGCCGAGGCAGCAACCGGCCGCGGCCGAACAGTGCGGGCATTGCCGCCTTCAGCGCGGACCGGGCCGATCCATCTCACGGCCACTGTGCAGGCCGCGGCACCGCACCAGCGCCTTCGCGGGCGCGTCCATGCAGCCCCGATGCGCTTGATCACAACAGATCTGCGCCGAGCCGAACGGCGCGGCAAGGAGGGAAACCTGGTTCTGTTCGTCGTCGATGCCAGCGGCTCGATGGCCGCGCGGACCCGGATGAGTGAGGTCAAGGCTGCCGTGCTGTCGCTGCTCACCGACGCCTATCAGCGCCGCGACAAGGTAGGCCTGATCACGTTCCACGGCGATGTTGCCGAACTGGTGCTGCCACCCACCACCTCGGTGGTCAACGCCGCTCGCCGTCTGGAAAACCTGGCGACCGGCGGCCGAACACCCCTTGCAGCAGGCCTGGCGAAGGCTGCACAGGTCGTCCTCGTACAGCAATTGCGTGATCCGCTGCGACGCCCGCTGGTGGTATTGGTCACCGACGGACGGGCAGACCCCGCGGTCGCTGCCCGGGCCGGTGCCGGCTTGCGTAGCCATGACCTGGTCGTCGTCGACTGCGAACGCGGCCCGGTCAGGCTCAGGCTCGCCCAGCGGCTGGCCATAGAGCTCGACGCTCAATACCTGCAGCTGACCGACGTCACCAGACAGCCGCTCACGAACCTCGTCAACGAGCGGAGAATTGCCTGATGCCGCAAGGGAAACCTGAGTTCGTGCCCGATGACGGCCTGACCACCAGGCAACGGCGCCGCCGGCCCTTGACGATGGTGCACACCGGCGCGATGAAGGGGAAGTCCACCGCGGCATTCGGGATGGCATTGCGTGCGTGGAACGCCGGGATCAGCGTCGGAGTGTTCCAGTTCGTCAAGAGCGCCAAGTGGCGCGTCGGCGAGGAGTCGGCATTCGCCGCGCTGAACCAGGTACATGCCGACACCGGCGCAGGCGCACCGGTCAGCTGGCACAAGATGGGCGAAGGCTGGTCCTGGATCCAACGTGCCGGCGCGGACGCCGACCATGCCGCGGATGCTCTGGAGGGCTGGCGTCAGATCCAACGAGACCTCGCCGCCGAACGATTCGGCATGTACGTACTGGATGAGTTCACCTACCCGATGAAGTGGGGATGGGTCGACGCGGCCGAGGTCGCAGCAACTTTGCGCGACCGTCCAGGCTTTCAGCACGTCGTGATCACCGGACGCGACGCGGCCCCTGCACTCGTCGAGGTGGCAGACCTCGTCACCGAGATGACGAAAGTCAAACACCCGATGGACCAAGGGCAAAAGGGTCAGCGGGGGATCGAGTGGTGAGCTCCGTTTCGCTTCCCCGGGTCGTGATCGCAGCACCGGCGAGCGGACACGGCAAGACCATGGTCGCCACCGGCTTACTGGCTGCGCTACGCCGTACCGGTTTGGAGGTCAGCGGGCACAAGATCGGGCCGGACTACATCGACCCGGGCTATCACGCCTTGGCCGCCGGACGGGTCGGGCGCAATCTCGATCCGTGGCTGGTCGGTGCCGAGCGGATCGCTCCGCTACTTCTGCATGGCGCAATGACACCGCGTCCGGCCGATATCGCGGTGATCGAGGGTGTCATGGGCTTGCACGACGGTGCGGTCGGCCAGGCCGGGTTCGCCTCTACGGCACACGTTGCCGCACTGCTCGACGCACCGATCGTGCTGGTGCTCGACACCACCGCACAGGGCAGGTCAGCGGCGGCGTCGGTGTTGGGAATGCAGTTGTTCGAAAAGGGGATTCGGATCGCCGGTGTGATACTGAACCGGGTCGGCAGTGACCGGCACGAACGGCTGTTGCGTGACGCCATGAAAGAGGTCGGGGTCAGCGTGCTCGGTGTGATCGGGCGATCGGAACGGATCGTGACACCCTCTCGACACCTCGGGTTGATCCCGGCCAGCGAGCGGCGCGTCGAGGCCAGCCAGACCGTCGATGCGCTTGCGGACCTGATCGCCTGCAGCGTCGACATCGAGAGTTTCCTGGCCGTGGCCCGGCAAGCCTCGCCCTTGCATGCAGAGGCCTGGGACGCGACCGGCGAGGTCAACAGGATCGGCGGCGAGCCGATTGTCGCCATCGCGTCTGGGCCCGCGTTCACCTTTAGTTACGCCGAGACCGCCGAACTGCTGACCGCCGCAGGCGCCAAGGTGGTCGGCTTCGACCCGACCCGTGACAACGCCTTGCCGACAGGAACCGACGGTGTCGTCATCGGCGGTGGCTTTCCGGAGCTGCACGCGGAACTGTTGTCGGCCAACACCGGCCTGCGGGCCGATCTCGCCGGCTTCGACGGTCCGATCGCTGCCGAGTGCGCCGGTCTGCTGTACCTGTGCCGGGAACTCGACGGCGCTCCGATGGTGGGGCGGATCGAGGCATCGGCGCAGCTTTCGCCACGATTGGCGCTGGGGTACCGGGAGGCCATCGCCGAACACGATTCGTGCGTCGCGCAGGCCGGACAGCGCGTACACGGTCATGAATTTCATCGCACCACCACGACTCCGGGTTACGGCGCCAAGGCAGCGTGGCGCTTCGCGGGTGATCCTGCTGTCGCCGATCGCGCCGGTGACCGGGACGGCTTCGTAACGTCGCGGGTGCACGCCAGCTACCTGCATACCCACTGGGCCGGACAGCCAACAGCTGCCGAACGATTCGTGGCGGCCTGCACGTGATCAGGCGCCCCGAAGTCCGCACTCCGGACCCTTGGCGTGACGCCGACATCGTCGTCGGGGTCGGCTCGCGGTTCGGCGTCACGGTGCCCGAGCTTCGCTCGCTGCTCGACCTGGCACTCGATCGCGCCGGACTTGCAGCCGCTGAAGTGACGGCGTTGGCCACGGTGAAAGAGAAGGCAACCGAACAGGCACTGGTCGCACTCGCCGCCGAGTTGTCGTTGCCGATCCGGGCATATACCGGCGCCGAGCTGGCACAGATCTCCGTTCAGCGGCCTAGTCTTCGGGTGCAGGCGGCGACCGGCACCCCGAGCGTTGCCGAGGCCGCCGCCCTGCTGGGCGCCAACAGGGGAGTGCGGCCAAGTCCGTACCGCGTGGACACCGCCGTGGAACTGCTGGTTGGCAAGGTATCCAGCGCCCGCGCAACCGTCGCCGTCGCGCGGCGTACGACGGTGAACCTGCTCCATCATGGCGACGCCGAGCTGGAAGCCGGCCTGCTCGACCTTGCGGTCAACGTCTCGGCCGAGCCGCGGCCCGACTGGCTCGACGCGGCGATCCTGGCCGCCTGCACGCAGTTGTCCGCGTACCCGAATCCCGCCGCGGCGAGCACGGCGGTAGCAGCGCGACACTGTCGGTCGGCCGATGAGGTGCTGCTCACGGCAGGTGCCGCGGAGGCGTTTACCCTTATCGCACACGGAATTGCATCCCGTATCCCCGGCACGTCGGGTCCGTTGGCGGTGGTGGTGCATCCGCAGTTCACCGAACCTGAAGTGGCCCTACGGACGGCCAATTGGCAGATCGAGCGACTCACTCTGAGCTCGACTGACGGCTTCGTCCTGGACCCTGATCGGGTACCGGACAATGCCGACCTGGTGGTGATCGGAAACCCCACCAACCCAACCGGGACACAGCACACCGCCGACGTGATCCGTTCCCTGATCCGGCCGGGTCGCGTGGTGCTGGTCGACGAGGCATTCATGGATTCGGTTCCAGGCGAGCCGGAATCGGTCGGCAACGATGCGGATCTGACGGGGCTGCTCGTCACCCGCTCACTGACCAAGACCTGGGGACTAGCCGGGTTGCGGATCGGGTACCTGCTCGGCGATCGCGACCTCATCAGGCGGCTGGCACGGGTCCAGCCCCATTGGTCGGTCTCCTCGCCCGCACTGGCTGCAGCGGTCGCCTGCATGTCGGAGGAGGCCCAGGTTGTGACAGGGATTCGTGCCACCGCGCTCGTGAGACAACGCTCGGAATTGAGGGATGCCTTGTACGACAGGGGATTCGAGGTTCCGGACATATCGCATGGGCCGTTTCTGCTGACCCGGCACCGGGATCGACCAAGCCTGCATTCCGAGCTCCGGCAGGCGCGGATCGCTGTGCGCCGCGCCGATACCTTCCCGGGACTCGGGCCCGGCTGGGTCCGCATTGCGGTGCGTGATGAGACTGCGACCCAGACGCTGCTGGCAGCCATCGACGCGACGGCAGCCACCAGCAACGACGAATCGGAGTCTGGCGCATGAGCTGGCCACGTCCAGTCCCGAGCATCGGCGACGCGACGAGCGCGGCGGAGCGGATGCGCGAGCCGGCCTCGTGGGCCTTCGACACCGACACCATCGCGGCCCTGCACACCGTGATCGACAGCCGACGTGACGTCCGGCGCTATCGGCCCGATCCGGTACCCGAGGAGATGCTGCGCGATGTGCTCCGCGCCGGGCACCATGCGCCGTCGGTGGGGCAGTCCCAACCATGGCGTTTCATCGTGATCACCGAGCAAGCCACTCGGGACCGGGCGGCCGCGCTGGCGGATCGGGAGCGGCTGCGTCAGGCGTCGCGGTTGACGCCCGAGCGCAAGGCACGGTTGCTGGATCTTCAACTGGACGGGATTCGCGAAGCGCCGGTGGGGATCGTGCTCGCGTGCGACCGCCGGGCCGCGGCGAGCGGCGTGCTCGGTCGCGCCACGTTCGCCGATGCCGATCTGTGGAGCTGCGCTTGTGCCATCGAGAACATCTGGCTGGCGGCCCGCGCAGTCGGCCTCGGACTCGGCTGGGTCACGCTGTTCGAGCCGGACGAGCTTGCCGACCTGGTCGGAATACCGGACGGTGTCGAGACCCTGGGCTGGCTGTGCCTCGGCTGGCCCGACGAACGTCCGCCGGAGCCGGGGCTGCAACGCGCCGGCTGGTCCAGCCGGCTCGACCTGGACAGCGTCATCCTGCGCGAACGGTGGCCCGACGGGCCTGCGCCGATGCCACCGACGTCGCACCTGGCATCGCCGGTGGCCGGACCCGATCGGTATGCGGTTGTCGGTGCCCGTGACCTCGCCGACCGGCTGCTGTCCCCGCCCGGTGCGCTAGGCGTTCTCGACGCGGCTGTGAACCGGGTGCTGTCGCTGAATTCGGACGTGTCCGGAGGAAGTCTGGTGCTCGCAGCCGGCCATCATCCAGTCACTCGATATCAGGTGTCGGCGTATCAGTCATCGGTGACCGGCGACGTGCTGGCCGCCGCTCAGGCCGGCGAGTCGATGGGCGCTCGCGCCGCGCATGCGGCGGGCATGTCCGTCACGGCCGTGCTGGCGGTCCCGCACGACCAGCAGGGTGACCTTGTTGCGACGGATGCTCTGACCGAGCAGGACGTGAACAGCCTTGTCGAGCAAGGCATAGCTCTCGGTCAATCGGCAGCCCGACATGGGTTGGTGTGCCTAGGTGAGGTTGGCATCGGCAACACAACAGTGGCTGCCGCGCTCACCTGCGGCGTGCTCGGACTGGAGCCGCAGGAAGCAGTGGGACTCGGCGCCGGTGCCGATGCCCAGATGCTGGCCCGCAAATCTGACGTGGTCACCCGCGCCCTGGTACGCGCCCGCGCCGCGCATAACGATCGGCTTCGTGAGCCCTCGATCGCCCTTGCCGCATTGGGTGGTCCGGAATTCGCGCTGCTGGTCGGCGTCACCCTGGGCGCCGCTCGTGAGGGGACACCGATCGTCCTCGATGGATTGGCAACCGGTATCGCCGCGCTGCTGGCCGTACGGCTGGAGCCTGCCACGCAGGCATACCTGATCGCAGGCCAGCGGAGCCGGGAACAGGCTCATGGTGCGGTGCTGACCGAACTTGGCCTGGAACCGCTGCTGGACCTTCGGCTGCGGGCCGGCGAGGGCGTGGGTGCGTGCCTTGCCGCGCAACTGCTGTTCAACGCACTGCGTATCCGACGCGAAACCGGCAGGGTGCGGGCGACAGACGACGCGCCACCCGTCGCGAACGAGCGCGGCCCCCGAATCGGGGGCTGCGGGCTGGGGTGAGTGACGGGACTCGAACCCGCGACATCCGCGACCACAACGCGGCGCTCTACCAGCTGAGCTACACCCACCATTGCCGCAAATCCACGCACCACAATGCGGCGTGTCGATCCGAGCCGCTCTAGTCTACCTGCTCTGCCGGGCCACACTCGAAGGGGTTGCCCGGTTTAGTTCTCCGCCGCGGCGGCGTCCGCGAGCACCATGGCCGCGGCAGCTGCGGCCTGCTCCGTCGTCGGTCCCGGTGGTGTCACGAACACGGTGGATCGGTAGTACCGCAGCTCCTGGATGCTCTCGCCGATGTCGGCGAGCGCCCGATGCGCCAAGCCCTTCTGCGGCTGCCCGAAATACACCCGCGGATACCAACGCCGGGACAGCTCTTTGATCGTGGACACGTCGATCATTCGGTAATGCAGGTGGGCATCCAGGTCGGGCATGTCGCGCACGATGAACCCGCGGTCGGTCGCGATCGAGTTTCCGCACAGCGGGGCCTGCTTTGCCTCCGGCACGTACTGCTTGATGTAGTCCAGCACCGCCTTTTCGGCCTGGCCGAGGGTCACGGTGGAGGCACGTACCAGCTCGGTCAACCCGGACTTTTCATGCATCTCTTTCACAAACGGCACCATCGTGTCCAACACGTCGTCGGCGCAGCCGATCACGATGTCCAGGCCGGGATCGAGGATATTCAGGTCGGCGTCGGTGACCAGGACGGCGATCTCGATCAGCGCGTCCCGGTTGAGTTCCAGGCCGGTCATCTCGCAATCGATCCAGACCAGCCGGTCGTCCTTGCTCATGCCCGTGCCTCGAGGTGACGGGCTTCGAGGTGCTGGGTTTCGTTATCAGGTGCGCTCACGAGATCAGACACTAGAGCAGAAGGTCTAGCGTGATCTGCATATCGAGTGAGAGGCGCAGAGATGGATCGTGACAAGCTCACGCCCCAGGAGTTGGCCGCTGGTGTGTCCGCACTGCACGAGGACTGGTCCGGCACCGGGGAGTCACTGACGCGGACCGTCGAATTCCCCACCTTCCTGCGCGCGGTCGAGTTCGTCTCGGCGATGGCTCCGGTCGCCGAACGCCTCGATCACCATCCGGATCTGCGGCTGTCCTGGCGCACCATCGAGCTCGAGCTGTCAACGCACTCCTCAGGAGGCGTCACCGAATACGATCTCGCGCTTGCCAGCGAGCTGGATCCGCTGATCGCGCAACTGCAGGCTGCCGAGTAGCGCGGACGACAGATTGGCTGTTCGATGACGCGCACAGGTCAGATTGAGCTATCCGCGACGCATGAGGGACCAGGTGGGCCCTACCAGACGTGGTTCCGGGTAGACGGCGACGAGTCTTCAGGCCAGATCCCGCTGATCACGCTGCATGGCGGGCCCGGTGCTACGCACGACTACCTGCTGTCGATGGCCGACCTCGCTGCCGATGGCCGGCCGGTGGTCTTCTACGACCAGCTCGGCAACGGCCGGAGCACGCATCGTCGCCGAGGCGAACAAGCTCCGCGCACAGCTGCCGCCTGATGTCGAAGCGGTGCTACGTCGCCACGAGGAGAACGACACCACTGAGGACCCCGAGTACGCCGCCGCGTGCGAGGTGTTCTACCGGCGGCACGTGTGCCGGCTCGACCCGTGGCCGGTCGAAGTGACCGAGGCTTTCGGGTGGATCGACCGGGACCCGACCGTCTATCACACCATGAACGGGCCGAGCGAGTTCCACGTCATCGGATCGATCCGCGACTGGCAGTCCAAGGACCGGCTGGGCGAGATTGATGTCCCCACCCTGCTGGTGTCGGGAGCCTACGACGAGGCGACGCCGGTCCTGCAGGAAGCGCTGCTGGCGGGAATCCGCGGCGCGGAGTGGACTCTGTTCGAGCAGTCGTCACACATGCCGCATGTCGAGGAACGTGCGCGCTACATGCAGGTCGTCGGCGACTGGCTGCGCGATCACGACTAAGCGTCACGGGACCGTGCCGGGGACCGGCGCCGCCAACGCCCACACCCTTCAACGACAGCAGGAATCTGCGGTTACTGCGCTGCCACGCAAACCCCACCGGCTTATCCGTTCACCTGCTCGAGTTCTTGGGCCAGCGACAGCAGCAGGTGCTCGCGTCCCGGCGGCGCTACCAGCTGCACTGCGACAGGCATGCCTGCCTCGTCGAGTCCGACCGGCATCGAGATCGCAGGAAAACCCGCGAGATTCCATGCCTGGCCATAAGGAATGCCCTTCGCTG
Source organism: Jatrophihabitans sp. (assembly GCA_036488285.1). Classification (GTDB taxonomy): domain Bacteria; phylum Actinomycetota; class Actinomycetes; order Mycobacteriales; family Jatrophihabitantaceae; genus Jatrophihabitans_A. Next base: position 46,006 of record DASXHV010000192.1, on the reverse strand, counting down.
CTGGCAGCAGCGTGCCCAGGTATCCGCGGCCGGTCATCGTGCCGGCCTGCGGCGCCGGAGTCGCCACCATCGGAGTCAGCAATACGTCGAAGTCGTCGAACCACTGCGCGGCCTTCGCGCGCCATCGCGTGGCTGGGCCCGGGCGTGGCCCCCCGGTGCGGAGCAGCAGCCGGCCGCGGCGAACCATTGTGCGGGTGCGTGGTTCGAGTTGATCGAATCGCCCCGCGGCGAGTCGCTCGGCGTCCTCGGCGATGCCGGCGAACCAGCGGCGTTCCCACCACGGGATCAGTTGTGCCGGGTAGCGCTTATGGGCTGGCGTCACGGCGTGTCCGCCCGCTTCGAGTTGGGCTACCGCCGATTGCACGGCGACGCGCATCACAGCGTGCAGTGTGCTTGGCGGCGACGGCGACTTCACCAGCACGCCGATCCGAAGCGGACGCGGCGCGCCGCCCACCGGCTGCGGCGAGCGCCCGGCCAGGACGTCGACGGCGAGGGCGGCATCGGCAACGGTCGCAGCGATCGGGCCGAACACCGTCAACCCGTACCAGTGCTGGGCCGCACCGCCCGCAATGGGAATCACCCCGGTGGCGGGTTTGAAGCCCACTAGGCCGCAATATGCAGCAGGAATCCGCAACGATCCGCCGCAGTCAGATCCGAGCGCCAGTGCCGCCATGCCCGCTGACACCGCGACCGCTCCGCCACCGGTCGAGCCGCCGGGGGAGCGGGCGGGGTCCCACGGGTTGCGGGTCACGCCGTAAGCGGCGGACTCGGTGAATCCCCAGATCGCGAATTCCGGCATCGTGGTCTTGCCGATAACGATCGCGCCCGCATCGCGAAGACGCCGGACCAATTCGTCGTCGGCGGTAGCCACCGACGACGAGGTAGCCGCCGAACCGTGCCTGGTCGGTTCGCCGGCGACGTCGATGTTGTCCTTCACTGCGACCGGTACCCCGGCCAGCGGCAAGTGGTTCAGGTCGAAACGCCGAGCCAGCATGGCCGCCTCAGCGCGCGCCCGCTCGGCCCTGACGACTTGAAAGGCGTGAAGCTCCCCATCGAGCTCAGAGATCCGAGCGAGATGGTCCTCCACAACGTCGAGGGGCGAAACCGCGCCGCTGCCAACCAGGTCAGCAATCCGGATCGCGCTCGTCCCGGCGAAACGTGCTGACGTGTGCATCACAGCCGTCCCTTCCTGCTCTCGACGTAGCCGCTTGTCCTCACGAGTGTGCGGCTTCGCGCACCTGAAATTTTCTCATCCCCGCTCAGCTCGACTTGTATTCATCGCGTCGGCTCATCCATGAGGGCTTAGTGCCGATCCGGCGGTAGCGACTCGGCCTCGTCTGGTGGCGAGGCCGCTGGGCCGATGGCCGCCGCCAGCAGCCCGGAGTTGGGCAAGCTGATCAGGCCTTCGGTGGTGTCGAGCGTGGTGTACATCAAGCCGCTGCCGGTGATGACGCCTTCGAACGGACCCCCCATGGCGCCGGTGCGGATCTTGACCCGCTGACCGGGCACATAAGGCCTGGCGAACAGCAGGACCAGTCCGGCGAAAAAGTTACCGAGCGTCTGCTGCGCCGCGATACCCACCACCACCCCGGTGACTGCACCACCTACCAGCAGGTTGCCGAGGTTGACCCGCAGCAGCGTGAGCAACCCCAATCCGAGGATGACGTAGCCGACTAGGAAACACACCAGCCGGATCGCATTGCCCGCCTCCACACTGCCCCGAGCCGTAGCCACCCGGCCAAGCTCACGCCCGATCGAGCGGGTGGCGATCAGACCGCTGAGCAGGAATAGCACCGCCAGCACGATCACCACGATCGCGGTGTCGCCGCTGGCCAAGTCTGCAGCCCTTCCGAACGCCCTGAACCGGGCCGGGGTACGCCGGTCAACGCCGCCAAGGCGAGTCCCGATCCCGAAGCTGAGCAACGCCACAACCACCGCAGGGACCGCCCGTTTCAAATCCGGCTTGGCCTTGGCGTCAATGCCTCGCAACACCCCGATCGGTGAGGGCAACGAACTTCGGACTGCACCCCGGCGAGGCCGGCGGCGGGGCGGCGGTAGATCAGTCATGACATCCATCCTCCTAGCCGCGCTCGGAATCCGGTGAGCGTCCGCTGAAAGACTTCGATGCCACAACCGCGGGACAGGTCAGATCGGCGGTAGGGGCTAGCTATGGGTCTTGGCGCACGGGTGTCGCTCAGGCTGTTTGCGTGGTGGTCGACAGCCGGTCGATCTCGGCGGGTGCGAGCCTCAGCGTGGCCGCAGGCAGGATCTGCTCGAGTTGTTCCGTGGTGCGCGCGCTCGCGATCGGGCCGACGACCTGTGGACGGGCGAGCAGCCAGGCCAGTGCGACAGCGGCAACCGTGGTGTCGTGGGCCGCAGCGATCTGGTCAAGTGCCGCGAGCACCGCGGCGCCACCCTGGTCGAGGTATGAGCGTGCACCCTCAGCGCGCTCGGACTCGACGACCTCGCTGCCCGGCCGGTACTTGCCGGTCAAGAATCCCTTCGCCAGCGCGTAATAGGGCAGCACGGCGAGGTCCCATGCCTCGGCGACGGGCAGCAGCGTGCGCTCGAAGTCCCGTTCGACGAGGTTGTAGTGCGGCTGCAGGACCGTGAACTCGGCGAGCCCGTGTTTGCGCTGTAGCTCGAGGGCGGCGGTGAGCCGCTCCGCGGTGTAGTTGGAGGCGCCGAGGTGGCGCACCATGCCCGCTTGGACGAGTGCGTCGAAGGCGTGCAGCGATTCCTCCAGCGGTGTCTCGTTGTCGTCGAAGTGGGCGTAATAGAGGTCGATGCGGTCGGTCTGCAGGCGGTCGAGCGAGGCCTGTGCCTCACGCTTGATTGTCTCGGCGCGCAGGTTGCGGACCGGTCCGCGGCCGCCGCCGACTTTTGTGGCCACGACCATCTGGTGGCGGTTGCCCCGGTCGGACATCCAGCGCCCGATGATCGTCTCGGAGCGGCCGTGCTCGACCAGGTAGGAGTTCGCGGTGTCGATGAAGTTGCCGCCGGCTGCGGTGTACGCGTCGAGGACGGCACGGGACTGCGGCTCGTCGGCGGTCCAGCCGAATACGTTGCCGCCCAGGCAGATGGGAAAGACGTCGAGGGCAGTACGCCCGAGAGAGACCATGCCAACTGAGGCTAGCCGTTGCCGGCTGCAACCGCGTCCCGGCTAACGGGCGGTCGGGGTTGCAGGTAGCAGGAGGATGTCGATGAGCTAGCGGGCCGGCACGGTGGGCGTGTTTCTCAGCAAGAAGGTGAGCCCTTCAGCCGCGGTCGGGTGGGCGTAGATCGCACTTCGCAGTGTCCGGTAGGAGACGCGTCCGATCATCGCGGTCTGGACGGCGGCCATCAGTTCGCTGGCCTCGGAACCGAACACGGTGAATCCCAGAATCTCATCGCTGTCCGCTGCGATCAGCATCTTCATGAACCCGCGTGGCTCGGACAGCGTCCTGGTGCGCAGCACCGCGGCCATCGGCAGGGTGAGCACGCGGTATCCAATGCCGCGGCGCGTGGCCTCGGACTCGTTGCAGCCGACCCGCGCCAGCTCGGGATCGGTGTACATGCAGTACGGCACGAGGCGGTCCGTCGTTGTGCTGCTGCCTCCGGTCAGGTTGTCATGCACCACGCGGAAGTCGTCGAAGGCCACGTGCGTGAATTGCGGGCTGCCAGCACACTCGCCCATTGCCCACACCCTGGGCGCGGTGGTGGCAAGGCGCTCGTCAACCGCGATGTAGCCCGTCTCGGTGAGCTTCACCCCGGCCTGCTCCAGCCCAATGTCGCTGGTGTTGGGCGTGCGGCCGGCGCCGACGAGCAGGTCCGTGCCCTCGACGATGGCTTCGCCGTCCGGTCCGTCTGTGACGACGTGCACGGCGCTGCCGGACCGTCCTTCGACGCTGCGGATCTGTGTCTGGAGGTGAACGGTGATCCCCTCGTCGCGGAAGAGTTCGAGTAGCGCTGCGCCGACATCTGCGTCTTCGCGGGCCGCCAACTGCTGTCCCTGCTCGATGACGGTTACCTCCGCGCCGAAACGGCGCATGGCCTGGGCCAATTCCAGCCCGACGTAGCCGCCACCGATGACGATCAGATGCTCTGGGAGGCGGTCGAGGTCCAGCAGCTCAACGTGGGACATCGGCCGAGCGGCAACAAGCCCGGGAACGTCGGGAATGGTTGCGTGGCTGCCCAGGTCAAGGAACACTCTCTCGCCGCTGATTCTGCGCTCACCGCCGTCAGCCAACTGGACGTCGACCGTTCTCTCGCCGACGAAGCGTGCCTCGCCCATGATCAGTTCGGCGCCGCTGGCCCGGTATCGGTCGAGGTGAAGTTGGCGGAGGCCGTCGACCATCGCCCGCTTCCTGGCCTGAACGCCGCTCATGCTGGTCACAGCCGACTCCAGATCGACCCCGAATTCGGCTGCACGCATGGTGAAGGACCGGACCTTCGCCGAGTGAATGATGTTCTTGCTCGGCAGGCAGGCGATATTCGGGCACGACCCGCCGATCAGCTTGCGCTCGATCACAGCGGTGCGATGACCCGCACCTGCCATCGTCCAGGCGAGGTACTTGCCCGCCTCGCCGCTGCCGATGACGAGGATGTCGTAGGTATCGATAGCGGACATCTACCCGGCTCCTTCGAAGGCGTGCGGCGGCACCACCCGTCCGCGATCGTGATATCTCGGTGGTTGTTCACGCTAGCTCGACCGCGGACCGGCGGCCGCCCCGCTAGCAGGGATTGGTGCCACCTGGCAGCGCCGGTCTCGAGCCATCTTGAAGGGCCGCACAAGCACTTGACTTGTTCCAGAGACGGTGCGAAATTGCAGTTGATGGTTGGTTCGATCGAAGCGGCGCTGCGCGAGGCGGGCCTGCGGGTGACAAAGCCGCGGGCTGCGGTCCTGGACGTCCTGGCCGATCATCCGCACGCCACCGCCGATCTGGTGGCCAACGAGGTCAGGGCAAAATTGGGCAAGGTCTCGACCCAAGCCGTCTACGACGTACTAGCCGCGTGCGTAGACGCCGGACTCGTGCGACGGATCGAGCCGGCCGGGTCGCCCGCGCGCTTCGAAGTTCGAACCGGCGACAATCATCATCATCTGGTGTGCCGCGTCTGCGGGCAAACCACGGATGCTGATTGCGCTGCCGGCGTCCGTCCCTGCCTCACCCCGAGCGACGATGCCGGGTACGCGGTCGACGAAGCCGAAGTCGTCTTCTGGGGTGTGTGCCCCAGCTGTCAGCTGAAACCACAGGCATTGCTTTCCGACGTAAGGATTTCCGACGTAAGGAGTTCCGCGTGACCACCTCAGATCCTCGGCCGACCACCACCGACGCCGGAGTGCCCGTCGCAAGCGACGAGCATTCCTTGACTGTCGGGCCTGACGGCCCGCTGCTGTTGCAAGATCACTACCTGATCGAGCAGATGGCCAACTTCAATCGCGAGCGCATCCCGGAGCGCCAGCCACACGCCAAGGGCGGCGGCGCGTTCGGCACGTTCCAGGTGACCCAGGACGTCAGCCGGTTCACGAGGGCGGCGGTGTTCCAGCCTGGGACTGAGACCGAAACCGTCATCCGGTTCTCGACCGTCGCAGGTGAGCGAGGGAGCCCGGACACGTGGCGCGACCCGCGCGGTTTCGCGTTGAAGTTCTACACCAGCGAAGGCAACCTTGACATCGTCGGCAACAACACCCCGGTCTTCTTCATCAGGGATCCGTTGAAGTTCCAGCATTTCATCCGGTCGCAGAAGCGGCGCGCATCGAACAACCTGCGCGACAACGACATGCAGTGGGACTTCTGGACGCTGTCACCGGAGTCGGCACATCAGGTCACCTGGCTGATGGGTGATCGTGGGATTCCGCGATCGTGGCGGCACATGAACGGGTACTCGAGCCACACGTATCTGTGGATCAACGCCGGGGGCGAGCGGTTCTGGGTCAAGTACCACTTCAAGACCGATCAGGGCGTCGAGTTCTTCACCCAGGCCGAGGGTGACCAGCTGGCCTCGGTTGACACCGATTACCACCAGCGTGACCTGTACGAGCACATCGAGGCCGGGGAATTCCCGAGCTGGACGTTGAAGATGCAGATCATGCCGTTCGAGGACGCCAAGACCTACCGGTTCAACCCGTTCGACCTGACCAAGGTCTGGCCGCACAGTGACTACCCGCTTCAGGAGGTCGGTCGGTTGACGCTCAACCGCAACGTCACCGACTACCACACCCAGATGGAGCAGGCCGCGTTCGAGCCCAACAACCTCGTGGCCGGGACCGGGTTGTCGCCGGACAAGATGCTGCTCGCGCGCGGGTTCAGCTACTCCGACGCGCACCGCGCGCGGCTCGGCGTCAACTACCGGCAGATCCCGGTGAACACGCCGAAGGTGGAGGTGCACAGCTATTCCAAGGATGGCGCGATGCGAGTGCAGAACGTCACTGACCCCGTGTACGCGCCGAACTCTTACGGCGGCCCGAAGGCCGACCCGGCGCTCACCGACGACGGCGGCCACTGGTACGCCGACGGTGAGATGGTGCGCGCGGCGTACACGCTGCACGCCGAGGATGACGACTGGGGGCAGGCGGGCACCATGGTGCGCGAAGTGCTCGACGACGAAGCACGCGAACGCCTTGTCAACAACATCGTCGGCCATCTGCTCAATGGGGTGAGCGAGCCGGTCCTTTACCGCGCGTTCGACTACTGGCGCAACGTGGACAAGGGCTTGGGCGATCGGATTGAAGCCGGTGTTCGCGCCAAGAAGGAGGAGAAGGATCCGAAGGCCGCGGAGCAGGGCAACCCGGCGCGCTCGAGCATGCAGGCCAAAGCCTGACCGTTCGGCTAGCTGCGGTAAAGCGTCGGCTCCGCTTCGGCGCACAGCGCTTCCAGTCGCGTCCGGGCCGATTCGGCGTCCTGATCGAGCACGGTGATGAGGACCGCATGCTCGTCCAGACGCTGGCAGACCGAGGTCGCGTTGTGCACGATCGTGCGGGCGTCCAGGTCAGGCGAGGCGAGCAAGGCGGTGGCGATAACCCTTGCACCGGCGAGCATTCCGGGCCACGATCGCGCCTCGTCCGCGGGCAGATCCATGGACTGAGCCAGCAGCGGCTGCCCGTCCCGGTACACCGACCAGGTCATCATCAAGCCGTTCGCGGTTTGGCCGGAGCGCCCGAGGACGAGCAGTTCGCGCCAGCGAAGCGTTGCTGAACCGGCCAGTTCGAGACAGGTGATGACTTCGGTACGACTGCCGGACGACACGATCAGCGGTGCTGGTTGGGCGTTCAGGGTCGCGTGTTCTCCGACGCTGACGTGGGAGATGATCCGACCGGGCGGCGCCGTCGACGCACCAGCGTGACGGCGTCCCTGTGCGATGCTGGCCCCCGCCGAGCTGAGTTCGACGTGCGCACCGGCTTCGACCGTCAGGTCGAAGGTGATCTGGTCGCCGGACAGCGGTCCTGCAGCGCTGCCGACTAGACAAAGCGCGCACGCTTCGGGATTCTCCGCGCTAACCCGCCGAATCGTCAGAGGCGGACGGCTGAAGAGATGGCGCAACTGTCCACCGCGGCCGACGACTGCAACTGAGCGGGTGATCACCCGACGATCACACCGGGATTCAGCTCGCTATGAATCTCAATTACCCACTGCGCGACCTCGCTCGCTGCGGCCTCGGAGACCAGAGACGTGAACAGCACCGGACGACCATCGCGGACCAGTGCCGCGTCGCGAGCCATCACCTCCAGACTCGCACCGACCAGCGGGGCGAGGTCGGTCTTGTTCACGACCAGTAGATCCGAGCGCGTCACGCCCGGTCCGCCTTTGCGTGGAACCTTGTCACCGCCGGAGACATCGATGACGAATATCTGCCGGTCGATCAAGCCGTAGGAGAAGGTCGCGGTGAGATTATCCCCGCCGCTCTCGACGATGATGATTTCCACGTCGTCGAACTCAGCTTCGAGCCCCTCGACCGCGTCGAGGTTCGCGCTGATGTCGTCGCGGATTGCAGTGTGCGGGCAGGCGCCGGTCTGCACCGCGCGAATCCGGTCTGCGGCCAGCACTCCCGTGCGGCGCAGAAAGTCCGCGTCCTCGTCGGTGTAGATGTCGTTGGTGACGACCGCCAGCGAGAAAGTAGGTGCGAGGGCGCGGCACAGCGCAGCCACCAGCGCGGTCTTGCCGCTGCCAACCGGGCCGCCGATCCCGACCCGTACTGTGCTGCGGCCGGCGGGCAGATCGCGCTCGCTGCGACCGGTGGGTGCACTGAACTGATGGTCGTGTTCGTGGCCGGCTTCGTCGGCATCGTTGTGGCGCGGCGCAGCAGGGCAACCGAACCTGTTTTCAGGACGCAAAGAGACGCACCTCCGAAGTGGCGTGGACGTCGGCGAGCAGATCTAGGGCGGGGGCGCAATCGGCGGGCAGATCGGCAACCGAGCGGCTGGCACGGGCCAGGTGGGTTGCCCCGTCGGCGATTGTCTCGATCTCACCGGAGAGTTCAGACATGACTGCGTGCACCTTGTAGGGGTCGAGGCCGAGAAGACGCACAGCAGCCGACGCGGGCGCGGCGCAGATGCCGGTCGCCGCCGCTCGGGCAGCGATCTCCGGCGACCCGCCGGTCAATGCGACCGCGACGCCGAGCACGAGGGGCTGGTGTGGTGCGGGAGGGGCGCAGCGTGACCAGTTGTGGCTGATCTCGGCCGCCTTGTCGGCGACGGTGGCCACGATCAGCCGGCGCAACCCACTGCCCATGGCCCGAGAAGCCCTGCGGGCTGCCTCGGAGGGCATCCGGGCGTTGAACCCGACGTCCAGTTGATGCCACTGTTTCGGCGCCGACCCGACATCGGCCGACTGCCACAGGATGCTCGACGCCGCGGCGAATGCGGCAGCGACGCGTCCGGCGGTGTGTAGACGTCCTCGGCAGTACTTCTCGACGTCGCCAGCATCGCGGACCCAGCCGGCTGTCACGGCCGACTCCATTCCTCCGGAATGGTTGTGGGCACCGGCAGGGGAACGCGAATCCAGCAGCAGTAGCAGCTGGACCGGCAGACCTGCCGACGGAGGATCGGTCATCAGAACAGAAAATATCGCTGGGCCATGGGCAGCTCAATCGGCGGTGCCTCTTCGATCAGCTCGCCGTCGATACGGACCGCGAAGGTTTCGGTGTCGACATCGATCCGTGGCAGCGCATCGTTGCGCGGCAGGTCTGCCTTCGATAGCCGGGAAACATCCTTGGTGGCAATCAATGGGCGGTCGGACTCCCACCGCTCGCCGAGGCCGTCCGCCAGCGCCGCAGGCGATACGAAATGACGACCGAGCCGCGCGGGTAAGCCCCCGAACGCACCGAACATCGGACGGCCGAGCACCGGCTGTGGGGTTGGAATGGAGGCGTTGGCATCGCCCATCGCCGCCCATACTATGACCCCGGCCTTGAGTACGAGTGCCGGCTTGACACCGAAGAAAGCTGGGTCCCAGAGCACCAGGTCGGCCAGTTTGTTCTGCTCCACTGAGCCGAGCTCGTCATCGAGGCCGTGCGTTACCGCCGGCGCGATGGTGTATTTGGCGACGTAGCGCTGTGCGCGGTTGTTGTCGGAGCCGCCATCAGGTCCCAGACCGTCGCCGGCGAGAGCTCCGCGGCTCTGCTTCATCACGTGCGCGGTCTGCCAGGTCCGGGTGATCGTCTCGCCGATTCGGCCCATTGCCTGTGAGTCGCTGCCGATCATCGAGATCGCGCCGAGGTCATGCAGGACGTCTTCGGCGGCCATCGTCGAGGGGCGGATTCGGCTTTCGGCAAAAGCCAGATCCTCAGCCAGCGACGGATTGAGGTGGTGGCAGACCATGAGCATGTCGAGGTGCTCGTCGAGGGTGTTGCGGGTGTACGGGCGGGTTGGGTTGGTCGAGGATGGCAGGACGTTGGCGAAGGAAGCGGCGCGAATGATGTCGGGCGCGTGGCCACCGCCGGCTCCCTCGGTGTGATACGTGTGGATGGGCCGTCCCGCGATTGCGGCAAGGGTGGATTCGAGATAGCCGGCCTCGTTCAGCGTGTCGGTGTGGATCGCAACCTGGACGCCTGCTGCTTGTGCGACCGTCAGACAGGCATCCACCGCCGCTGGTGTCGTTCCCCAGTCCTCGTGCAGCTTGAATCCGGCGGCACCCGCTCGTAGCTGTTCCCACAGACCCTCAGCGGAGACGGTGTTTCCCTTACCCAGCAGCACGACGTTGACCGGCCACGCTGTGAGCGAGTGCAGCATCGCGTCCAACCAAAAAGCGCCCGGCGTGACGGTGGTGGCCTTGGTGCCTTCGGCGGGTCCAGTTCCACCTCCGATCAGCGTCGTCATGCCTGAGGCCAGCGCGACCTCGATCTGCTGCGGGGCGATCAGGTGAACGTGGCTGTCCACGCCGCCGGCGGTGAGGATCTTGCCGTTTCCGGCGATGATCTCCGTCGACGGACCGATGACAAGTTCCGGTGTTACGCCGTCCATGATGTCGGGGTTCCCCGCCTTGCCCATGCCGACGATGCGCCCGTCGCGTACGCCGACATCGGCTTTGATGACGCCCCAGTGATCAAGTATCACGACGCCGGTGATGACAAGGTCCGGTGTGCCCTGAGCGCGAGTGTTGACGGACTGGCCCATCGACTCCCGGATGACCTTGCCGCCACCGAAGACGGCCTCGTCCCCCGCGAGCGCTCCGGGGCCGCCGCTGCGATCCTCGGTCACCTCGATGAGCAGGTTCGTGTCAGCAAGTCGGATCCGGTCGCCGACGGTGGGGCCGTAGAGCGCCGCATAGCGCGAGCGCGTCAACTCAGCCACTGGCCGCGTCCTCGGCAGTCGGGAGCTTGGCTTCACCGAACTGACCGGCGAATTCCGGCCGCAGTCCTGGCACCGTGCAGCGGCCGCCGAGTTCGGTGAGCGCTACGGTTCGGCTCAGGCCGGGTTCGAATCGAACCGAGGTACCGGCGGGAACGTTCAGGCGGTAACCGCGCGCGGCCGAACGGTCGAAGTGAAGAGCGGGGTTCACGGCGGCGAAGTGGTAGTGAGAGCCAACTTGGATCGGTCGATCGCCGGTGTTCTCCACGACGAGGTCGACTCGATTTCGTCCGATGTTCAAGCCTATATCGCCTTCGCAGGCAAGGATTTCGCCCGGGATCATGAGATCGGACCGTGGACGGTCACCAGCTTGGTGCCGTCTGGAAACGTCGCTTCGACCTGGACGGAATCCAGCATCTCGGCAACCCCGGACATCACGTCGTCGCGAGTCAATACGCCGCGTGCGCTGCTCATCAACTCGGCGACGGTGAGCCCGTCCCGAGCACCTTCGAGTACGAAGGCCGTGACTATCGCGGTCGCCTCGGGATGGTTCAGTTTCAGTCCACGGTCCCGTCGGCGCTGGGCCACATCAGCTGCATAGCTGATCAACAACCGCTCTCGCTCACGCTCAGTCAGCCGCATTCTGACCCCCTTGGCCTCGCAGTGTACGAGCCGATTGATACGACAAGCATCGCGCTTTCGGTGTCCTCGTATGACCCTAATCCGCTGATAATCCCTGCCAAATGCTGACACAGCGGATGTTTATTGTCGACAAAATAACTATCGACAAAGTACATCGCCTGCGCTAGATTTTGCGCTACCTCGTCAGGCGTGGCGCCCGCCCTGACAGCAGTCGGCGATCCGCCGACGCTTCGCGCATAGGGAAGGTGGCAAGCCGTGAAGCCTCTGTCTCGGAATCTGACTCTGTTCGTTGGCGCAGTGCTCGTGCTGGGCGCCTGCAGTAAGGGGCCAACCGCCGGGTCGGCCTCAGGTAGCTCCGCCGCCGCAGCAAGCGGCGTGGACCTCACCGCGGTAACCAAGGTCTACAACGACGCGAAAGCGGTGCCCACGTTCACCCCGCCGGGCCCCGCCTTCGATGCGAGCAAGGCGCGGGGCAAGAAGATCTTCTACATCCCGCTGAGTTCGGCCGACGTGTTCGACAGCCTCATCACCCAGGCCTCGGTTCGAGCCGCGCAAAGTGCCGGCGTAAACATCACGGTCTATGCGAATCAAGGCCAGCCCTCTGAGTGGGTTCAGGGCATGAACACGGCAATATCGCAGAAGGCAGATCTCATCGTGCTCGAGGGCGCACCGGACACCGCTTTGCTGGTTCCACAGATCGACGCCGCAAAGCGAGCGGGAATCGCAGTCGTGAGCACGCATCTTTACGATTCGTCTTACGTCTCGGCCGCCCTGGCCAAGTACCCGGGCCTGGCCGCGATCGTCCCGGCGAACCACTACCTGGGCGGCGCACTCATGGCCGATTCCGCCATTGTGAATTCTGGCGGAAAGGTCAACGCCCTCTTCCTCACCTCCAATGAGGTGCAACCCGCAGCCGGAATCGCCCAAGCGTTCAAGGACGAACTGGCGAAGTACTGCCCCGCGACCTGCAAGGTCAATACCCAGAACATCCCGCTCACCGACTGGGCTACGAAGATCCCCGGCACCGTGCAATCGGCGTTGATACGCGATCCATCCATCAACTATGTCGTGCCGGTGTTCGACGGTATGACGCAGTACATCGCGGCTGGTGTCACGCAATCGGGTGCCAGCAACCGGATCCACGTCTCTGCCTACAACGGCACCGCCTCGGTGCTGCAGATGTTGCAGCGGAAGAACATCGTCGTATCGGACGCCGGTGAACCGACGGAGTGGCTCGGCTACGCCGACATCGATCAGGCGCTACGAATTCTCAGTGGAGTTTCCCCACTTGCCACAGAGAAAACCCCCTTGCGCATCTTCGACTCCAGCAACGTTTCTGAGGCCGGGCAGCCGGCCGTTCAGACCAAGGGATACGGCGATACGCAGAGCATGATCGACGGCTACAAAAAGCTTTGGGGTCTCGGCTGACACGACCGGCCGAATGGGTTATCCGCCGAGCTAGCACAGATGGCAGCTCGAAAGCAGATCCAATGGAGATCAGCATGGATGAGGAAGCGCTCGACACGGGCCAGCTTGCGCTCAGCGAATCAGGAGCGGCACAGCGTCCGGTACTCGAAGTCGAGAACCTTGCCAAGCACTTCGGCGGAGTACGAGCGCTCAATGGCGTGGATCTCACCGTGCTCGGCGGTGAGATCCACGGCCTGCTCGGGCAGAACGGCTCCGGTAAGTCGACGCTCATCAAGGTCCTTGCCGGCTATCACGCTCCTGAGCCTGGTGCTCGCCTGGCTATCGACGGTCATCCGGTCAGTAGCTCTTTGGCGCCTGGTGACTTTCGCAGGCTCGGCATGCGGTTCGTACATCAGGACCTCGGCCTGGTGAACAGCCTCAGCGTTCTGGATAACCTCCTGATGGAGGATCTGGCGACCAGCGGACGGTGGGCGATCAGATGGGGCCGCGAGCGGGCCCGAGCTCGCAGGTTGTTCGAGGAATACGGCGTGGCCATCAGGCCGGAGGCGCGAGTGGGCGATCTTCGCCCCGTGGATCGCGCGCTGCTGGCAATCGTGCGCGCCATCAACTCGATCTTCAGCTCCTCCCGCACTGAGCGAGGCGGCTTGTTGATCCTTGATGAGCCCACCGTCTTTCTGCCTCGTGACGACGCCGAACTGCTCTTCTCACTGACTCGCAGGGTGGCCGCTACTGGCGCCGGAGTGCTTTTCGTATCTCATGATCTGGACGAAGTTGCGGCGTTGACTGATCGGGTCACGGTCTTTCGCGATGGCAGAGTCGTCGGTACGGGTCGAACGGCGGATCTGGGTCATCGCGATCTTGTCAAGATGATCGTCGGTCACGAGGTCAGCTCGCAGCGGGATTCAACTCCGCGTGCGGTCGACCATGCCGACGTCGCGGTGCGCGTAGAAGGACTGTCGGGCCAACAGGTAAAGCTTGCCGACCTGGCCATCCACACTGGCGAAATTCTCGGCGTTACCGGCCTGTCGGGCTCAGGCTTCGAGGACCTGCCCTACCTCATGTTCGGCATCGGCAGCGCGGCGGCGGGCCGGCTCACTCTCGCCGACGAGGCCCTGGAGATAGCTGATCTCACGCCGTCGAAGGCGTTTCGTGCAGGCATGGCGCTAGTTCCCGCGGATCGACCAAGGGACGGTGCGGTGTTGTCGTTGTCAGTGCTGGACAACGTCTCGATGCAGGTCCTCGATGACTATCAGAAGGGTCCGTTGCTGCGGCGAGCCGCATTGGCCCGGGACTCGCGACAGGTGCTGGGCCGCTTCGACGTGCGCCCCGCTGACCCGTCAATGACTTACTCGAGCTTGAGCGGCGGCAATCAGCAAAAGGTCGTGATGGCCAAGTGGCTGCAGACCCGGCCACGGATACTGCTCGTTCACGAGCCGACGCAAGGGGTTGATGTCGGAGCGCGTGAAGAGATCTATGCGGTAATCAAGCAGGCTGCCCGCGAAGGCATGGCGGTCCTATGTGCGAGTTCTGACCACGAGCAGCTCTCGCTCATCTGTGACCGAGTACTGATATTTCGACAAGGCCTGATCATCGACGACCTGAGCGGACCTGACGTGACAAAGGAACGCATCTCTCAGCTCTGCTACGGACCCGGCCACGCGACGGAGAGGACCGAACAATGACCGCGCATTCAGAACTCACCAAGAAAGTCGTTGGCCACAACGGGGCAGCGCACACCGAGTCGTCGGTACGAGCAAAGATCGTGGTAAATCTGCAACGCGTGGCACTGCCGTTCGCATGGCTGCTGCTGATCATTGGCTTCGGCATCCACAGCCCTAAGACGTTTCTGACCGCGGCAAACTTCCAGACCATGTTCGGTTCGCAGGCGGTCCTTCTCGTTCTCACCTTGGCTCTGATCATCCCGCTGACAGCAGGTGACTATGACCTGTCGGTGGCCAGCGTGATGGGACTTTCAGCCATGCTGGTTGCTGTTCTGAACGTCCGCCATGGCTGGCCCGTAGGCGTGGTTATCCTCGTCGCACTCCTGGTCGGTGTCGTCGTGGGCCTGGCCAACGGATTCATCATGATCTTCTTCGGAATCGACTCATTGATCGTCACCCTGGGGATGGGCACGCTACTGAGCGGAATGACGCTCTGGATAAGCAACTCTGAAACGATCTCCGGTGTTTCGCAGGGCCTGGTCGACGCGGTGACCACCTACCGAATATTTGGTATCTCGCTCGCCTTCTATTACGGACTGCTGGTCTGCGTGATCATGTGGTACGTCTTCGAGTTCACCGCTGTGGGACGCAGACTGCTCTTCGTTGGACGAGGACGTAGCGTGGCACGGCTCAGCGGGGTCAAGGTCAATCGCGTTCGGATCACATCGCTCGTCGTGGCCTCGTCACTGGCATCCCTGGCAGGAATTTTCTACGCCGGCACGACAGGCGGTGCGGATCCGAGCTCCAGCGCGACGTTCCTGCTACCCGCCTTCGCAGCGGCGTTCCTCGGCGCGACGAGCATCATGCCTGGAAAGTTCAACCCGTGGGGCACTCTTCTCGCCGTCTATTTTCTGGTCACAGGCATCACCGGGCTGCAGCTGCTGGGCGTTCCCAGCTTCGTTCAGCAACTTTTCTACGGCGGAGCGTTACTCACGGCCGTAGCTCTGTCCCAGCTGACGCGTGGTCGAGTACCGCTCGAGGCGAACTGACAATGGCGTTAGCGATAGACGGTGATGGTTGGAATGGTTGACATGACTTTGGCGCAGATCCTGTTGGGCGAACCGCCCGAGACATGCGTCCAGGACCGGATTGGATTGGAGTACGTGGGCGACCGCGTCGCTGTAGTGACGCTGTCGAAGATCGACAGTCGTAACGCGCTGTCGCTGAAGGCTTGGTTGCGCCTGGATTCAGTCTTCAGCGAGTTGGCGGCCGAGAACGAGCTGCGAGTAGTAGTGGTGAAGGGCGCCGGCCCGGTGGCTTTCGCAGCAGGGGCTGACATATCAGAATTCGACGAGCTTCGATCGAACGCGGCAACCGCGATTGCTTACAACGCCGCGATCGCCCGCGCGCTGGAATCCGTCCAGCGGTTGCCAATCCCGGTTGTTGCGATGCTTTCGGGGCTGGCGGTAGGGGGAGGTTGTGAGCTCGCTGCGGCGTGCGATGTCCGGATCGCAGATACCAACTGTCGAATGGGCATACCGGTAGGCCGTTTGGGTGTGACCCTCGGTTACACCGAGGCCCAGATCCTGACCAGACTGATTGGGCCGGCGGCGCTGAAGTACCTGCTGATGAGCGGCGAATTGATCCAGGCCTCCCATGCCCTGAACATCGGTCTTCTGCAACAGGTTGTCCAACCAGCCGAGTTGGTACCAGCGGTGGTCCGATTCGTCACCGCGATCGTCGATAACTCTGAAGTCACGATGCGTGCGGCCAAGCAAGTGGCTGACATGTGCGGGCGAGCGCTCACCGCGCAGGACACCGAAACACTGATGAAGTTGACGGCTGAGGCATACGAAGGTGCGGACTTGAGGGAAGGCGTGAAGGCTTTCGGCGAAAGAAGGCAACCAGTCTTCACAATGACGAGGGGCGCGACCGATGGCCGCGCTTAAGGGCATCCGCGTCGTCGATCTCACGCGGTACCTCTCCGGACCGACCGCGACGATGCTGCTCGCCGATCTCGGCGCCGATGTCGTCAAGATCGAGGGGCTTCCGCACGGGGACCCCGCTCGAGAGTCTGGACCCTTCATCGGTGATGAGAGCGTTTATTACCTGGCCTCGAACCGCAACAAGCGAAGCCTTGCCCTCGACCTGCGCAGCCCTGAGGGCATCGAGATCTGTTTGCAGCTCATCGATCAGGCAGATGTGTTCGTGCACAACTTCCGGCCAGGAACGGTGGAGAAGATGGGTTTGGGAAGCGCTCAGCTATTGGAGCGCAACCCTCGCCTTGTCTATACGTCCATCAGCGGGTTCGGCACTCGGCCGCCGGGCGATGTGCTGCCGGGCTTCGACCAGACGGCGCAGGCGATGTCAGGCTTGATGAGCGTGACCGGCACCGAGGAGACAGGCCCGCTTCGGGTGGGCATTGCTATCGCTGATTCAGCGACCGGGGTCTTTGCCGCCGCCGGGGTGACAGCTGCGCTGTATGAACGAGAGCGAACCGGACGAGGCTGCGTTGTCGAGTCGTCACTCATGGAGTCGATGTTGAGCTTGATGTCCTATCAGGCCCAGAAGTATCTCAGTCTCGGCCTGGTGCCGGAGAGTGTCGGCAACGATCATCCGATCATGTTCCCGCAGGGGACGTTTCAAACCGGCGACGGCGTGATCACGCTCGCGTGCGGCAGCGAGAAGATGTGGTCCCGGCTCTGCGAGGCGCTCGAGCGCACTGACCTTTCCTCGAACGAGCGCTTCAACACCAACGCGGGCCGAATGGCGCACCGTTCGGAATTGCGTTTGATTCTGGAGGGCATCCTCGGCGAGCAGAGCGCGGACTTCTGGATACCAAGAATCAACGCCTATGGCGTGCCGTGCGGGCCGGTGCTCGACCTCAAGCAGGCGTTGGAGCACCCCGTCACCGCTGCGCTGGACATGGTGGTTTCGGTGCCTCATCCGACGCTCGGCACGATGAAGCTTCTCGGCCAGGGCGTGAAAGTCGGCGGCAGGGACGAACCGTGGCTGCATTCGAGCCCGCCGTTGATGGGCCAGGACACCGACGTAGTGCTGAGGGAACTGGGCCTGTCCGACGACGAGGTCAGCGACCTGGCGGCTCGGGGCGTCGTCCGGCAAGTACCGAGGTCCGAACCATGAGATCGCGTCCGCGCTGCGCCCTACGGGCACGCCGCTCAGAGATACTGTCCCCCATGATTCAACGAGCGGCAGGAACACGATGAACGCCCCAGACCGTGCCGGACAGGACTTCGCAGGAATCGCAAGAGTGTCGGTGCCCACACTCGTGGATGCCGCCGTCCTCGAGTTGCGAAAACTCATTCTGTCCGGACAGTTGAAACCGGGTGAGCACCTTGTCGAAGAGAGGCTCACCGACCGCCTTGGCATCAGCCGAGCACCGGTTCGCGAGGCGCTCAACGTCTTGCAGGGCGAGGGGATCGTGGAGAAGCTCGATCGCCGAGGCTTCATGGTCGTTGCGATGACGTCCAAGGATGTACAGGAGATCTACTCGCTGCGCATGGCTCTGGAACGGCTCGCAGTGGAGCTCGGTGTCCCCGTGACCGAGACCGATCGGCTCGTGCCGATGAAGCAGGCCCTGGAAAACATGCGCGAAGCCGCAACGCAGGGCAATGATGAAGGTGTGCTCGCCGCCAACAGCGCGTTTCACCGCGGTCTGGTCGGCCTTGCGTCCCATGAGCGACTGGAGCGGACCTACGAGTCGATGCAGATCCAGCTACACCTGTGCATGGCGTACAACCTGAAGTTACGTCAGCGCCTCTACAGCGACCCTCAAGACTCTGTCGTGCGTCACCGCGCCCTCTTGGACAAGGTGATCGAAGGCGATCGGGAAGCGGTGCTGCATGACCTGAAGCATCATGGGGCGGCCTCGTTCCTCGATCATCTCGACGAGTTACTGAGCGCGTCGGATTGATCATGGCCAATACCGAGGGTGCTGTGCGAGGGTCTCGCGTCCTGGCTGGCCAGGCGTCAGAGCTTCCGACCGCGGTGCAGATCGCGGGTGCGGTGCGCTCAGGTACATGGTCTGCTGCGGATGTCATCCAGAAGGCTCTCGACCGTACGAATCTGTTGAACTCGAAGCTGAATGCATTGGTTGCGTTCCGCTTTGACGAGGCGTTGGCGGAAGCGCGCAGGATCGACGAGCGTGTTCTCGCCGGTCTGCCCGTCGGACGTCTGGCTGGTGTGCCATTCACCGTCAAGGACACGATTGCAACCGATGGGTTGGCCACCACCTGCGGAAGTGCCGTCGTGCCAGGCCGAACAACGGATCGGGATGCGGTCGCCGTCGCACGGTTGCGGGCCGAGGATGCAGTACTGGTAGGAAAGACCAACTGCTCCGAATTCGCGATGTCCATCATCACTGAGAATCCTCGCTACGGTGCGACGACGAATCCGCTCGGTCCGTTCACGGTGGGTGGCTCGAGCGGCGGCGAATCGGCATCGGTCGCGGCAGGTATGTCCGCGTTCGGGATCGGCACGGACTTCGGCGGTTCGCTTCGCTGGCCGGCGCAGTGCACCGGTGTGCTGGGGCTGCGACCGACAGTGGGACGTGTTCCCGCCACGGGGCAACTTCCCGCAGTGGATCAACGGGGACCGTGGCCGCCGAACCCTAGGACGCTGCAGGGCCGAATCCAGGTCATCGGCGCTATCGGCCGCAGCGTAGACGACCTCGAGATGACCCTTCGTGCGATGGCTGGGCCAGATGGACTCGACTCCTATGCGGTTCCGGTTCCGCTGCGCAGTTCAGGCTCCGTCCGTCTTGATCGTGTGGAGCTACGTTTCGGCCACGCCTTCGGCCGCGTGACCGCCGATGAACAGGTGGCCGAAGCAGTCGAAGCTTCGGTTGGAGAGTTGTCGCGCAAAGGGATGAAGACCATCCCTGGCCTTCCGCCAGCCTTGGACCATGCCCAGGACATCTATGACGAGCTTCGCGCGGCCGAGCCGTTGAGTGAGATCCGAGCAATGTCTGCGGGCCGACACGGCGAGCTCACCGAGTCGATTCGCCGCGCACTCTCGAATTCGGTGCCGCGCTCGGATGAGGACCTGGCCGGTCTGTGGACCGACAGAGACCGGCTGCGGCACGATTTGCTGCAGTGGCTGCACGGGAATCGGCTGCTTGCGCTTCCAGTGGCTGTTGTGCCGCCGTTTGTCCATGGTGCGGGTCTGCCGTCGCTCGACACCCGCCAACTGACGGAGGCGGAGATAGTAGCGCCGTGCCGGGCGGTAGCCCTGTTCGGCCTGCCGGCTATCTCAGTTCCGTGCGGATTCAGTACGTATGGGGCTCCGTTGTCAGTGCAGTTTGTTGCACCCCCATTCCGGGAAGACCTGTTGCTTGCCGTGGCCCGCAGTCTGATGTCCGCGACCCATCCGGGCAGGTAGCGCGACCTCGCGCGGCTGCCCGATCACGATCGCAACCTGATGGACCGTCTGAGCATGTGGCTCTGAGCGGGCCTGTGAAGAGAGGAACACCACAGATGGAGCCGTTAGACCTATTGATCGAGCATGCACGCATCTCCACTGCCGATAATCGCCTTCGGAATATCGGTGTCCGGAGCGGGCGCATCGTTGCGATCACCGATGCGAGCGAAGACCTTGGCCCAGCGCAAGAGCGTCTCATGGCTGACGGCAGATGGGTGATTCCCGGGGCGATCGATACACACGCGCACATAGGCCAGCTCGCACCGGAGTATTCCGCTCTGCCTGGCTTTTCGACCGAAGAGAACTATGCCTGCGAAACTCGAGGCGCGATCGCCGGCGGCGTGACCACCGCACTCAATTACGCGAAGTTCGGCCAGGGCTCGTTGATCGAAGCGTACGACGAGGGAGTCCGCGCGGCGCGCAGCCAATCACGCATGAACATCCTGTTCCACGGCTACGTGATGAACGAGCGCCAGCTTGACGAGTTGGGCGCTGCCGTGGGTGCGGGCATGCGGACCTTCAAGATGTTCATGCCGTATCGAGGTGCCGAGGCGAACGCGCTCGGCGGTATCGGGAGCCTGAACCATGCGCAGATGCGGCGGGCGTTCCAGGCCATGGCCGAACTCGGATGCCAGGCGTTGGTGCATGCTGAGGACGGGGACATCGTCGACTACTGCATGCACCAGGAGATCAGCGCGGGGATGCCCACGCTCGCTTCCTACGAGCGCGGACGACCTGTGCAGGCTGAGGGCGATGCCGCTTGGACGGCGATATACCTGGCCGAGAGCGAGGGCTGCCCCGTCACCGTCGTGCACGTGTCGAGCCTTGAGGCCATCCGTGCTCGCAAGGCTGCCGGGTATGCCGACGCTGCGCTTGAATCCTGCCCGCACTACGTCGTGCTGAGCACAGATTCCCCGATAGGCGCGCAGGGAAAAGTGGCGCCGCCGCTGCGCGACCCGAAGCTGGCCTCGCAGATCTCAGACGCAGTGATGGCCGGTGAAATCGACTTCTTCGGATCCGACCACAACGTGTGGCCGTCCGAGGCGAAGACGGACCTCATCAGCGGCCGAGCAGGCCTTCCCGGCATCGGGCTCATGCTGTCACTCGTTCTCACCCACTTCGTTCACGAGCGTGGCATGAGTATGGAGCGCGCCATCGAACTGACGTCTACCAACGCTGCTCGCCGGTTCGGACTTGCCGGTAAGGGGTGGCTCGGAATCGGAGCGGACGCGGACCTGGTCGTCGTCGAAACCGGCGAGCGTCCCGTGCGTGCCGCCGAACTCCTGTCCGCGGTCGATTACTCGCCGTACGAGGGATACCGACTTCGGGCGTGGCCTTACGCGACCG
Source organism: Jatrophihabitans sp. (assembly GCA_036488285.1). Taxonomy (GTDB): domain Bacteria; phylum Actinomycetota; class Actinomycetes; order Mycobacteriales; family Jatrophihabitantaceae; genus Jatrophihabitans_A. The sequence continues at coordinate 24,724 of DASXHV010000192.1, read as the reverse complement.
TTTGCGCGGGGCAGGTGGTATTTCGCGACGGAGCGATCGTGCGCGATGACTTTCGAGGCGCGGTACTCAACGAACAACCCGTGTCATCAGCGCGCAAGCGCTGACCGTCTTCGTGTAATCGATGAATTGGAGTAGTGCGATGCCTCAGCAACTCGAATCGTTCGCCATGGTGTTGGAGCGCCCAGGCGAGTTCGTGTCCCGTAAGTTCCGAGTGCCGGACGTCGGTAGCGACGACTTCGTGCTTCGGGTCGAGATGGTCACCATCTGTGGCGGCGACCTCATCGAATATCGAGGCGCCAACCGTAAGGCTCGTTACCCCCTTCTGATGGGTCACGAACTCGTTGGTGTCGTGGCCGACATCGGAGATCGTGCCGCGCAAGTGCACGGCGTGACATCCGGTGACCGGATCATGGTGGAGCCCTACCTGCGCTGTGGCCACTGCCCCCCGTGCGTTCGGGGCGACTATCACTTCTGTGTGGAGGGGATGACGTACGGCGTGACCATTCCTTGCACCCGTGAGCCGCACCTATGGGGCGCTTACTCCCAGTACATGTACGGGGCTCCGGGCTCGCGGGTACACCGGATCGATACGGGGGTTCCAGCTGAGGCGGCCGCTCTGACCACGGTGATCGGAAACGGGGTTAGGTGGGTGCGAACCAGGGCCCAATTGCAAGTCGGTGAAGGCGTACTGGTGACCGGCTTGGGAGTCCAAGCGCTTAGTTCGATCATTGTCGCCAAGCTCTCCGGCGCCTCGTCCATCGTGGTGGCCTGCCGGGAGACTGACGCTGCGCGGCTCGAACTGGCGCGCGACTACGGGGCCGACGTGATCTACAACAGCGCCGAACTTGCCGAGAACGAGTCGCTGCACAAGGAGCTCGTGGATCGGGAGCTTGACGTCGCGATCGAATGCACCGGCGCCCAGGTCATGTACGACATTGCGGTGGATGCGCTCCGGCCGAGGGGGCGCCTTGTCTCGGTGGGCACCCGAGGCGGCCAGGCACTGCCCGTAGATCTCGACGGAATCGTCTTCAAAGAACTCGACATCCTCGGCGGGCTCGGCCAAGCGGGCGACACCGAACTGGCTGCGCGCATCGTCAACTCCGGTGAGTTCGCCGTAGAGAAGATGGTCAGTCACGTGATGCCGCTGCGAGCGGCAGATGAAGCAATCAACCTGTGCCTGGCGAGCCGTGACGACGTGATCCACGTTGGGTTGGATCCCTGGAGCGGATGATCGATGGTCCTCCTTGATGCTGAAACAGCCTTCCTTCCGCTAAAGTCACGATCATGTCGCCCGGAGATTCGGGCTCATCCTCGGAGAATTGAGTGCTTGGATGGTGCATATGAATGCCGCGTCGGACGACGCGTTATCGGCATCCGCTCCGACGCATCTCCCGCTTCCGCATGTTCAGCACGCGATGCGCGGGATTGGAGAAAGGCTGCGGACGCTGCGCAAGAGCCGCGGTCTGACGCTGGATGAGCTCAGCCGCCGGTCGGGAGTCAGTTCCGGTTTGGTCAGCCAGCTCGAGCGAGGAATTGGCAATCCCGCTTTCGGCACCCTGCTGCAACTCGCGCACGGTCTGGACATCTCGATCGGTCAGATGATTCAGGTGCCGGACCAGGATTCCGTCGTCGTCCGAGCGCACGAGCGGCGACTGCTCCCCAACGACGACGGTGCAAAGCTGGAGCTCGTGACGCCGGGCTTCAGCGGCTCGCTGGAGGCGGTTTGGAGCGAGACACCTGCCGGCTACGACACCAGTGCCAACCCGTTGAAGCACAAGGGCGAAGAGTTCGGCCTCGTGCTTTCCGGCTCCAAGGATGTCTTTCTCGACGGTGTTCAGTACCGGTTAGGGCCGGGTGACTCGATCACCTATTCGTCGCTGATCCCGCATTGGTACAAGGGAGACGAGGCGTGCACGTCGGTTTGGGTGATCACGCCGCCGAGCTGGTAGGTATTGCCGGAGCTTCAGCAGTCAGCGTCAGACCGCTGTCCAGCCGCCGTCGACCGGAATGATTGCGCCGTTTACGTACGACGCCATATCCGAGGCCAGGAACAGCGCCACCGCCGCCACCTCCTCCGGACGCGCCACGCGCCCCATAGGACAGCCGGCCAGCAGCTCCTTCTCCTTGTCCGGATCGGCCAGCCAGGGTGCGTTCATCGGCGTGTCCACCGGTCCGGGGCAGATGCAGTTGACCCGCACTCCGTATCGCACCCATTCGGCCGCCATCGCCTTGGTCAGCGCGACGAGTCCGCCCTTGGAGGCCGTGTAGGCGTCCGCTCCCGCAACAGCGACCAAGCCGCTGATCGAGGAGTTGTTGATGATCGAGCCGCGTCCGGAAGCGGTCATGATGGGTATGACGTGCTTGCAGACCATCGCGGGGCCCTTCAGGTTGATCGCCAGGATCGCGTCCCACGCGTCAGCAGGCGTCTCGACGACGTTGGCCATCGCGTACAGATTCGTGGAGCTGGGTCCGACCGCCGCGTTGTTGAAGAGCACGTCGATTCGGCCGTACCGCTCGTGCACCTCGCTCACCATGCTCACGACGCTGGCCTCCACCGAAATGTCTACGACCACGCCGTGTGCGGCCACGCCTCGGTTCGCCAGCTCTGCCACCAGGCGGTCGAGGCCGCCCGCGTCGCGGTCCGCAGCTACGATCGTGGCACCTTCGTCGGCGAACATGATGGCCGCTTGCCGGCCCATTCCGCTTGCGGCACCGGTGATCACCGCTATCCGATCTTCCAGAAGCACGGCCGAGTCTCCATTCGAAGTTTGCGAAGTTGCGAACCGGCGAAGTTCAGCAGGGCCGGCCTGACATTTATACTTGACAGAATGAGGAACTTCAATAAGCTGAGATACGATCTAGCCACGCGGGCTCACCCGGCGGCACGGAGCTCGCGAATGTTGGAACGCGGCATCCTCAGATCATCAGCGCGGCAGCGTGGCCGTGGTTGACATCGTTACCGCTCCAGACGGAATGGATCGTCATTATGGCCGATGCCGTGAAACCGCTCGAGGGCATCCGTGTCCTGGACTTCTCTCAAGTGATGATGGGTCCATGCTGCACGCAGACTCTCGGTGACTACGGCGCCGACATCATCAAGATCGAGCGTGCGAGCGGGGACCTGTCGCGCACGTCGCAGCCCGATCCTGGTGGTCTCGATAATCCGGTCTTCCTCAGCCTGAACCGCAACAAGCGCAGCATGGTGCTGAACACCAAGAGCGCCGCAGGAAAGCAGATCATCTACGACCTGGTGAAGCGTTCTGACGTTGTCGTCAGCAACTTCCGCGCCGGGGTGATGGATCGCCTGGGCTTCGGATACGAAGAGCTCAAGGCGATCAACCCGAGAATCATCTGGGCGTCCGGGTCGGCATACGGCGCCGTGGGTCCCTACCAGCACAAGGCTGGCGTCGACCCGATCGCGCAGGCGGTCACCGGATTGATCGATCGTCGCTCCAGCGATGACACGCCGATGTCGATCTATCCAACGTCGCTCTGTGACTACTCGGCGTCGATGCATCTGGTGCAGGGCATCTTGCTTGCGATCCTAGCGCGTCACCAGACGGGTGTGGGGCAGAAGGTCGAGGTGTCGCTGTACGACTCGATGCTTGCCATGCAAATGCAGGAGGCAACCTCGCAGCTGATGCGCGGGGTCGCGGTGAACTGGGGTCGCATGCCGCTCAACGGCGTGTTCGAGACGACTGACGGTCACGTCATGATGATCGGAGCTTTCCGCGATCAGCCACTGCGCGACATCTCGACTGCGCTGGAGCTGGATGAGGATCTCTCCGGACGTCCGGAGTTCGCGACGACCGAGCTGCAGTTCGCGAACATGGCACACCTGCAGGCGATCTTCCGCGAACGCTTTGCAACGAACAGCACCGACTACTGGATGAAGCGGCTCGAAGGCGTCGACCTGATGTGCAGCCGAATCCGGACTCTCGCCGAGGCTTTGGACGACGAGCAGACAGCGGTCAACGGCATGATCGTGGAGTTGGACCATCCCACGCAGGGCCGGTTCGCGACGATCGGTTCGCCCGTGCACATGTCGGACTCGCCGATCCAGCTCAGGCTCGCGCCACCCCGTCTCGGTGAGCACGTGGACGAGTTGATGCGCGAGCTCGGCTACGACGCCGCGGTGGTCGAGGATCTGAAATCGCAAGGCGTCTTCGCATGACGGACGAGATCCGCTTAGAGGTCGCGGACCATGTCGCGCGGGTCACCATCGACCGCCCGGCGGTGCTCAACGCGATCGACTCGCACAGCGCGGAGCGGTTGGAGGAGATCTGGCAGCAGATCGAAGGCGATCGAAGCGTCCGGGTAGTGGTCGTCTCCGGCAGTGGCGAGAGGTCATTCTGCGTCGGCGCGGATCTGAGTGACGCGACGTCGGACAAGACCGGTCTCGAGGCATGGTCGCAGTTCAGCGAATCCGGTTTCGGCGGATTGAGTCTTCGCACGAGCCTCGAGGTTCCTATCATCGCGCGGGTAAACGGGTACGCACTCGGCGGCGGAATGGAGATGGTCCTCGGCTGCGACATTGTTGTCGCCGCTGAACACGCGCAGTTTGGTTTGACCGAACCGCGGGTCGGCCAGATCCCTTGCGACGGCGGCGCGGTCCAACTCGTCCGGCGGGTGAGCTACACGCAGGCGATGGGCCTGTTGCTCACAGGCCGCCGCGCTGCGGCCGCAGAGATGTTCCGCATCGGGCTGGTGAACGAGGTCGTTCCGTTCAGCGACCTGGATGCAGCCGTGGATCGCTGGGTGGCGGATGTACTGGCCTGCTCGCCGACCTCGCTACGCGCGATCAAACAGACCGTCTACCGGGGTTCGGGGCTCAGCGCGAAAGATGCCCACGCGCTGCGACTGCCTGCCCTGGTCGCGGCATTGGACAGCGCGGACAGCCGGGAAGGGCGCGAGGCCTTCCAGCAGAAGCGACCGCCGGTCTGGACTGGACGCTAGACCCGCCGGAATCGGCGGCGGTGCGAGCCGCCGCGCTAGTTAGCTCCCGACGGCTGATCGGCATCGGCCGCCCGGTTCTTTTTGCTATGCCGCATGTCGCGGCCGACCTGAAGGAAGTTTTTCGTGGACAGCCCTGATCACATTGACCTTTCAGCGGTCACGGCGCCTGTCGTCAGCCGTGCCGACGTGGTCGTCGTGGGCGGCGGACCTGCCGGCGTGAGTGCGGCCGTCGCTGCGAGCCGCGCCGGCGCCAAGGTGACCTTGTTGGAGCGGTATTCCTCGCTCGGCGGGCTGGCATCCGGCGGAATGGTGCTCGTCCTCGATGACATGATCAACGGAGACGAGATCACGACGACCGGCATTGTGACCGAGTACGTCGAGCGGATGGTAGCCAAGGGACTGGCGGTGTACCCGCCGGCCGAAGAGCGTTATGGCAGCACGGAAATGTGGAACAAGTGGGGTCGATGGGGGCTCTTCGATTTCCACTCGCACGACAGACCCAAGGCGATCTGCTACGCGGCTGCGTTCGACCCGGACGGCTGGAAGCAGGTTTCCAACGATCTCGTGCAGGAGAGCGGCGTGGAGACGCGACTGCACAGTTGGTTCTCGCGGCCGGTGGTCGAGGACGGCGTCATGAAAGGCGTGGTCTGCGAGACCAAGACCGGCCCGCAGGCCATCATGGGTGACGTTGTCGTCGACACCACCGGTGACATCGACGTTGCATCGCGAGCCGGCGCTCCGTACAACCAGGGCTCCTACATCATCACGCTGGTCTTTCGGCTCGGTGGAGTCGATGTCGAGGCCGCGGAACAATTCGAGCAGCAGAACCCGCGCGAGGCTCGAGCTATCAACCGCGAGATCAAGCGGATGCTCGGCGGGGCCTGGGATCTGTGGTGGTTCCGCACGCCGCTGCCAGGCATTGTCTGGTGCAACTGCCCGCACTTGACGGGCTACGACGGCACTGATCCCGCCTCGCTGACCGCAGCCGAGTTCGATGCACATGCGCGTATCGCGGATGTGGTGTCGTTCGTAAAGACGAAGCTGCCGGGCTTCCAGCAGTGCTACGTGGTCGACGTCGGCAGCCAGATGGGCGTCCGGCAGACGCGTCTGCTCGACGGGGAATACGTCGTTACCCCGGACGATATCCATCAGCGCCGCTGGTTCCCGGACAGCGTTGCCCGCGGCCGGGACTACTACACGCCCTACCGTGCGCTGCTGCCCCGCGACGTGGACCAACTGCTGGTCGCCGGCCGCCACTACTCGGCAACCTCGGAGGCGCAGCGGATGTCCCGCGAGATCCCGCCGTGTATGGCGATGGGACAGGCGGCCGGGATCGCAGCGGCGATCGCGCTGGATGAAGGGCTGACCGTTCGTGAGGTCAGCGCTTCGACGATTCAGAAGCGGATGCGTGAGCAGGGTGCCGATCCCGGCGAGTCACCCAGCGCGAACGCGACCGTCGACGACGAGCAAGGCTGATCATGGCTACTACAGTTGCGAATCTCATCGGCGGCAGGCGCTGCGGGGAGCCGGTCCGAGAGCGTCGAAACCCCGCACATCCCGACCAGGTCGTAAGCGTCGCTCCGGAGTCGACGATCGCCGACATCGATGCGGCAGTGGACGCCGCTGAGAAGGCTCAACCAGAATGGGCCGCGCGAGCAGTTCCCGCCCGCGGTGGGGTGCTGTTGCGGGCCGCGGATCGGTTGCGCTCCCGGCAGGATCTCGTAGTCAAGGATCTGATCGCCGAAGAGGGCAAGACCCAGGCCGAGGCGAGCGGTGAGGTCAATCGTGCGATAGACATCTTGAGCTATGTCGGCGCCCTGGGCTGGCAGGCCTCCGGTGACGTGCTGCCTTCGGGTTCACCGGACACCATGATCTACACGCGGCGCGAGCCCTTCGGTGTCGTAGCGGCGATAACGCCCTGGAACTTCCCGATCGCGATTCCGACCTGGAAACTGGCGCCGGCGTTGCTGGCCGGCAACGCGGCCGTGCTCAAGCCGGCCGAGCTGACCCCCAGGACCGCTTTACATTTGGCCGAAGTGCTCGAGGAAGCCGGGCTTCCCCCGGGCGTGCTCAATATCGTGCACGGCACCGGTTCGGTGGTTGGCGCCCGGCTGGCCGAGCATCCGGATGTCGGTGCGCTGTCCTTCACCGGGTCCACGGCGGCCGGGTTGGCGGTCGAGCGGGCAGTGTCGGCGCGTCGCGGTCGCGTCCAGGTGGAGATGGGGGGCAAGAATGCCGTCCTCGTACTGGACGATGCCGATGTTGCAGCCGCAGCGCGGGTGGTTGCGGCCGGCGCGTTCGGGCTGACCGGCCAGGCGTGCACGGCGACCTCGCGGATCTTCGCTACTCCCGGCGTCATCGACGCGTTCACGTCGGCACTCGTCGAGCTGACCGGCCAGTATCGACCAGGCGACGGCATGGATCCGTCGACGGGGATGGGCCCGGTCGTGAGCCAGGCTCAACTCGACAAGAACGTGCTTGCGATCGACACGGCGGTACGGGAGGGCGGCACGCTGCGCTCGGACCCGGCGGTTGATGGGCAGCTCTTCGGGCCCGTGGTAGTCGATGGGCTCGACCGACAGAGCGCCCTCGTGCGCGAGGAGGTTTTCGGGCCGGTCGTGGCGATCGTCGAAGTGGCCGACCTCGCCGCCGGCGTCGAGGCGGTCAACGACTCGCGCTATGGGCTCGCCGCGGGTATTTGCACGACCAGCCTCGCGCACGCTCAGGAGTTCGCCAGGCGTGCCCGGGCCGGTGTCATCAAGGTCAACCGGCCCACGTCCGGTCTGGATCTGAACGCACCGTTCGGCGGCGTCGGCGAGTCCTCCAGCAACACATTTCGTGAGCAGGGCGCGAAGGGAATCGACTTCTACACCTGGAGCAAGTCGGTGTACCTGGGTTGGGACGGGGTTTAGACGGTGCGGGAAACGCGGTGGTGACGCCTGCTCCGCGCTTGGCGGGGCGAACCGTCGTGATCACCAAAGACCGTCCAGAGCACGCCGATGGCGGCTACACCGCCTGAACCACGAAGAGGGGACACGAATGCTTGCCCGAAGCGAGCTTTACTCCGGCGATGCTGACGCCACCGCGGAGCTGATCTCCCAGCTGCGGCTGCGGGTTGCCCCGCAGTTTGGTCAGCTTGAGGGTCATGGGTGGATAACTTCACTCGCCCTCGAGGATGACTTGTTGACCGTCACGAGTTTTTGGCGCGACGAGAAGCTGCTGGCGCCCGGCTCGGCGGTCGCGACGGCGCTCGACGGGCTGGCCGCCGCAACTGGATGTCAGCTGCGCGAGCGCAGCGAATACGACGTCGTATACAGCGCGCGCAGCGGGCCGACCCTGGAGGGCTTTCGGGTGGAGGCCGTGTCCTTCGACTGCGCAGCTGGCGATCTGGAGGAAGCCGTTGCCTCGGCGCGGCAGATCTCCTCCCGTGCGCAGTTGTTGCCCGGGTTCAACTTCACCGTGGTCGAGACCGCTCCTGGCCCGAGGGTGATCAGTGTGACGACGTGGTCCGACGAGCATTACGCGGCAGCGGCCATGGTGGAGCTTGCTGCCGACTATGCAAGGCACCCGTGGCCGACGGAGGCAGACGCCATCATGCGTCGCCCCGGTCGGGTCATATTCAGCTCTTCAGCGTGATTTCTGTCCGGGGCCCGACCCTTGACTTTAATGAGGTACTTCAATATATTGGCTTTTTCCGCGGGGACCCATCGCCGTTGTCCCGCAGACGTTGATCGTCGTTTCGGACCGAGCCCCTTGCCAGAAAGGCAATCCCGGTATGACCAGTTTACCGATTTCACGTCGGACGATGTTGCAGCTTTCGGGTGCGCTCACAGCGGGGTCTCTGCTGGCGGCGTGTTCACCATCGTCGGGTTCCAAGGGCAGTTCCGCCAATGCGGGAAAACTGCTCGGCCCGGCAGATGCTCCCTACGCGACGATATACCCCAAGCTGCCCAAGGGCGGCAGCATGGTGATGGGCCTGCTCGGTTCGAGTGCATCGGGCCTCGTCAGCCTCGATCTGCTTACGAGCACAGTCACTGCCAGCATCTGGGCCGCCGGGCCGGTGCACGATTATCTCGAGGTCTACGACGACAACTCCCAGCTGAAGCCGTCGCTCGCGCAGACGGTGACCCAGGTCAACCCGACGACGGTGCGGTACAAGCTGCGCAGCAATTTGTTCTTCCACAACGGCCAACCGATCACCGCGCAGGACGTCAAGGACACGTTGGATTACTGCATGGCGGCGGCGAACCGATCGTTGTGGCTCAGCCAACTGGCCGGCGTCACCGTCGCGGTGACCGACCCGCTCACCGTCACGCTGACCACTGCCCAACCAAGCGCCACGCTGCGCTCAACGTTGGCACAGCTGCCGATCATTCCGATCTCGACGGCCGGCAAGCAGGCCACCGCGCCCGTTGGCGCTGGACCGTTCGTGTTTCAGCAATGGGTGCAGGACTCCTACCTCAGCTTCACGAAGTTCGATAAGTACTGGAACCCGGACGCGCCTCGGGTCGATACCTTGAAGATCAATCTCGTACCCGATGCCAACGCCGGGCTGCAGAGTTTGCAAGCCCGTCAGATGGAATGCATTTTCCCCGCTTCGGTGGCTTCGCTGGCGCTGCTCAAGACGATGTCTCAGGCCGGACAGGCGACGATCTACACGACTCCCGCCGCGATGCAGCTTGGTATGAACAACACCGTCAAGCCGTTCGACGACCCGAACGTTCGCAAGGCCGTACGGCTGGCAATCGACAAGGCGACCGTCGTTCAGGATGTCTACCTCGGCTTCTCGCAGCCGCTTGTGTCGATCGGCGTTCCGGTCGATGACTACTACTACCCCGCGGATCTCGCTTTCACGCAGGATCTCGCCACCGCGAAGCAGCTGATCAGCACCGCGGGCGCCACCGGTACGACGGTCAACCTGCTGTGCCCCAACTCCGACGCCTACCCGGCGACAGCTGCCATCGTGCAACAAAACCTCAACGCCATCGGGCTGAACGTCAAGATCGAAACCACCGACTTCGCAACGGTCGTCTCGAGGATGTTCACGTCGCACAGTTACGAGATCGGCCTGGTCGCGCTGTCCATGGAAGAAGACCCGGCCGGCCACATCGATCGGTACCTGCTCTCGACCGGCGCGTCAAACTTCTCGCGCTATTCCAACCCACAGGTCGATGCGTTGCTGAAGCAAGGCCACGTCGAGCTCGACACGGTCAAGCGCAAGGCGATTTACGATCAGGCGCTGAAGATCGCTTTGATCGACGAGTCGGCGATCGCGCCTATCTGCACGGACATTCACATCGCGGTGGCACAGGGCAAGAACCCCAACCTGTCGCACTACGGGCCGTGGCCGAACAACATGTATCACTGGCCGATCCTCGTGAACAAGGCCTGATCAAGCGATCGTCCCGAATCGGCATAGGAGGCTCCCGGATGCTGGCATTCATCCTGCGACGCGTCGGAGGCGGCCTGGCTACGCTGATTCTGAGCAGCCTGGTCGTGTTCAGTGTCATCCACCTGGTGCCGGGAGATCCCATCGCGACCGCCATGGGAACGGATTACAACCCTGCGGTGGATCGCGCGCTACGGCAGCTGTACGGGCTGAACCGGCCGCTGGTCGTGCAGTACTGGGACTGGCTGACCTCGCTTCTGCGGGGCAACTTCGGCTACTCGCTGACGACCAAGACCTCAGTCTGGAGCGAGCTGTCCCAGCGGATGCCGCGCACCCTGATCCTGCTTGCCGGTGGTGTTGTCATTTCGCTGGTTATCGCGGTGCCCGCGGGGATCCTGGCCGCGCGCTTTGCCGGTGGGGTGATAGACCGACTCGTGGTCGTGCTCACCTCATCTGTGCTGTCGGTACCGCAGTTCTGGGTGGGACTGTTGCTGATCGGATTCATCGGGGTGAAGATGCAGCTGCTCCCGGCCGGCGGCTACTACCCGTTCTCGGCCGGCGTGGGTCAGGCGATCAAGGGCTTGATCTTGCCGTGGATCACTATCGCGCTGCCGATGTCGGCCTTCATTGCCAGAACACTTCGATCATCGATGATGGACGTGGTCAGCCAGAACTACGTACGGACGGCTCGATCACGCGGACTGTCCGAACGTAGCGTGGTGATGACGCATGTGTTGCGCAACGCCTCAATTCCGGTGACCACTGTGGTCGGTCTCGAGATCGGCGGCCTGCTCGGCGGAGCAATCATCGTGGAACAAGTGTTCTCCTACCCGGGAATGGGCAACTACATGGTCAATGCGGTGTTGCGTCGCGACTACCCGGTGCTGCAGGCCTCGGCGTTGCTGTTCACCTTCGGGTTCATCCTGGTGAACGTCGTCGTGGACCTCGTGTACGGCGTTCTCGATCCGCGGATTCGGGTCAGTCGATGACGGCCACAGCCGGGGTGTTGCCCCTGGCCGCACACCGTCGCCGCGGCTTCGCCTCGCGGGTACGGAAGTTGTTCGGCCTGGTGCCGTTTGCGATCCTGCTCGTGGCGGTGCTCGTCGCTATCTTCGCGCCCGAGCTGGTGCCTGCCGACCCGAACAAGGTGGGATCGGCGGCTCCGCTCGTCGGCCCGTCCGCAGCGCACTGGCTGGGGACCGACTCGCTGGGACGCGACGAGTTCAGCAGGCTGCTGATGGGCACCCGGATATCTGTCGGCACCGCCGTGGCGGTCACCGTCTTGTGCATGCTGATCGGTGTTCCGCTCGGCTTGCTCGGGGGATACCTGCGCGGTGCTGTCGACTTCACGCTGGGCCGCCTGGCTGATCTGATCCTCTCCTTCCCGGGCATCCTGCTCGCACTGGTGCTGTCGACGGTCCTGACGCCGAGCGCACGCACGGTGATCATCGCTTTGACGGTCATCTACATTCCGACCGCGTACCGCTTCGTTCGCGGCGCGGTGCTAGCCGAGATGACTCGCGGTTACGTGCAGGGCGCTCGCGCCGCGGGGGCCGGGCCGATCCGATTGATGGTTCGACACGTCCTGCCGAATATCTCCAGCCCGGTACTGGTACTGGCCAGCAGCGTGGCGGCATTTTCGGTGCTGGCCGAAGCGGCACTGTCCTTCCTCGGTTTCGGCGCCCAACCGCCTTTGGCCAGCTGGGGAAAGCTGCTGTCTGACAGCACGACCTTGTTTTCGATCGCGCCGCTTCTGGTGCTGGCACCGGGTCTGGCAATCGGTCTGGTGGTCGTCTGTCTGAACCTGGTAGGAGATCGGATGCGCGACCGTCTTGACCCCCGACTTCGCTCGGGCACACGGGTGGGAGTCTGAAGTGGTGATGGCGATAGCGAATTCACGGGCGCCCGTCCAAGGCAAATTCGACGGCGCCCGGAGGCTCGAACTGCAGGGACTGACGGTTGGCTTCCCCGGGGCCCAGGGATACACGACGGTCGTGCACGACCTCGACATGCAAGTCGCGCCCGGCGAACGCATCGCGATCGTGGGGGAGTCGGGCTCCGGGAAATCGGTGAGCATGATGGCGCTGCTCGGGCTGCTGCAGCCGAACGCGCGCATCTCGGGACGTCTGCGCTACGCGGGACGAGATGTGGACATCTCCAGCCAGCGCGCGCTGCGTCCACTGCGCGGATCGGAGATCGGGATGGTCTTCCAGGATCCGATGAGTTCACTCAACCCGACAATGACTGTCGGCAGGCAGATGGTGCAGGCGCTCGTCAAGCACCGTGGGGTTGGCAGGCGGCAGGCGTTGGATCGGGCCGAGCAGTTGCTCGAGCAGGTCGGCATCCGCAATCCGCGCGAGCGGCTCACGCAGTACCCGCATGAGTTCAGCGGCGGCATGCGGCAGCGCATCATGATCGCCGCTGCGCTGATGCCGGAGCCGGCCATGCTGATCGCCGACGAACCGACGACGGCACTTGATGTCACGGTTCAACGGCAGATTCTGCTGCTGCTGCGCTCACTGAGCGAAAACCTGGGACTGAGCATCGTGCTGATCACGCATGACCTTGCCGTCGTGGCGAACTTCGCTCAACGCGCCTACGTGATGTATGCCGGCCGCGTAGTCGAGGAACGGGATCTGGAGGGGATGTTGAATACTCCCCGCCATCCGTACACGTCGGGACTGCTGTCCTGCGTGCCGCGCTTGGACCGCCCGCGGGATGAGCCGCTGCATCCGATCCCCGGGCGTCCGATACGGCCGGACGAGGTCACCGCGGGCGCCTGCAGTTTTGCGCCACGGTGTCCGCATGCGATGGAGCACTGTCGCGAGGAGCAGCCAAAGCTCGTCCGAGTGGGCGATGGTGCGGTGTCGTGCTGGCTGAACGGCGCAACCGGCCTTGCTCCAGCGGGATTAGATCGATGAGCGCGACGACTGAGACGGCGGTCCCGCTGATCGCGCTGGATGACGTGGTGGTGTCCTATCCGGCGACCGGCCGCGGGACGTCGGCCGTGCTGGCGGCCGATCACGTGCGCCTGCATGTTGTGGCTAATGAGACGGTCGGCCTGGTGGGTGAGTCGGGCTCAGGCAAGAGCACGGTAGCCCGGGTTGCCGCACTGCTGCAGCGACCGACCTCCGGCGGCGTACGAGTGGGCGGCGTGGACGGTCTGGGTGCCTCTCGAGGTGAGCTGAAGGCGCTGCGCCGTCGTATGCAGGTTGTTTTCCAGGATCCTTACGACAGTCTCAATCCGCGACACACGATCGGCGACGCCATTGCCGAACCATTGATCATTCAGGGTGTCCGGGATGCCGAGACCCGAGATCGGCGGGTTGAGGAGCTGCTCGTTCAGGTCGGCTTGCCGACGTCGGTCATCGGCCGGTACCCGCATCAGCTCTCCGGCGGTCAGCTGCAGCGGGTTGCTATCGCGCGGGCATTGTCGGTCGAGCCCGAGATCCTGATCCTGGACGAGCCGGTGAGCGCGCTGGATGTCAGCGTCCAGGCGCAGGTTCTCGCACTGCTGGCGACGTTGCACCGTGATCTCGGCCTCGCGTATCTGCTCGTGGCGCACGACCTCGCGGTCGTCTACCGCCTGTGCGACCGCATTGCCGTGATGTACTTCGGCGGCGTCGTCGAGGAACTGTCCAGCGAGGATCTCGTGCAGTACTCATTGCATCCCTACACCTGGAGTTTGCTGGACGCCGTCCCCTCGGTCGAGCCGGACGAGCAGGTCGACGCGACCGCCTCGATCGAGGCGAGCGCCTCCCTCGACGGAACCGCCCCGCTCGGTTCCGGATGCCGGTTCGCGAACCGGTGCCCTTACGCGACAGACCTGTGCAGGACAGAGGTTCCGCCGCTGCGGGCGGTTGGCCGCCCCGGCCAGGCGGTCGCGTGTCATTACGCCGGGCAACTGCAGCGCGAGACCGTAGCTGCCGGAACAGCGCTATGACCACCGGGGCACCGGCCGACGCCACGTCGATGACTCGAGCCGACGTCGAGGGATGGATCGCCAAGGCGCACGGTCCGGTCGGCGAGCTGCTCGCCCTGCCTGGTGTGCCGGCATCGCCGAGCGTGGTGATCTCGCGTGCGGCGGAGTCCGCCAAGGTGGCCCCGTACGGCGGATTCATGCTCTCGTGGCCCGAGCAGGAGGACGGCGTCCAGGTACTCAACCACCTACCGGACGGCGGGTTCTTCCTCGATCTGCTCCGTCGGGTGTACGAGCCGATCCTGAGCAGGCGACCGCGGCTTGCCGAGGCCCTGGGCGATCACAGCCGGGTTGAGATGGCCATCACGAATGATGTCCTCCAGGTCCAGCTGAATCAGCTCGCCGACGGTTACACGATGATCCGTCACCACGCGCTGATGCTGTTCGAGTCAGTGCTCTGGGTGACGCCGGCCAGCCGCCGGCTCTGGACTGATCTGTTCGAGGCCTCGACGTCGCTGGCGATGGCCGAGCGGTCGGCGCCGCCGACCGTGGCGGAGCTCGACGATATCGAGGCGGCGGGATTTGCGGCCATGGTCGCTTACGCGGCTGACTCGGCCGACGAGGCGGGCGCCTTGGAGCTGCTCGGCTCGCCGGCGCTGGAACCGATCGTCACCTACCAGCTGTGGGCCTCGGCAGCGATCGGCCTGCTCTGGCGTGACTTCGCGAGCGTGCCGCAAGAGCGTCGCTTGCAATGGCATCAGCGGGAACTGATCGCTTATCGCGATCTCGACTATCTGTGCGACCGGTTGCGGGCCGAGCAGCGGGCCGTCCCCACGGAAGGATCAGCGTGACCGACTACGACCTCTTGATCACTTCAGCACGTATCTCGACACTGGAGGCTCGTACCTACGACATCGGTATTCGAGACGGGCACATCGTCTCGATGGTCGATGCCGGGTCCGAGCTCTCCGACGCTGACCAGGTCATTGATGCCGCTGGTCGCTGGGTGATCCCGGGTGCGATCGACACGCACTCCCACATCGGGCAGCTGGCGCCTGAATATGCCGACCTCCCCGGTTTCGGGTCCGAGGACAATTACGCCTACGAAACCCGGGGCGCAATCGCCGGAGGCGTGACGACAGCCCTCAACTACGTCAAGTTCGGGCAGGACTCACTGCTGGAGGCGTACCACGAAGGCGTCTCGATCGCTCGCCGTCATTCCAGGATGAACATCCTGTATCACGGGTACGTGATGAACGAAGCCCAGCTGGCCGAGATTCCGGCGGCCGTCGACGCGGGCATTCGAACCTTCAAGATGTTCATGCCCTACCGGGGCGCGGAGGCGACCGCGCTGGGTGGGATCGGGAGCTTGAGTCACGCGCAGATGCGGCTGGCTTTCGATGCGATAGCCGCCCACGGATGTCAGGCGCTGGTGCATGCCGAGGACGGCGACATCGTCGAATATTGCATGCACCAGGAGTTCAGCCGCGGCGTTCCCGACCTCGACTCGTGGGAGCGCAGCAGACCCGTCGAGGCTGAGGGGGACGCGTCCTGGACGGCGCTGTACCTGGCCGAGCGGTCGGACTGCCCGGTGACCATCGTGCACGTTTCGAGCCCCGAGGCGATCCGGGCCCGCCGCGCCGCGGGGTACCCGCGGGCCGCGCTCGAGTCGTGCCCGCACTACGCGCTGCTGAGCACCGAGGCGCCGATCGGGGCACACGGCAAGGTCGCCCCGCCGCTGCGCGCGCCCGAGCTCGCGGCCGCGATCTCGGACGCCGTGATGGCCGGCGAGATCGACTTCTTCGGTTCAGATCACAACGTCTGGCCGGCCGCGGCCAAGACTGACCTCGTCGACGGACGCGCCGGACTGCCCGGGATCGGTCTGATGCTGCCTTTGCTGCTCACACACTTCGTCTTCGAGCGAGGCATGAGTATGGAGCGGGCGATCGAGCTGACGTCGACCAACGCGGCGCGGCGGTTCGGGTTGCCGGGAAAGGGCTGGGTCGGCGTAGGCGCGGATGCTGACTTGGTCGTGCTCCAGACGGGCAGCCGGATCGTGCGGGCGGCAGACCTGCTGTCTGCGGTCGACTACTCGCCGTACGAGGGCTTCGAGTTGCAGGCCTGGCCGTACGCGACGGTATGCGGCGGAACGGTGGTCTACCGCAACGACGCGATCGTGGCCGACGACTACCGCGGCACGATCCTCAACGAGCCGCGCGAGGCCGCTGTCGCGCAGTGACGTGAGCCTCGCGCACGCGCGATGGGAAACGCGCACGCGCGATGGAAACACGCGCGATGGAAAGATGGTGATGCTGCACGCCGCGCCGTAGTTGCCGCGTCACCAGCCCCGAAGTAGGCCGCCGTCGACGGCGTGCAGGTGGCCGGTGACGTAGGAGGCCTGGGCGGAGGCGAGAAACGCGACCAGTGCCGCGAACTCGCTCGGTCGGCCGTAGCGCCCCGCCGGTATGGCGGCTTGTGAACGCTGCCGGACGGTCGTGACCTCAATGCCCTCGCGGGTGGCCTGTGCCTGGTCCAGGGACGCCACTCGGGCGGTGTCGATCCGTCCGGGCATCACGCCGTTGGCGGTGACGCCGTCCGCAGCGATCGGGGCGGCGACGGTTTTGAGCCAGCCCATCAGCGCGGCGCGGCCGGAGTTGGAATATGCGAGGTTGGTGATCGGCTCAGCGACCCCCGAGGACAGGATGGCCACGATGCGTCCGAAGCCCCGTCCGCGCATCGTGGGCAGCAGCAGGGTCGCGAGCTCGATCGGCGTGATGGTCAGCAGCTGAAGGGCATCTCGCCACTGCTGTGGGGTGGTAGCGGTGGGGTCGACGGGGGGCGGTCCGCCGGCATTGAGGACGAGGATGTCGGCGCCGCCAGCCGTTTCGGCGGCTGTCGCGACGGTTGCCGCGGCGCTGGGATCGCTCGCGTCCGCTGCGACTATCAGTACCTGGGTGCCATGGCGTTCTGCTATCTGCCGGGCGGCTGCGTCCAGTTGCTGCTCGTTGCGTGACCACAACAGGAGCCGGCAGCCCTGCTCGGCGAGCGCGTGGGCGCTGGCCAAACCGAGTCCGGAGGTCGCGCCACCGACGACAGCAAGCTTCGTTTCGATGCCGTAGGTCACCGGTGGATTTCCAACGCCGAGCGGCTCGGTGCTACGCCGACGCGATCCAAGACCGCGTGCAGCTCGTCTCGGGTGGTGGGGTCCAGGCGCGTGCTGATACCGCGGGTCGTGTTGCTGGCGATCGCGCCGCGAAGTCGTAGCACCTCCTTGCGGATCGCGAGCCCCACGACAGGCTGGCCCTCGAACTGGATCAGGGGCAGGTAGTGGTCGAACACGGCCGCGGCCTCGTCCAGATCTTTCGCCTCGACCGCCTCACGCACAGTGCGCAGCACCTCTGGCATCGCGAAGCCGGTCATGGTGCCGCATGCGCCCCGGCCCAACTCGGTTAACGCCGAAACGCCGCCGAGTCCACCGAACACGTGCAGGTCGGGGTCCGCGCCGAGCAGTGCAGTGATCTTCGGTGGCGTAGGTGGATCTTCCAGCTTGACCACCCGGCTGCCAGCGGCCTCCAGGCAGTCGAGCAGGATGCTGACCGGCACCAGCACGCCAGTGGCGGCGGGCTCGTCCTGCACCACGATCGGCAGTGTCCCTGCCACCGCCGCGTAAAAGCGCGGCAACAGATCGACGTTTCGCAGCAGGGCCGGCGCTGAGACCATTGCCGCTGCGGCACCCAACTCAGCGGCTGCGGTGATGTGCTGCCGCACCAGCTGTGGACTCGCAGCCGAACAGCCCACCGCGACCGGAATCCGTCCGCCGGCGGCAGCGAAGATCGCGCTCAGGGCCGCGTCGCGCTCGGCGTCGGACAGTGAGCTCACCTCGCTCATCACGCCCATCACCGTCAAGCCGTCCACGCCCCAGTCGATCGCGGCCTCGACCAATGATTGTTGGCTGCTCAGGTCGAGTTCGCCGTGCTCGTCAAATGCGGTGGGCAGGACGAACCAGGTGCCCGCAGGATCGCTCACCAAATCTCCCTTTCCTCACCCGTCCGAGGGTCGCAGGCCGCCGATTCGAATGGGGCCAGTACGTGCACTCGCCGGCTTCGCAGTTCAGCCGGATACCGGACGCGCCGAGCGTCCGGAAAGGTCCTCGACGAGTTTGAGAAGCGCGGTGTGGTCGAGTGCGCCGTCGCCGCGTGCCTTCACCGAGCCGACCAGTTGAGCAACCACCGCACCAAGGGGGATTGCCACTCCAGCCTCCCGGGCGGCCGCGGTCACGATCCCCATGTCCTTGTCGTGCAGCTCGATCCGGAACCCCGGCTTGAAGTCGCGGGCGAGCATCCCTGCCGCCTTGCGCTGCAGGATCGCGTTGCCTGCCAGGCCGCCCGCGAGCACTCGGACAGCAGCTTCGGTGTCGACACCGAACGCCTCGAGGAACACGATCGCCTCGGCGACGAGCTCGATGGTGCCCGCGACGATGAGCTGGTTCGCCGCCTTGACCGTCTGCCCGGATCCGGCAGCGCCCACATGGACCACGGTCTTGCCGACAGCCTCGAATATCGCCTTGGCGGCGGCGAAGTCCTCCGCCGAACCGCCAACCATTATGGATAGGGCAGCGTCGATCGCACCCTGCTCGCCGCCGGAGACCGGCGCGTCCAGCATTCGCAGGCCGTGCGACGACGCCTCGGCTGCAAGCTCAACGGCGACATCGGGACGAATCGAGGAGAAGTCGATCACCAGCGCGCCTTCGCGGGCGGCGCCGAACACGCCGCCGGGCCCGGCGAGCACGTCGCGGACATCCGGCGAGTCAGGCACCATCGTCGCGATCACGTCGGCGTTCTCCACCACCTCGGCGATCGACGAAGCAGCACGGCCTCCGGCCGCGACCAGGGCGTCGACGGCCGGCCGACTGCGGTTGTAACCGACGACGTCGAAGCCTGCCCGGATCAGGTTGATCGCCATCGGTCGGCCCATAATGCCCAAGCCGATGAATGCAATGGTGGTCATCAGATCTCCTAGGTGCTCGGTGTGTTCTCGCGGTTTACGCCCCGGCGCTCGACGGGGAGCCAGGACAAGCTGTCGGCGGTGGCTGCGGTAGTAGGACGGTATTCCAGCGCGATCCATCCCTGGTAGCCGGAATCGTCGAGCGATGCCAGGTAGCGGTCGATGTTCAGCGCACCGGAGCCAGGCTCGCCGCGGCCGGGTGCGTCGGCGAGCTGGACGTGCCGGATGACGGAGGCATGCTCCTTGATCACCCTGGCTACGTCGTCGCCGTTGCTGGCCAGGTGGAACACGTCGCACAGAACCCCGATGTTGTCTCGTCCCGCAGCCCGAACGCGTTCCAGCACCGCCACCGAATCGGCCGCGGTTCGCAGCGGGTACGGCTTCGGGCCGCTGACTGCTTCGATCAGGACCGTCGCGTCGATCTGTGACGCTGCTCGCGCGGCGAACACGAGGTTCTGGGTCGCCAGCTCGTCCTGCTCGCGAGGACTGACGCCCTCCACCCGATTGCCGTAGAGCGCGTTGAACGCCTGAACCCGCAACTGCGCTCCGATACCGACGGCGACAGCCACGTTGTCCAGAAATTCTGCTGACCGTGCCGGGATCGAGAGGACGCCGCAGTCCGCCCCGCCGACGTCGCCTGCGAAGAAGTTCAAGCCGACGAGCTGCGTGCCCGCGTCCGTGATGGAGCGGGTGAACGCGTCGACCTCGGCGTCGCCTGGCACGGGGCGGTCGAACGGCCACCAGAACTCGATCGCGTCAAATCCCGCGGCTTTCGCGGCTGCGGGCCGCTCGAGCAGCGCAAGCTCGGTGAACAGCAGCGAACAGTTCGCCAGGTAGCGCTGCCTTTGGTTTGTCATCGCCCGCTTATCGGGCACTGACGTCGTTGAGGCGATTGAGTTCTTCGACGCTCAATCGCAGCTCCGCCATGGTGAGCAGCTCGGCAAGCTGGGTAGTGGTCCGCGCGCTGGCAATCGGAGCAACGACGGATGGCTGCGCGGCAAGCCACGCGAGCGCGGCCGCGGCAACCGGAGCGTTGTGCGCGGCGGCCACCTCGGTCAGCACATCGAGTGCCGCCAGGCTGCCTTCGTTGACATGCGCGAGTGCCTTCTCCGCGCGACCGGTATCGACCTGTCCACCGTTGGCGCGGTACTTGCCGGTGAGGAAACCATCGGCCAAGGCCAGGTAGGGCAGGCAGGCGATCCCCTCAGCGGCAACCAAGTCGGCCAACTCAGTGCTGTACCTCTCGCGATCGATGAGGTTGAAGCGCGGCTGCAGCGCCACGTAGCGGGCCAGGCCGTCTCGCTTGGAAATCTCGAGCGCCTCGGCCAGGCGTGGCGCCGTGTAGTTCGACGCGGCAAGGTAACGCACCTTGCCTTCTTGTACCAGCCCGTCCAGCGCGGTCAGCGTCTCTTCCAGGGGGACGTCCTGGTCGTCATAGTGGGCGTAGTAAAGGTCGATGTAGTCGGTCTGCATCCGCTTGAGCGAGGCATCGGCGGCCTCGCGGATGTTCTTGGCGGACAACCCCTTGAAGTCAGGCGCCCAGCCGACCTTGGTGGCGACCACGACGTCACCGCGGTTGCCGCGTGCTGCCATCCAATTGCCGATGATCACCTCGGACTCGCCACCGCTGTTGCCTGAGGCCCACGCGGAATACACATCGGCGGTGTCGATGAAATTGCCGCCCGCCGCGGCATAGGCGTCCATCAGCGTGAACGACTGCTGCTCGTCGGCCGTCCAGCCGAATACGTTGCCGCCGAAGCACAGTGGGAAGACATCGAGGTCAGTGTTTTCAATGCGTGTCATGCGTTATTCCAGCCCATCCATGATCGATTGTTGGTACGACCGTTACGTGCGCTACGCCGGTTGCAGTGGTGGCGCGATTGAAGATGCATAAAACCCTGGCGGCCCATAGCGACGGCGCCGTCGCGGCGCTGTCGAGCGACGCGGTGGTGATCCGCGCCGACTTCAGTCACGCTGTTTTAGGATCAGTAGTAATGCATCGATCCTCGACCAAGCAACAGTTTATTGAAATTCCTCATCCTGTCAATGAGGGCTGCGCAACGTCGGTGCGAGAGGTTTGCGGGGCAGGTTGAAGGGGCCGCGAGGTCAACGGGAGTTGTCCCCCCGGCAGGGATCGAGGCCGGTTGCCCAATCGGTTCGCGATCCGTCGAACGATGGGCGGGGCATTGACAGCTGCCTTCGAGGGGCATATGCCTTACTGGCCGGGGATCGGGCTGGCACCGTCCGCTGTGTGTAGTCGCCCCCGTTGCGATGGTCCGTCTGGGCGAGGGGGCTCACATGAGGACTTCTGGCAAATCCATCTCGCTGATGCTGGGAACGCTGGCGTCCGTGGCGATCCTGGCCCTTGCGATGACCGCCGGTGCCGCGACGCCCGTTCGGGTGAGGTCGCAGGCAACAACGCCGCCGGTGACGTCGGTGTGCGCCGGAGCGAAGTTCTTGTGTACCGAGGTCGCTGATTCCGAGTCGGTGTTCGGTCATTACGTCGGCCACGACGAGCCGTCCGTGCTGTTCTACTCCGACAAGGCCGGGTCGGGTAACCGGATGGCCTACAGCGGGATCATCCCGAAGGACCCACCGGCCAACCCTATTCCCGGCAAGCGGTCCTACAACTTCCAGCTCTACCCGGCGTTCTGGTACGGGATGGCGCTGTGTGATACCCAGTCCTACCCCGAGACGGTCAGCACCTGCGCCCCGGACAGCAACTCCAATATCCGTGCTGCGGGCGACCCGAGCCACCCCGGCACCGCGTTCATGGAGCTGCAGTTCTACCCGCCGGGCTACGTCCAGCAGTTCGACGGCTTCAGCTGCTCGGGCACCCAATGGTGCGTGGCGATGAACATCGACAGCCTGTCGAGCAACCCGGTCACCGGCAAGGCCCTCAATGCCAGCTGTCAGGCCACCGGACCGTTGACCGGCGTGGAATACGTCAACTTCGCCTACCTCACCAAGAACGGCTCCCCGCAGGGGCCGCCGAACCCGATCAACTTCGACCCGGTCGCCTCCGGCAAACCCGACCCGGCCAAGGTGCTGTTCCTCAACCCGGGCGATCACTACACGGTCACCCTGCATGACACCGAACACGGTCTGCGCACCGTCGTGCACGACAGCACCACCGGCGTGACCGGTTCGATGACGGCCAGTGCGGCCAACGGCTTCGGCCAGATCAAGTACGCGCCGAGCCCGTCCACGGAGTGCACCAACATCCCCTATGACTTCCACCCGATGTACTCCACCTCCAGCACCAAGACCACCACGCCGTGGGCAGCGGCGACCTACAACATCGCCTTCGACACCGAGATCGGGCACTTCGACTACTGCACCACGGTCGACCCGGCCACCTTCGGTTGCACCGACACCGAGGGTGCGCGCCGCAATCTCGAACCCACCGACAGTGACGACGCCGGCTGCTTCCCCGCGGCCGCGAGCACCTTGGTTCCGGTCAGCGGCTGCCTCGGTACCAACGCCGGTTTCGACGGCACGTCCTACCTGCGGGACTGGCCCAACGGCAACCGCAACCTGACCCCGACGCCAACCATTTTCACCAGCCCACTGACCGGGCAGGAGTACGACACCAACTACAGCCGGGTCGGGTTCAACACCGACCTGCCGAGGCTCGAGTCCGACCTCGAAACGTGTGACCGGGCCACCGGACAGGGCTGCAGCCTGATCCCGCCCACCGATGACAACAACAAGCCGGCAGCGTTCTACCCCTACTACACGAGCGGGCAAGCCCTCGGCGGCTGCGCGTGGGCACCAGGACAGAACGTGCCCGGATTCACCCAGAACGACTACGGAAAGAACGCCCAATACGGTGACCTGCTGAAGGTCACTTACCCCGGCCTGGGCGGCGGCACGGTCCAGTACTTCAACGACTTCCAGAAGATCATCCCGAACCCATGTAAGCGGTGAGACTGGCCAACGCGAGCGGGCTCGCAACGACAGCGAGCCCCGCACCGATCGGCTGCTTCAAGACGGGGCGCGAGGTCGTTGGGTGACGCTCGTCGCGAGGCGGCTGCGGAGGACGCGATATACCGTCTCCGCACGTACCGATGAGTGCACGCAAGCCAGCTCTCGAGCCGATTGGCGGACCATCGCATCAATGTCGGCCATCTTCCATTCGCTGAATTCGGCGATCAGGCGTGCGCTGACGCGATCCAGCTCTTGGGGCAAGGGCAACGCGCCGGCGAGCGCGGCGAGAATCTGCGCTTCGCTGCGGATCGTCGTTCGACTTTTCAGCCGGCCGGTCACGAGATGAGTGTGCGCTTCGGTGCCGACTTTCGCAGCCTCGCGCTTCTACCTGCGCCGCAGGCCTGACCATCGACGGTGACGATCAGGCCTTAGGCATCAGGGCCGGGGTGGGACTACAGGTCGGCCAACGGACGCTCGGACCTGTGACGGCGCAGAATGCGGCGTTCCGGGTGGCCTTCTGCCATCGAACCCGCCGCGAATTTGGAGTCGCGGGTCAGCAACACGATTGAGGCGACGAGCACCCAGAGCGGGAACAGGACGAACGGGAAGAACAAGGCCGCCGCGAGTTGCAGGACAGCCACGACATACCCGCTGATGGTCAACCAGGCAGGGAAGACCACGCTGCGCCGTGCCGCGTGGCAGGCGGCGGCAACGAACGCGCCCGCGGCCAGTGCGCCGGCCACCAGCAACAGCGCCATACCGATGTTGTCCAACTGCTCGGGTAGGTTCCCGCCAGGAACATTGAGGCTGCCGAAGGCCTTGCCGCCGGGTATGGCCGCACGAACCAATGCTGATGTCAACGCCAACGCCGCAAACAGCGACGCGAAGGCAACAACCATCATGCCGTCGACGCGGTCACGCAGGCGTTGCTGCAGGCTGCACGCGAACCAGACGAAGGCCAGCGCGCCAAGAACCATCAGATAGGCGCCGATGATCGCCATCGTGCGGTGGTTGGTGACGTTCCACCACGCGTCCCACTTGGCGGTGTTGCTGGCGCCGTTACTCGTGGTGTTCGGGCCGCTGAAAACCAGAAAACCGCCCACGAAGAGGACAACGAACGCAATGCCCATCCACGGGCCAACCCGTCCGCGCCGTTGTTCGGTCTCAAAGCCCGTTGTCGTCATCTGCCTACCCCCGAGCGCTAGTCGCACGGCGATCCCGAAAACCGGAGGTCGTCATCAACGCTGCGTATCACTTGAAAGGCGATTCGTCAAGCGACAAGAGCGGACAGCGCCCTTTGAGCCGCAGGCTTCGGAATTGAGCGGCGTCTCTGGCGCTGAACGCGGGACTCGTCCAGCTGTGGATCAGCGTGGAGTTAGGCGGAGGACTCGGGCGCCGGCGGCCCAGGCCAGCTGAAGATCGGCTGGGCTAGGTTCACCGGCCTGGTCGAGGCCGATCCTGTTGAACTTGGCGAAGGCGTGGTTGTCGCGCGCCATGACGGCGTAGTGCTCGACAACGCCGGCCTC
>DASXHV010000100.1:0-46919 GCA_036488285.1 Jatrophihabitans sp. | reverse complement strand
AGTAGGACCGCGCGGTCTCCAGGTTGTGGTTGTAGCGATGCACGCCGATCGCCTTCAGTTCATCAACCTGGGCCTGGCTCAGCATGCCGAGCGAGCAGGCGACGTTGATGTCGACCGCGTCCTGAATGGCCTTGACTCCCTCGGCCACCTGCGACATCAGTCGCTTGTCCGGGCCACGGACCGCGGCCACGATGCAGAACTCGGTCGCCCCGGTCTTTGCCGTCTGCTTCGCGGCCTCCACGAGGCTCGGCACGTCCAGCCATGCGGTGCGCACCGGCGAGGTGAACTGGCCGGACTGGGAGCAGAAATGGCAGTCCTCGGGACACCCGCCGGTCTTGAGGCTGACGATGCCCTCGACTTCGACCTCGGGCCCGCACCAGCGCATCCGGACCTCGTGAGCCAGCTCGAGCAAGGCGTCTAGGTGCTCGTCAGCCAACCGCAGCACGGCCAAGACGTCCTGCTCAGCCAGCCCGGTACCCGTCTGGAGCACCTGCTCACGGGCTCTGACCAACACCTCGGGCAATGCGGAAACTGCAGTCATCACAGGCCTTTCGATTGGGGCTCGGGCAACGGCGCGCTGTTGCGGTCCACGAAGTCTTGCGCATCGAAGTGGCCGCCCAGGGCGGGAGTCAGAGCAGCAGCGGCCAGCTGAGCGAATTTCGCACCGTCGAGGTTGCCCGCTCCGGCGGGCAATACCCCTGCCAAGGGTGATTGCACGTAGCCGTTGCCGGCATAGCGGGGCAGGTCCGCCAGGTTGCACCGCTCCGCCAGGTCCGGGTGCTCCGGCCATGCCCCGACGATCACGCCGTCAACCCCGTACCCGGTTTCCTTCTCCAGGGTCCGCGCGGTGAGCGCGGTGATGTTGAGCGTGCCGAGGCCTGCGCCGGCGACCAGCATCACCGCCACCCCATCACCCAGCGCGTTGATCAGGTCGGTCAGGTCGTCACCATGGGCGTCCAGGTGCACCCGCAAGCCGCCGGCTCCTTCGACGATGACGTAGTCGCGGTCCGCGAGGGCATGTATCCGCTCGGCGGCCTCGCGTACCGAGAGGCCGTCCTCGCCGAGGCGTCGCGCGGCGGTGCCGGGAGCCAGCGGTTCGGCGTAGCGGACGTATTCGTGCAGGTCGCCGATCCCTGTCAGCCGCTCAACCATCGCGAGGTCGCCGCGCTCGTCCGGACCGACACCGGTCTGGTACGGCTTCACGACGGCGACTCGCAGGCCTTGCGCCAGCGCATTACTGGCCAGTGCTGCCGTGAAGATCGTCTTGCCGACGTCCGTCCCTGTCCCGGTGACCACGACCGTCTTCATCTCGGCAACACTGCCGTCAGGCTCTGACGAAAACGATCAAGGTCGGCATCGGTCAGCGTCGCGCGGGCTGTGATCCGCAGCCTCGCGGTGCCCGGCGGGACCGATGGTGGACGGAAGCAGCCGACCAGAATCCCCCTGTCCCGTAAGGCCATCGCCGTATCGTATGCATCCGACGCAGCGCCGATGATGACCGGAACGACCGCCGAATCGGTGCTGGCCACTCGCGCGATGTCAGCGATCTCGGCGGCCCGGCTCAGCACCGACTTCGCCAGTTGCGGCTCGGCGGTCACGATGCGGCTGGCCTGCAACGCCGCACCCGCCGCCGCTGGATTCAGCGCGGTGTCGAAGATGAAGGATCGGGCCGTATCGATGAGGTGCTCGATGGCCGCGGTGGCACCGAGCACCGCGCCACCCTGCGCGCCCAGCGATTTCGAGAGCGTGATCGTCGTGACCACGTCCGGCTCCGCTGCCAGGCCGGCCTCGGCCACCGCTCCCCGTCCGCTGCCACGTACGCCGATACCGTGCGCGTCATCGACGATGAGCATCGCCCCATGCCGCCGCGCCATCGCGTGCCAGTCGGCCAGCGCAAGCAGGTCGCCGTTGGCGGAGTTGATGGCATCGATGACAAGCAGGGCACGGGATCGAGTGCTCGCAGTCAGCGCCTCTTCGGCCGCCGCCAGGTCGCCGTGCGGGGTGACCCGGACCTCGGCACCGGCAGCCTTGGCCAGCCGACAGCCATCGACCAGCGAGGCGTGGTTGCCCGCATCCGACACGATGAGGCAGTCGGGTCCGGACATCGCGGTAACGGCGGCGAGATTGGCCAGGAATCCGGATGAGAACACCAACGCGTCTGGCGCGCCGACCAGCTCGGCGAGGGCATTTTCGAGTTCGGCATGCAGTTCGGTGCTGCCGGTCACCAGCCTGGAGCCGGTGGACCCGGTCCCCCAGCGGCGCACCGCTGCCGTGGCCGCCTCGATCACCCGCGGATCGTGCGAGAGGCCGAGATAGTCATTGGACGCCAGGTCCAGCAGATCGGACTGGACGCCGCGTGGTCGCAGGACGCGATGCAGCCCCGCGTCCTTGCGCTGGGTCGCGGCCGCACCCAGCCAGCGAAGCGGATCGTCTCCGGTCACGCCGCGAGGTTACGTCAGTCGGCGCGGGTGGCGATGCTGGCCTGAGCCGCCGAGTGGATCGCAGCACTGATACGTGCCAGGTCGTTATCGCTGCTGATATATGGGGGCATGGCGTAGATCAGGTCGCGAAACGGGCGCAGCCAGACCCCGTGACCGATGGCTGCCGATGTTGCCGCCGCCACGTCCACGCCTCGGTCGAGCTGGACCACCCCGATGCCGCCCAATACCCGCACATCCCGCACACCGTCCTGGCCGGCCAGCGGTTGCAGGCCGACGGTCAGGGCAGCTTCGATCCGGACAAGCTCCGCTGCCCAATCCTGTGCCAGCAGCAGATCGATCGATGCCAGGGAAACGGCAGCGGCCAGCGGATTCGCCATGAAGGTCGGGCCGTGCGCAAGCACCGGAATGTCGCCGCGCGCGATCTGCTCAGCTACCCGCGTGGTGCACAGCGTCGCAGCCATCGACAGGTACCCGCCGGTCATCGCCTTACCGAGGCAGAGGATGTCGGGGCTGATTTCGGTACGTCCACGGGGAGTCTCGGAGGCGTGCTCGGAGGTGTGCTCGGACGCGTGCTCGGATGCGTGCTCGGATGCGAAGAGGCGGCCGGTTCTGCCGAACCCGGTGGCGATCTCGTCGAAGATCAGCAGCACCCCGTGCCGGTCGGCCAATTCACGCAGACCCCGCAGATATCCCGGGTGGTGAAAGACCATGCCACCGGCACCCTGCACCACCGGTTCCACGATGATCGCGGCGACCTCGTCGGCGTGCAGTTCCAGCGCCCGGTCCCAATCGGCCAGGTAGTCCTGCTGCACCGGCCGATCGAACCCGGCGGGCGGCTGCGGCAGGAAAATCTGCTCCGGCAACACACCGCGCCACATCGAATGCATGCCGCCGTCCGGATCGCAGACGCTCATCGGATGCACCGTGTCACCGTGGTATCCGCCTCGCCACGTGATCAGCCGGTGCTTGCCCGGCCGGCCCGCCGATACCCAGTACTGCAAGGCCATCTTGGCCGCGACCTCGACCGACACCGAGCCCGAGTCGGAGAAGAACACGTGCCGCAGGGGCGCCGGCGTGATCTCGACGAGTCGCTTCGCCAACCGGATCGCCGGCTCGTGTGTCAAGCCACCGAACATCACATGCGCCATCGACTCGAGCTGATCTCGCACGGCCGCATCGAGCACCGGGTGCCGGTAGCCATGGATGACCGCCCACCAGGAGGACATCGCGTCGACCAGCTGACGACCGTCGGCAAGATTCAGGTGCACGCCACTGGCCGACGCCACCAGCAGCGGATCGACCTCGGCGGGTAACGAGGTGTAGGGATGCCACATGATCGAGCGGTCGGCCGCAACCAACGCGTCGATGCCAGATGCTGATCCGGACGGTGGGGTGGTCACCAGCGTGGCTCCGCTCCAGTCACCGGACGCAGTGCCCTACGACCCGGTGCTCGGAGCTGCCTCGGCGGCTTTGGGCTGTGCGTCGATGCCGGCTTCCTTGCGCTGTTGGGGTGTGATCGGCGCCGGCGCCTCGGTGAGCGGATCGAAGCCGTTGCCGGTCTTCGGGAACGCGATGACGTCCCGAATCGAGTCGGTGCCCGAAAGCAGAGCGCAGATCCGGTCCCACCCGAACGCGATGCCGCCATGCGGTGGCGCGCCGTAAGCGAACGCGTCGAGCAGGAATCCGAATTTTTCCTGGGCCTGCTCCGCCGACAGTCCCATCACGGCGAATACCCGCTCCTGGATGTCACGCTGATGGATACGGATCGAGCCGCCGCCGATCTCGTTGCCGTTGCAGACGATGTCGTAGGCGTAGGCAAGCGCGTTGCCCGGGTCGGTGTCGAAGGTGTCGAAGTACTCCGCCTTCGGGCTGGTGAACGCGTGATGCACCGCCGTCCACGCACCTGACCCGACCGCGATGTCTCCGCTTGCCGTTGCCTCGGAGGTGGGTTCGAACAGCGGCGCGTCAACGACCCACACGAACGACCAGGCCGTCTCGTCGATCAGGCCGGCGCGGCGGCCGATCTCCAGGCGCGCAGCACCCAACAGCGACTGCGAGGACTTGCGGGCACCGGCGCCGAAGAAGATGCAGTCGCCGGGTTTGGCA
The DNA here is from genome assembly GCA_036488285.1 of Jatrophihabitans sp. Taxonomy (GTDB): domain Bacteria; phylum Actinomycetota; class Actinomycetes; order Mycobacteriales; family Jatrophihabitantaceae; genus Jatrophihabitans_A. Next base: position 42,372 of record DASXHV010000100.1, on the reverse strand, counting down.
CCGACCCGCTCGGCGAGCCCGGCGCGCTCGGTCTCGGACAGGTTCTTGGCCACCGGACCGCCGAGTTCGCCGTCGGCACCGACGAGGACGTAGGCCAGGCCCCGGGCGCCCCGCTGCTTGGCCCATTCCTGCCAGGCGTCGAGCTGCTTGCGCGGCTGCGAGGCGCCTCGTGGCATCACGACAGCGCCGACGTAGGGCGCCTGGAAGACCCGGAACGGCGTCTGGGCGAAGTAGTCGGTGACCTCGGACAGTTCCAGGTCCAGTCGCAGGTCTGGCTTGTCCGAGCCGTAGCGATCCATCGCCTCGGCATAGGTCATCCGCGGGATGGGCGTGCTGATGTCGTGCCCGATCAGCTTCCAGACGGCGGTCAACACATCCTCGGCCAGGGCGAGCACGTCGTCCTGCTCGACGAAGCTCATCTCGACGTCCAGCTGGGTGAACTCCGGCTGCCGGTCGGCCCTGAAGTCCTCGTCGCGGTAGCAGCGCGCGATCTGGAAGTACCGTTCCATGCCCGCGACCATCAACAGCTGCTTGAACAGCTGCGGTGATTGCGGCAGCGCGTACCAGCAACCGGGTTGCAGCCGAGCGGGTACCAGGAAGTCGCGGGCGCCCTCTGGGGTGGACCGGGTCAGCGTCGGCGTCTCGATCTCGACGAAGTTGTGGCCGTACAGCACGTTTCGTGCCGCTCGGCTGACCTCGCTGCGTAACCGGATCGCCGCCGCGGGGGCCGGACGGCGCAGATCCAGATACCGGTATTTCAGGCGGGCTTCCTCGCCCACCTCGACGTGCTCATCGATCTGGAAGGGCAACGGCGCCGACTGGTTGAGGACGTCGAGCTTCTCTGCAACCACCTCGATCTCACCGGTGGGAAGGTTGAGGTTCGCGTTGCCCTCCGGTCGCCGCCGCACTTCGCCAGTGACCTGGATGCACCATTCGTTGCGCAGATCGTGGACGGCCAGGGCCTCTTCACGGACGACCACCTGGACGCTGCCGGACGCATCACGCAGATCGATGAAAGCAACCCCGCCATGGTCGCGGCGGCGAGCCACCCAACCGGTCAATGTGACGGTGTCACCGGCATGGCTCGCGCGCAGCGAGCCTGCTTCATGCGTGCGCAGCACAGAGATTCCCTTCCCAATGTGGACTACGCCGATTGTTTCACGGCGCTCGAACGGGTTTGCGCGGGCGACCGCCGTCACTCAGACGACAGCACCTGCGGCCTCAGATCCTCCACGGGCGGCGTCCACACAGCCGGGTCGACCGCTGACTGCTCGCCGGTACGGATGTCCTTGATTTCGTGTCCGGCGTTCGCGCCGGCCGGGAACCAGACGAACGGGATGCCACGGCGCTCGGCGTAGCGAATCTGCTTGCCGTACTTCTGCGGACTCGCCGCGACCTCGGTCGGAATTCTGCGAGCTCTGAGTTGATCGGCAATCGCGTCGCAACTGGCTCGAGAGTGCTCATCGGGCAGCGCAATCAGGACCGCGGACGGAACCGACCTGCTGGCTGTCAACTTCTTACGCCCGAACAGCGGTGTCAGCAAACGGGTGACTCCGAAGGAGATCCCGACGCCGGGATAGCTGGTTCGGCCGTCGCTGGCCAACGAGTCGTAGCGTCCACCGGAACAGATCGACCCCAGGCTGTCGAAGCCGGCAAGCCGGGTCTCGAACACCGTGCCGGTGTAGTAGTCGAGCCCACGCGCGATCCGCAGGTCTGCCTCGACGACGAAGTTCTGCGCTGCCAGCGGCGCGCAACCGTCGATGACCGCGGCCAGTTCGGCAAGGCCTGCGTCCAGCAAGTCATCCTGCACGCCGAGGGCTTTCACCCGATCCACAAAGGAGGAATCAGTGGTTCTGATGTCGGCGAGCGCCAGGCACAACGACGCCTGCGCATCGTTGAGTCCGGCCTCGGCGACCAGCATGGACGCGACCACCTCGGGCGGAATCTTGTCGATCCTGTCGATCACCCGCATCACCTGGGTGACGTCGGTTGCGCCAACTCCGCGGAAGAAGCCTTCCATCAGCTTGCGGTTGTTGATCTGGAGCCGAAGCTGGGGCAGGAAGGTCAGGCCGCCAAGGGCCTGCGACATCACCCGGGCAATCTCCACGTCGTGGTGGAAAGGCAGTTCGTCCCTTGCCACCACGTCGATGTCGGCCTGCGTGAACTCGCGGTACCGGCCTTCCTGCGGTCGCTCGCCACGCCACACCTTTTGGATCTGGTACCGCCGGAACGGGAACTCCAGCCGGCCTGCGTTCTCCAGCACGTACCGAGCGAAGGGCACGGTCAGGTCGAAGTGCAGGCCGAGCGTGTTGCCGGCCGCCTCCGGCTCGCTGTCTTCATCGGCCTGCAGCCGACGTAGCAGGTAGACCTCTTTGTCTATCTCGCCCTTGCGCAGCAGTTGGTCCAGCGGCTCTACGGCTCGGGTCTCGATGGATGCGAAGCCGTGCAACTCGAAGGTGGCCCGCAGCTGATCGAGCACCTGCTGCTCGACGATCCGTTCGGCCGGCAGCAGTTCGGGGAACCCACTGATCGGACTGGGTTTGGAGACGCTCATAGGAGTTCTTTCAAGTACGGATTGGTCAATCGTTCGTGGCCAATGGTGGTCTGTGGGCCATGCCCAGGACAAACGATTACCTCGTCGGCCATCGGCAGCACGACGGTACGCAGCGACGTCAGCATCGATTCCATCGAACCACCTGGCAGGTCGGTGCGTCCGATCGAGCCGGCGAAAAGCACATCGCCGGAGAACAGCACGTCCTGGCCGGCACCGTCGGCAACGTCGGCGGTGGCGCCGGCGGTGGCGGCCAGCTCGAAAACCACCGATCCCTGCGTGTGGCCAGGTGCGTGCCGGACGGTCAGCGACAACCCGGCAAGTTCAAGCGACGCGCCGTCCTGCAGAGCACGCACGTCATCCGGTTCGGCGAACGTCAGGCCTTCGACGCCGAAGATCGGCGCGCCGACAGTCAGGCCGAGGCCCGTCCACGGATCGGCCAGTGCAGAGCGGTCATCGGCGTGGATGAATGCCGGTACGTCACGTGCCTGACAGACCGGCAGCACCGAGAAGGTGTGATCGAGATGCCCGTGGGTGAGGATGACGGCAACCGGGTGCAACCGGTACTCGGCGACGATGTCGTCCAACACCCCGGTCACCCCGTAGCCGGGGTCGATGATGACGCACTGCTCGCCGATGCCCGGCGCGACCACGAAGCAGTTGGTAGCGGTGAGTGGCGACGCAAAGCCCTCGATGAGCACGTACGGACTCCTGATCTACGTTCGTCGGCAGGCCGCGGGTGCGTCCATGATCGACCGCTCAGCCTACCGATGACCGGATATGCCCTAAGCTCGACAGCTGTTCGGGTGGCTTTCCGAGCTGTACCGAGCTTTCGTGAGCTGTCCCGAGCTGTGCCGAGCTGTGCTGAGCTGTACCGAGTACTCACAGGCCCTGCACGGTGCCGTGCCCAGCAACATTTCGTAGACTTCGGCACCGTTGCCGAAATAGCCGGATGTCACGGTCGCACGCCGTGGCGTCTTTCAGGAGGACGAGCCCGTGCCGAACACCAAGCAGCGCCGAGACGCAGCCCGCCGCCATCTCGAGCGCCAGCTCGTCCGGCGCCAGCAGCGCGAAAGCCGGCGGCGCCAACTGACGTTGATCTCGACGGTGGTCGGTGTGCTCGTGTTGTTCGCGGTCGTGATCACCACGATCGTGATGCTCACCAATGACAACAAGAAGCCGGTGGCCGCCAGCACCGGTGCATCGGCGTCCAGTACCGCGTCGGCATCTGCGACCTCCACCCGAGCGCCGTTACCGGCCCGATCGGCTGCGGCCGTAACGCACGCCGCGCGCACGACGTCCGGGCCGTGCAAGTACGCCGAGAATGCCACCAGGTTGAAGTCGGGCGGCCTGTTCGACGTCGGCCTGCCACCGGACCCGAAGCCGACCCCGCAGACGAAGACGACTGCGCTCTTCAACACCAATCAGGGCCTCATCACCGTCCAGCTGGACGGTGCGTCGGCACCGTGCAATGTGCAGAGCATCAAGTACCTGATCTCCAAGAAGTTCTACGACAACACCGCCTGCCCGCGTTCGGTCAACTCCGGGATCTACGTGGTGCAGTGCGGCGATCCGACGGCCACCGGTGCGGGCGGACCGACCTATACCGTCAAGGACGAGAATCTGAAGAAGGCCAGCTACACGCCCGGCACGCTGGCAATGGCAAACTCCGGCGCGAACACGAACAGCAGCCAGTTCTTCTTCATCACCAAGGACAGCAACGCCTCGCTCGGCAAGAGCTACAGCGTCATCGGTCACGTCACCGGTGGGCTCAACATCCTTCAGAAGATTGCCCAAGGCGGCGACGACGGTTCGAACCAGGCCGGCGGCGGTCGTCCGAACCTTGACCTGATCTTCAAGACGGTCACCATCAAGAGCTGATCCGCCGACGCCGAAAGGTCTTTCGGCGACAGCACTGGATGGCGACCGGTCTTGATGGCGATAGCTCTTAGGGTCGGGGACTACTCAGCCTGCCGAGTGCACCCGGTACACGTCGTAGACGCCCTCCACATTGCGCACGGTGCGCAACAGATGCCCGAGATGCTTGGCCTCGGCGAGTTCGAAGGTGAACTTCGATACCGCGACCCGGTCCCGGTTCGTCGAGACCGAGGCCGACAGGATGTTCACCCGCTCGTCTGACAGCACCCGCGAGACGTCGGACAACAGCCGATGCCGATCGAGCGCCTCGACCTGAATGGAGACCACGAACACCGAATCCGAGGACGGTGCCCATTCCACCTCGACGAGCCGATCCGCCTGCTGCAAAAGGGATTCGGCGTTCGTACAGCTGCGGCGGTGCACCGAAACGCCGCCGCCTCGGGTGATGAAGCCGAGTATCTCGTCACCGGGCACCGGGGTGCAGCAGCGAGCCAGCTTGACCCATACCTCGGTCATGCCCGAGACCATCACCCCGGCGTTGCCGGTGCGTCGCGTGGACTGGGACTTGCTGGGCATCTCCGTCTCGGCAAGATCCTCGGTGGCACCATCGATGCCGCCCAGCGAGGCCACCAGCTTCTGCACGATCGACTGCGCCGAGACGTGGCCCTCGCCGACCGCTACGTACAGCGCGGTGATGTCGGCAAGGTGCATGTCCCGCGCGATCGTCACGAGCTGATCGCCGCCGAGAAGACGTTGCATGGGCAGCGCCGACTTGCGCATCGCGCGGGTGAGCGCGGTCTTGCCGGCCTCGACGGCATCCTCGCGACGTTCCTTGGCGAACCACTGCCGGATCTTGGTCTTGGCGCGGGGTGATGCGACGAAGGACAGCCAGTCCCGCGACGGTCCGGCCCCATCGGCCTTGGAGGTGAACACCTCGATGGTGTCGCCGTGATCGAGTTCGGTTTCCAGCGAGACGAGCTTGCCGTTCACCCGCGCACCGATGCAGCGATGCCCGACGTCGGTGTGCACGGCGTAGGCGAAGTCGACCGGTGTTGATCCGGCGGGCAGGCCGATCACGTCACCCTTGGGGGTGAACACGTAGACCTCGCGGGCACCGAGATCGAAGCGCAGGGTGTCGAGGAACTCCCCCGGTTCCTGCGCCTCTCGCTGCCAGTCCAGCAGCTGACGGAGCCAGCCCATCTCGTCGCTGACGGCGGCCGGTGTGGCGGCGGCGCCGCCGACTTCCTTGTACTTCCAGTGCGCGGCAATGCCGAATTCCGCCGTACGGTGCATCGCGGTAGTGCGGATCTGCAGTTCGACAGGTTTGCCGCCAGGACCGATCACGGTGGTGTGCAGCGACTGATACATGTTGAACTTCGGCATCGCGATGAAATCCTTGAAACGACCCGGCACCGGCTGCCAGTTCGCGTGGATCACCCCGAGCGTGCCGTAGCAATCTCGTTCCGAGTCGACCAGTACCCGGATACCGACCAGGTCATAGATGTCGGTGAGGTCGCGGCCTCGCACGATCATCTTCTGATAGATCGAGTAGTAGTGCTTGGGCCGGCCGTAGACATCAGCCTTGATGGAACCGGCCTTGAGATCGGCCTTTACCCGTTCGATGACCTCGTTGAGGTAGACATCACGCTGCGGTGCGCGCTCAGCGACCAGCCGGACGATCTCGTCGTAGCGCTTGGGGTACAGCGTCGCGAAGGCGAGATCCTCCAGCTCCCATTTGATGGTGTTCATGCCCAGTCGGTGAGCCAGCGGCGCCAGCACTTCGAGCGTCTCGCGGGCTTTGCGCTCCTGCTTTGCCGGCGGCAGGAACCGAAGGGTTCGCATGTTGTGCAGGCGGTCGGCGAGCTTGATCACTAGCACGCGCGGGTCACGTGCCATCGCGACGATCATCTTCCGGATCGTCTCGGCCTCGGCGGCGTCTCCGAACTTGACCTTGTCCAGCTTCGTGACGCCCTCTACGAGATGCGCCACCTCGGCGCCGAACTCCTGGGCGAGTTCCTCGGTGGTCAGGCCGGTGTCCTCGACGGTGTCGTGCAGCAGGGCGGCAACCAGCGTCGTGGTGTCCATGCCGAGCTCGGCGAGGATCGTTGCAACCGCCAGTGGGTGGGTGATGTAAGGATCGCCGGACTTACGCAGCTGCCCGCGGTGCCGTTCCTCGGCAAGGTCATAGCCGCGCTGCAGCAGCTTCGCGTCGACCTTCGGATGCGCGGCCCGATGTACGGCGAGCAAGGGTTCGAGCACCGGCCGGATGATTGTCTGCCGCTGGGTTGTGACGATCCGGCGGGCGATCCGGTCCCTGACCCGGCGTCGATGGGCGCCGGTGACCAGTTCCGTGGCCGAGGGCTCGGCCGTCCTGGCTGCCGGCTCGGCCGTCCTGGCTGCCGGCTCGGCCGCCTTGGCTGCGGGCTCGGCCGCCTTGGCTGCGGGCTCGACCGCCTTGGCTGCGGGCTCGGCCGGACGTGCGGCAACGGCGCCTGCCGGTTCCCTGGCTGCGCTTGGATCGGTCGCCTTCGTCAGCGCGTCCTCCTGAATGCTTGCCCGCCCTGTGAGTTCCTCAGTGCGAGATATCCAGTGTATTCAGTACGTCCAGATGAACGGTCTGGGGTCGGTGCCCGCGGGCACCGATCGTGCACGATCCCGCACGATCCCGGCGATTCACGGCTTGGGTGCCAGAGCCGACCGAGCCGGCCAGGCCGAATGGGCCGGCTGGGGCCGACCGGGCCTGCTGCCGTCCTCGAGTTACGCGAAGTTCATCGAGTTACGCGGCACAACGCGTAGCTCGATCAACGGTGCGTAACTGGGCGGACTGCGCCGACCGGGGCGACCGGGGCCGAGTGGGCCGACCGGGCCAGCTGAGGCCGACCGGGCCTGCTGCCGTCCTCGAGTTACGCGGAGTTCATCGAGTTACGCGGAGTTCATCGAGTTACGCAGCACAACGCGTAGCTCGATCAACGGTGCGTAACTGGGCGGACTGCGCCGACCGGGCCGAATGGGCCGAATGGGCCGAATGGGCCTAATGGGCCGAATGGGCCGAATGGGCCGAATGGGCCGAGTGGGCCGACCGGGCCGACTGGGCCGGCTGGGGCCGACCGGGCCTGCCGCCGTCCTCGAGTTACGCGGAGTTGATCGAGTTACGCAGCACAACGCGTAGCTCGATCAACGGTGCGTAACTGGGCGGACTGCGCCGGCCGGGCCGACTGGGGCCGACTGGGTCCGACCGGGCCGGCTGGGGCCGACAAGGGGCCGACCGGGCTGACCGGGCTGACCGCGCGTGCGTGCCGTCCTCGCCATCCGCGGCGATTCTGTTGCTTGCCGGGGGCTGGCGCGCCGCCGTCGCCGTCGCGGCCGCCGCCGCGATCGCGATCTCAGGTTGACGCGGGTTACAGCGTCAGCAGAGCAGTGAGATTTGCTCCGGGCAGCCGGCTGCGACCGTCCAGGAATGACAGCTCGATCAGCACGCCGACCCCGGTGATCGTCGCGCCAGCCCGGGTCAGCAACTCACGTGCCGCAGCCAGCGTCCCGCCGGTGGCCAGAACATCATCGACCAGGTAGACGCGCTTGCCCTCCAACAAACCGACCGGCACCTCGATCTCGGCGCTGCCGTATTCCAACTGATAACTCGCGCTCACCGTCGGCGGCGGCAGCTTGCCTGCCTTGCGGACCAGTACCACGCCCGCTCGCCGGGACTGGCCGAGCGCAGCAGCGACTACGAAGCCGCGGGCCTCCACCCCGGCAATGAGATCGGCCGAGGCGGCCTCGGGGGTAGCGAGCAGCGCGTCGATGCACTGACCGAACGCCGCGCCGTCGGCGAGCAGTGGCGAGATGTCCTTGAACAGCACGCCGGGCTGCGGGAAGTCGGCGACGTCGCGCAGACGATCATCGATCAGGGCCGCAAGGGCCTTTTCCTGCTCGCTTGCCTGCTCGGGCTCGGCCTGCTCGGTCCCGGCCTGCTCGGTCCCGGCCTGCTCGGGCTCGACCTGCTCGGTCCCGGCCTGCTCGGTCCCGGCCTGCTCGGGCTCGACCGTTTCCGACCGGTCCGTCACGGGCGCTTCCGAGGTTTGCGGGCAGCCGGACGAGCTCCCGGCTTCGGGGCAGGTGCCGGACCGCCACGCTTGACCAGCGACGGCGCGGCTGCGGCGGCCCCTGCGAGGGCCGGCTCGGCGGCGACCCGGCCAGAATTGCGCTTGGCGAGCACCCGCTTGGCGAGCGCCTTGTTCTCCGGTTCCAGCTCCTTCAGCTCGACCAGGACCGGCGTCGCCAGGAACAACGACGAGTACGCGCCGACCGCAAGCCCGACGAACAGGATCAGCGCCAGGTCCTTGATCGTGCCGACGCCAAGCAACCCAGCGCCGACGAAGAGCAGGCCGGCGACCGGCAACAGCGAGATCAACGACGTGTTGATCGAGCGCATCAGCGTCTGGTTGACCGCGAGGTTGGCTGCCTCGCTATAGGTCATCCGGGCGGTCGCGCCAAGGTCCTTGGTGTTCTCGGAGACCTTGTCGAAGACCACCACCGTGTCGTACAGCGAGAAACCGAGAATGGTCAGCAGGCCGACGATGGTGGATGGCGTGAGCTCGAAGCCCACGATGGAGTAGATGCCGGCCGCGATGATCAGGTCGTGCATCAGCGCCACTTGCGCGCCGACGGCCATCTTCCAGTTGTAACGGGCGGTGATGTACAGGAAGACCGCGATCAGGAAGACGACCAGACCCTGCACGGCCTTCTTGGTGATGTCGCTTCCCCAACTCGAAGAAACCGAGTTGATGGAGATGTTGGCCGGATCGATGTGCAATGCGGATGCGAGCTTGTCCTGGGTCGTGACCTGCTCGGCCTGGGTCAGTTCCTTCGTCTTGACGATGATGGAACGGGTCGAGCCGGACCCCACCTCCTGCGCTGCGCTCGCAGCCGTTTGACCGGCCGTGCTGATCGCGGCCTCGGCGTCCTTCGTGCTGACCGAGGACGGCGGCTTGTTGATCTGGAACTGGGTACCGCCCTTGAAGTCGATGCCCACGTTGAAGCCGCGGAAGCCGAAGCTGATCAGGCAGATCACGATCAGGACGCCTGAGGCGAGGTACCAACGCCGGCGGGTACCGATGAAGTCGAAGCGGGTCTCGCCCCGGTACAGCTTGGTGAAGACACTCACTGGCCGGCTCCGTCCGTGCTGTCGTTCTCGTTCTCGGCAACCTGGCGGGCGCGCCGAGCGGCCGCTCGCTCGGCGGCCGTCGCGCCGACCGTGACTCGGGACTGTCGCTTCGACGCCGGCGCTTCGTCTACGTCCTGCTCGATCTCCGCGCTCGCGGCGCCGGCCGCGTTCGCCGCCACATCATCTGACTCCGGTTCGACGGTCGCGGACCTCGTCGTCCGTTGCGGCTTCTCTGACTTCGGTGCCTTCGGTGCCTTCCCGGTCCGCGCCGGCTTGGTCGGCGCTTCTGGCCTCGCTGCACTCTGCGCGGGCCGCGGCTCGTCGGGCTCGTCATCGACCAGCAGCGCTCCAGCACCTGCTGGTAGCGCGACGACTCCACCCGGTCTCACATGATTCAGTCCTGTGAAGCGGGCCGATCCGAACGCAGCGCTGCGCGAGAAGACCGAGACCAGTGGGTGGGTGAACAGGAACACCACGACCAGATCCAGGACCGTGGACATCCCGAGCGTGAACGCGAAGCCCTTCACATCACCGGCGGCGAATTCGTACAGGATCACGGCCGCCAGCAGCGACACCGTGTCGGCTGAGATGATCGTTCGTCTGGCGCGTTCCCAGGCGCGCGGGATCGCCACCCGGGATGTTCGTCCCTCGTGGATTTCGTCCTTTATTCGTTCGAAGAACACGACGAAGGAGTCGGCGGTGATACCCACCGCCACGATGAATCCTGCGATGCCGGCCAGGGTCAGCGTGAAGCTGATCTGCTTGCCGAGAATCACCAGCATCGCGTACGTCAGGCCGCCAGAGACCAGCAGCGAGGCGATGGTGACCAGGCCGAGCGCCCGGTAGTAGATCAGCGAGTAGATGACGACCAGCGCCAGCCCGATGCCGCCGGCGAGCAAGCCGGCCTTGAGCTGATCGGTGCCCAGTGTCGCCGAGACGCTGGTGTTGGTCTTGGTGATGAAGTTCAGCGGCAACGCACCGTACTTCAGCGAGTTGGCCAGCGAGGTCGCGCTGCTCTGAGTGAAGTTACCGCTGATCAGGGTGTCGCCGTTGATCGTTGACTGAATCGTCGACGCCTCGATCACCTTGCTGTCCAGGGTGTTGGCCACCGTGTTCTCGACCGCACCCGGATTGGATTGCTCGTTGTTCTGCGAGGTGTACTTGGCCCACTTGGCCTGACCGGACGCCTTGAGGCTGACGCTGACGTTCCAGCCAACCTGACCCGGCTGGCTACCCGGGCCGAGCGCCTGCGCAGAGTTGACTTCCTTGCCCTGCACGATGACCGGTCCGAGCAGATAGTGCTGAGTGTTCGCGTCGTCGCAGGTGATCAGTGGTTTGGTCGGATCGTCGATCGGTCGAGTGTTGTTGTCGCACGGCCATGCGGCGATCGCGGCCTGCAGCAACTGGCCGGCGGTCTGGCTGAGTGCAGTGACCTGGGCCGCGGTCGTGGGCGGGGTAAACGTGATCTTGGCGAGTTTGGCGATCTGTGCGATGCGGGCCCACTGGTCCACCGGGGGCGAACCTGGCGCCAGGGCATGGAAGATCGAGTTCGCATCGGTAGCCGGCGTCGGTGTCGCGCTCGGCGTGGCTGCAGATCCGGACGGCGCAGGGGTCGATTTCGCGGGGGTCGATTTCGCGGGGGTCGATTTCGCGGGGCTGGTCGAACCCGCCAGGTGCGGAACCACTCGACCATGCGGGGATGGCGAGGCCGTCGCGGTTCCAGTCGCCGTGGCGCTGGGCTTTGCGGTCGCGCTGGGCTTTGCAGTACCCGAGGCCGCCGGACTCGTCGCCGACGCGCTACCCGACGCCGAGGGCGTCGCGGTCTGCGGCGGGGTGACTGCGGCTGCCTGCTGAAGCAACGGGCGGAACTGCAGCAACGCGGCCCGCGTGACGTCGGTGAGGTCCTTGTTGCTCTTGCCCGGCACCGAAACCACGATCTGGTTGTTGCCCTGGATCACTACCTCCGCGTTGGCCACACCCAGGCCGTTCACGCGGTTGTTGATGATCTGCTTGGCCTGGTTCATGGCCTGCTTGGTCGGAGCTTTGCCGTTGTCGGTCTGGGCCTGGACGATGACCTGCGCGCCGCCCTGCAGATCGAGCCCGAGCTTGGGCGCCTTGGGCTGATGCGGCCAGAAAACCACGGCATACAGGGCCACGAACAGCGCGAACAGGGCAGCGAAATAACGGCCGACGCGCAGCGTTCCGGCGGATGGTGCCACGGAAAATGATCTCCTCGTTCTCAAACCAGCACGCGCGGCGCGCACATCTGGCGGGGTGCTGACGCCGACGCGCTGAAAACGTCTGTAACTTCAGCGGTCGGACCCGGCGGACAGTATGACCGACGTGGGCGTGAGTCACATCAGCGACTGCCCGGAATTAGCTATTTCGCGTCAGGCTCGTCCCGTTCGATCAGGGGCTTGTCCAACCTCACGCCCTGCTCCGAACCGTCCGCGGGATCGGTGTCTATAGCTTTACGGTACTGCCGCGGCAACTCGGTCACGTCCCGAAGGGCGGCCAACGACCATTTTACCTCGACGGCGGGAGCTACCGACAGGATCGCCGTCGCCTCCTCGGCGTCCACCGACACCACCGTCGCGTACAGCCCGGAGGTGGTCATTACTTCGGTGCCCGGCTGCATCTTCTGCTTGCGCGACTGCTCAGCGGCCGCGGAACGGGCCTTCGCGCGGCGGTTGAACATCATGAGTCCGACGAACAGGACGACAATGATGATGAGCGGCAGGTCTTTGAGCACGCAGGAGTCCTTCGATCCGATGCGCGGGTTCTCGCCCGCGCTGATCGGCACAGCTTAGTTGGCTAGCTCCAGCTAGTTAGTTGGCTAGCTCCAGCTAGTTAGTTGCGTAGCTCCAGGTAGTTGGCTGGCGCCAGCACCTCAGGAATCGAAGAGCGTCGGGCCGCCGATGCGGGCGCCGAACCCTTGGCTCGGCGGCGTCAGGCCGAGATGCAGCCAGGCGGCCGGGGTCGCGACCCGGCCGCGCGGCGTTCGGGCGAGCAGACCGGCTCGTACCAGGAACGGCTCGGCGACCTCTGCGACGGTTTCGATCTCCTCACCGACGGCCACCGCAAGGGTGCTCACCCCGACCGGACCGCCTCCGAACCGGCGTACCAGTGCGTCCAGGACGGCTTTGTCCAGCCGATCCAGTCCCATCTGGTCGACGTCGTAGACCGCGAGCGCGTCGTGGGCAACCTCGGCGGTCACGATGCCATCGGCGCGGACCTCCGCGTAGTCACGTACCCGCCGAAGCAACCGGTTCGCGATCCGTGGTGTGCCCCGGGAACGGCTGGCGATCTCGGCGCCGCCCTCGGTCGTCAGGCTCACGCCGAGCAAGCCGGCCGAGCGAACAAGCACCTGTTCGAGCTCGGGCACCTCGTAGAAGTCCATATGTCCGGTGAATCCGAACCGGTCACGCAGCGGGCCGGTCAGCAGCCCGGCCCGGGTCGTAGCTCCGACCAGGGTGAACGGTGCCAGGTCCAGCGGAATCGCAGTTGCCCCGGGCCCCTTGCCGACGACGATGTCGACCCGGAAATCCTCCATCGCCATGTACAGGAGCTCTTCGGCGGGACGGGCGATCCGATGGATCTCGTCGATGAACAGCACCTCGCCCTCGGTGAGGCTGGTCAACACTGCGGCCAGGTCGCCGGCGCGTTCGATCGCCGGGCCGGAGGTGAGCCGGAACGGCGCGCCGAGTTCGGCCGCGATGATCATCGCCAGGCTGGTCTTGCCCAACCCAGGCGGCCCGGACAGCAGCACGTGATCGGGCGGCTTGTTACGACCGAGGGCACCTTCCAGCACCACCTGCAGCTGCTCGCGGACCTTCGGCTGACCGACGAAATCGGCCAGTCGTTTGGGACGAAGGCTGGCCTCGACCTCGGTCTCTTCGATGTCCGGCAGCGGTGAGACGACGTCCCGCTCCAGGTCCTCACCCCGATGCCCGGCCAGCTGATCGAGCCCCGTCACCTGATCGCCCTGCTCATCACTCATCGGCTCAACCTGCTCATCGCTCGCTCATCGCTGGCTCATCGGGCTCGACCCAGCAGCTGGATCGTGCGGCGCAGCAGCACCGCCACCTCGGGGTTGTCGCCGGCATCGGCAAGTACCACGTCGATCGCTTCGGCAGCCTCCTTGCCCGAGAAGCCAAGTCCGGCCAGTGCGTGCATGACCTGATCCTTCCAGGGCGCGATCGCGGTGACGCCGGCCAGTTCGCCGACAGTGCTGTCCGAGCCGTCGATCGCACCGATCCGGTCGCGCAGTTCGATGACGATCTTCTCCGCACCCTTTCGCCCGATGCCGGGGACTTGCACCAGCGCGGCCACGTCGGAGGTCGCGATCGCCCGCCGCACCTCACGTGGCGGGTGGACGCCGAGGATGGTCTGGGCAAGTTTCGGTCCGACCCCGTTGGCGGTCTGCAACATTTCGAAGAGGCTGCGCTCGTCATCGTCGGTGAAGCCGTACAGGGTGAGCGAATCTTCTCGAACCACCAGGCTGGTCGACAGCCGGGCAGACTCCCCCACCTTGAGCCGGGCTAGGGTGCCCGGGCTGCACGACACCGCCAGGCCAACGCCACCGACCTCGATGACGGCACCGTCGGGTCCGACCGCGGCCACCAGGCCGCGCACGCTGGCGATCATCGTCGTACTCCCCCTTGCGCGTTGGTATGGCCAGCCACCGCGGCGGCCAATCGGTTCTGCGCCGAACCACGCCAGATCTGACAGATCGCCAGCGCCAAGGCGTCGGCGGCATCGGCCGGCGTCGGGGCTGCATCCAACCTCAGCAGCCTGGTGACCATGGCGGTGATCTGGGCCTTGTCCGCGGTGCCGGAGCCGGTGATCGCCGCCTTCACCTCTGACGGGGTGTGCAACGCAACCCTGATGCCCAGCCGGCTGGCCGCAACGATTGCCAGCCCTGAAGCCTGCGCCGTTCCGGTGACGGTGCGCAGGTTCTGTTGCGCGAAGACCCGTTCCACCACGACGACGTCGGGGGCGAATTCAGCGACGGCTGCTTCCAGACCGATCGCGATGGAAAGCAGCCGGTCGCCGAGATCATCACCGGGGGGCGTCCGGAGGGTGTCGACGTGAACCAGGTTCAGTGCCCGGCCCGGCGCACCGTCCACGACACCGACACCACACCGGGTAAGGCCTGGATCGACGCCGAGAACTCGCACGCGGGCCTCCGAGGAACGCTAAATCGAATGGACGTTCGAGACGTTACCGCCCGGATCCGGCAAGCCCGAGGAGGACACGCCCGCATCGGGCCCGGCTGGCTCCGCTGTCACGGCCGAGGCTCGCCGGTTTCTGGTCCGAGGGATCCAGTACGCCAGGATCGCCGCCGCCGCGAACCCGATGCCGCCGTTGGACTCCACCCCGACCGCCAACGTGGCCAGACTGGTCACCGCGGACAGCACCACCGGGCCGGCACAGGAACCGGTGTCGCTGAGCAACCGCCAGATGGCGAGGAAGGACGGTCGGGCATCCGGCGGTGCGAAGTCGGCGCCCAGAGTCGCCACCATCCCGGCACCGATTCCGTTGCCGAACCCGAGCATCAGCGCCGGCAGCAGCAATGACACGAACCCGGTGCTGAGCGGCACCAAAAGCAGCGAGACACCCATCAGGATCATCGAGGGCAACGAAACCCACTGCCTGCCGCGCCGGTCCATGAGCTTGCCGGCCGGGTAGAACACCAGCATGTCGATGGCACCGGACAGCCCGTAGATGATCGACGTCGCGGACGGGCTGAGGTTGAGGTGCTCGGCCCACAGCGGTATGACGACCTGCCGGGACGCGCGGACCGCGCTGATCAGCACGACGCCGACCCCGACCGTCAGGAAGATCTGCCGGTGCGAGACAAGCACCGACCTGATCGACGTGCTGGCTCGTTTTTTGTCCCGCTGCCCCTTGGCAACCAGGTCCCTGGAAAACATCGCGGTCGCGCCCGCCAGCAACGCCGCTACGAAGCCCACCAGGTAGGCGGCCCGGATCCCGGAGTAGGGGATCACGGCCGCTCCGATGAACGGTCCGATGAAGATGCCGATCCGAGCACTGCCGCCGAGAGTGGACAGTGCCCTGGCCCGGAGCTCGATCGGGACTGCTTCGGTCAGGTAGGACTGTCGGGCCAGGTTGAACACCGCGTTGGCGAAGCCGATCAGCAGCATCGCCAAACCGAGCACCGCCGCGGTGGGAGCGGTAGCGGCAATGATCATCGCGATCGCGCTCACCGCGGCGGCGGCGATGATCGCCTTGCGCTCGCCGAAGCGGGTGGTGATCACGGCCGACGGAATGTTGCTGAGCAGCGAGCCGACGCCGATCAACGCGACGACGACCGATGCCATCGCCACGCTGGCGCCGCGGTCACGGGCGCTCAACGCCACCACCGGCAGCACCGCACCTTCGGCGACGCCGAACATCACCGCGGGTCCGAACGCCGGGATGAGGATAGAGCGCAGACTGAACTGGGAATCAGCCTGTGATGCCACGATCCTCGACTCTCACCGGGTGCGATGCACGTGCTGTCCGGACGACGTTTCGGTCCCGACGATGCGCTTTCTGTCCAGAATAGTCGAGCGGCAATCGGCGCCACCTAGACTGCATCGGTGACGTACCGAATCGACGTGGCCGGCTGATGACCGTTCCGTTTCAGCGCCCCCGCAAGTCGTCAGTCCGTCCCAGTCCGGTGTTCCTCGCCGTACTCGCCATTACCGCCTTGGGCGGCTATCTGGCCTGGACCGCTACCCAGGACGGCCGCAGCGCACGGATCGGCGTGTTCCTGTTCGTGGTCGCAGGCTGGGTGGTGACGCTGTGCTTCCACGAGTTCGCGCACGCGTTTCTCGCGTGGCGCTTCGGCGACGACGAGGTCGAGGCGCGCGGTTACCTGACCTTGAACCCGCTCAAGTACAGCCATCCCGTGCTGTCGATCCTGCTGCCGGTTGTGTTCATCGCGCTGGGCGGCATCGGGCTGCCGGGTGGCGCGGTCTACCTACATCCCCATCGGTTCCGGACCAGGGCGCAGCGGGCCATGGTGTCGTTGTCGGGCCCTGTCGTGAACCTCGTCTTCGCCGCCATCATCCTGATCGTGGTCAAGCACAACTACGCCTCCGGCGCGCACGGCGCCTTCTGGGCAGCGATGGCCTTTCTGGGGTTCCTGCAGATCTCGGCAGGCTTGCTCAACCTGGTGCCGTTGCCCGGGTTGGACGGCTACGGCGCCATCGAGCCGTATCTGGATGCGGGATTTCAGCGGTCGGCGGAGCAGTTCAAACCGTTCGGGATGCTGGCCCTGTTCGCGTTTCTGCAGATCCAGTCGGTGAACACCGCGTTCTTCAACGCGGTCTACTGGTTTTTCGACCTGTCCGGTGTGCCGCGTCTGCTCAGCGAGTTCGGCTATGAACTGATCAAGTTCTGGAAGAACGTCCCTTAACCGACGGCCTCCATGACCTCGTCGGACACGTCGAAATTCGCGTAGACGTTCTGCACGTCGTCGGAATCCTCGAGTGCCTCGATCAGCCTGAACACCTTGCGGGCGCTGTCCTCGTCCAGCGGCACCTGAACGCTGGGCAGGAACGACGAATCCGCAGAGTCGTAGTCGATTCCGGCGTCCTGCAGCGCTGTGCGCACCGCAACCAGGTCGGCGGCTTCGCTGATCACCTCGAACGAGTCGCCGAGGTCGTTCACTTCTTCGGCACCGGCGTCCAGCACCGCGGTCAGCACGTCATCCTCGCCCAAGTCGCCCTTACCCACGATCACGACGCCTTTGCGATTGAACAGGTAGGACACCGAACCAGGATCGGCCATGTTGCCGCCGTTGCGCGTCATCGCGGTGCGAACCTCGCTGGCAGCGCGGTTGCGGTTGTCGGTGAGGCACTCGATCAGGACAGCAACACCGGCCGGGCCGTAGCCCTCATAGGTGATGGTTTCCCAGTCGGCGCCACCGGCTTCGGCGCCGGAACCGCGCTTGACCGCGCGCTCGATGTTGTCCAGCGGCACCGAGGACTTACGCGCCTTCTGAATGGCGTCGTACAGGGTGGGGTTGCCGTCCGGGTCGCCACCACCGGTACGTGCGGCGACCTCGATGTTCTTGATCAGCTTGGCGAACAGCTTGCCGCGCTTGGCGTCGATGCCGGCCTTCTTGTGCTTGGTGGTGGCCCACTTGGAATGGCCGCTCATGCGATCGTCCTTTGCTCTTCGTGCTCCTTGCGCGAGCCGCTCATCGGCTGTCCCGCACCATCCTGACGAAGTACTCGTGCACCCGTGCGTCACCCGTCAGTTCCGGATGGAACGAGGTGGCCAGCAGCTGCCCCTGGCGAATCGCAACAATTCTACCCGTGGCCGGACCCGTCTCGACGCGGGCGAGGACCTGGGCGTTGTCGCCGACCTGCTCCACCCAGGGCGCTCGGATGAACACCGCGGTCAGCGGCGGCCCTTCGATGCCTTCGAAATGGACCGGTTCCTCGAAGGATTCGACCTGGCGTCCGAAGGCGTTGCGGCGAACTGTGACGTCGATGCCACCGAAGGTGTCCTGATCGGCGGTGCCGTCGATGATCCGATCTGCGAGCAGGATCATGCCGGCGCATGACCCGTAGGTCGGCATGCCTGCCGCGATGCGTTTGCGTAGTGGCTCGAACAGATCGAAGTGATGGGCAAGCTTGACGATGGTGGTGGACTCGCCACCAGGAATGACCAGCGCATCTACGATGTCAAGCTCGCGGGGACGGCGAACGCTGATGGCCGACACACCGCTCTTCGTCAGACTTGCGACGTGTTCGCGGACATCGCCCTGCAGAGCAAGGACCCCGACGGTGAGCTCATCATCTGACACGAGGAACGAGCTTATCCAGCCTGCTGTACCGGCGCGCGGACGGTCAGGCCCGCCAGCAGTTCATCGGTCACGCGCGCGATCTCGGCGACCGCGTGGTCGAATGCCTCGATGTTGGCCTTGGACGGGCTGCGCATGCCCGCGACCTTGCGGACGTACTGCAATGCCGCGGCCCGGCTGTCATCAGAGGTCGGGTGCTCGGTGTACGGGGGGCGCAGAGTCTTGATGCTTCGACACATGACACCGGTCTACCACCTTGGTGCGACGGCCCGCAGGCACACGTCGGGCAGGTTCTCGGCCCACTCATCGCCGGCGTGCTGGGCGCCCGTTCGCACGGCTTCGAATATGCCAGCCTCGGCCACCCGGCAATTCGGCGCCGCTGTTGCTGAAACTCTCATTGCTTCTGGACCAAAACGGGCTTCTGGACCCAAAACGGGCTTCTGGACCTCAGAACGGGCTTCTGGACCTCAGAACGGCGGGTGCTGAGGATCTTGCCGGTGCTGCAACAGCCGGCCGTATTGCGTCCGGGCGCGGTTGATCGCCCGTTCGGCCTCGGCAATCGCGCGTTCGTCGTCGGCGTTTCGAGCTGAGCCGATCTCACGCTCGAGTTGGGAGATCAGCTGTCGATAGCCGGCGTCCTGCCGTTCTTGCTGATCGAGGCCCGCTTCGTCCTTGGCCTCGGCGAGCCGTTCGGACCAGCTGCTCGGCGTCGTCGGGCGACGCCAGCGCCGCGGCGGCGAGCTCGTGTAGCGGCTGCCATAGGCGTTGGTCCACGTGAACGTGCCGTCGGAATTGAACCGGTAGTCGAACGGACCGTACGTCTTACATCGATGGTGCCGGCGGC
Source organism: Jatrophihabitans sp. (assembly GCA_036488285.1). GTDB lineage: Bacteria > Actinomycetota > Actinomycetes > Mycobacteriales > Jatrophihabitantaceae > Jatrophihabitans_A. The sequence goes on along the minus strand of DASXHV010000100.1, from coordinate 23,117 downwards.
ACAACGGCGCGGTGTTGTCCGCCGAAGTCGGACCGCCGCGGTCATACGGGCGCACATGATCGATGTCGCAGCGATATCCCGGCTGATTGCAGGTCGGGAAGGCGCAGACCGAATCGCGTGCAAGGACATGATCGACTATTGCCTGGGGCGGCCGGTATACCGAAGTGCCGTAGTCGAGTAATCGACCAGATTCCGGATCGGTGAGCGGCCGCCGCCAGGTTCCTGTGCTGTCTGAAGCGAGTTCTCGGACCTGCCGCGCGGTGATCGGCCCGTAACCGTCCAGATAACCCGGTTCGTCATCGACGCCGAGCATGGTCGAGGCTGACACCACGACCGAGACGGCCGGGCGCCTGCCCTGACGCTCTGGCAGTGCGTCGGGTGGGATGCCGCAGAGCACGGCGTCGACGAGCAGATCGGCACGCTGCTGCGGACGTGTACGGGTGTCGGTAGCCGGCAGAAGGGCTGTGGCGTCCGTCAATCGGCGAAATACCACCTCGGCCTCTGGCGCGGGCAGCAACGCCCGCAACTCGGCCATGCCATCCTCGGCTGGGATGAATCGAACATCCCGATCTTGCATAGCTCGGCGATGGCGTTGGTCGGCGCCGGCCGGATCAAGAGCAAGCACGGTCTGACGAAGCAGCTTCTGCAACTGGGCGACCGTTAGTTCGGCCGCCTGTGGCAAGACTGCATTCTCGATCGCAGCGCCCGTGACGTCAGCGGGTAGCCGCCAACAGGCCTCAACGATCGACTCGGCATGCTTGATCGAAATAGCGCCGGACCCCAGCGCACTCAGAGTTCGAGGCACGGTGCTGGTCAACGTCTTGCTTGTTTCGATATGCCGTCTGGCCGTTCGTCCGGGTACCCGCAGCACGCAGGACACGAGTTCCTGGGACCAGCCATCCGGAGAAACGTCGCCCGCGGCCAGGGCGGCGAGCGCCTGGGCGCGCAGGGCATGCAGCCAGCTGATTTGTTGTTCGATGACGGCGAGGTGGTCCAGACGCTCGGCCTCGGTGAGCGACTTGGGATCGAGCGAGGCTGCCACCTCGACCGGTCCCACGCCGGTCACGTCCAACGCGGAAAGCAATCGCTCGTGAACACCAGGTTCGCCGTGCACGAACGCGATAAATTCATCGTCGAAATCCGGCGCGTCCGTTGCCGGCGGGAGCTCCAGATCGACCTCATCGACGCTGCCAAGCCACGCCAGAAAGGCGCCAGGCTCGACGTCATTATCGATCATACGTTCTATTGTAGCCGAAGATGATCAAGGCCGCAACGAACGAACGCTGAACGCAAACGACACCGATCGTGTCACCGACGCTGGATTGGTGTACGAAGCGCGCAACCGTCCGAACTGGCAACCAGCCGAACCAGCCGTGTTACGCAGCCAGACCCGGCTTACCAGCCGCGGTCGGCCAGCCGATGCGGCGCCGGGATCTCCTCGACGTTGATGCCGACCATCGCCTCGCCAAGGCCACGCGACACCTTGGCCAGCACGTCCGGATCGTCGTAGAACGTGGTGGCCTTGACGATCGCTTCGGCCCGCTGCGCAGGGTTGCCGGACTTGAAAATGCCCGACCCGACGAACACGCCTTCAGCGCCGAGCTGCATCATCATCGCGGCGTCGGCCGGGGTGGCGATCCCACCAGCGGTGAACATGACCACCGGAAGCTTGCCGGTCCGCGCGACCTCGGCAACGAGTTCGTACGGTGCCTGCAATTCCTTCGCCGCCACGTACAGCTCGTCCGTCGACAAGGAGGTGAGCCGCCGGATCTCAGCACCGATCTTGCGCATGTGGGTCGTCGCATTGGACACGTCGCCGGTACCGGCCTCGCCCTTGGACCGGATCATTGCCGCGCCTTCGGTGAGCCGCCGCAGCGCCTCGCCGAGGTTCGTCGCACCGCACACGAACGGGACCGTGAACTGCCACTTGTCGATGTGATTGGCGTAATCGGCCGGCGTCAACACCTCAGATTCGTCGATGTAGTCGACACCAAGGGCCTGCAGCACCTGCGCCTCGACGAAGTGCCCGATGCGGGCTTTGGCCATCACCGGAATGGACACCGCGGCGATGATGCCGTCGATCATGTCCGGGTCGCTCATCCGAGACACCCCGCCCTGTGCGCGGATGTCAGCTGGAACCCGCTCCAGCGCCATCACCGCAACGGCACCGGCGTCCTCGGCGATCTTGGCCTGGTCCGGGGTGACGACGTCCATGATGACGCCACCCTTCAACATCTCAGCCATCCCACGCTTGACGCGCGAGGTGCCGATCTCGGGGGCATTGCTCTGTGGGGCATTGCTGTGTAGGGCGGCGTTGTGTGGGGCGGCGCTGTGCGGGGCAACGCTGTGCGGGTCGCTGACGGCGTCGGTCTGCGCCGCGTGGTGCTCAGAGGTCATGAGGCCATTCTACGGCGCGGCATCGGCCAGCCCGACCGGCACTCAGCGGGCCGACGAGAGCACTACGTAGGCACCCCCGGGTGCCAGCATCAGGGGCTTGCCCGCACTGTCGGTGTAGGTCGTCGGCAGCGAAGCACGAGCGCGTGACCACTTCCCGTCGATACGCCGGCCATCGCGGAACAGCGAGAATGTGCCGCTACCAACCGAGTGGGTGTACTGCGACGGGTTACCGGCCACGTCGACATCGGTCGGGTCCACCGAGACCTTGCAGAACTGGATCAGGACGTTGGGCGTCGCCACCGGATTGCCGTTGGCAAGGCGTAGCGCCGAGCCGTTGACGATCCGCACGTAGCGCTTCAACTGCGTGTTCCATTGGAACGTCACCGGCGTGCTTCCCACAACCGCGTTCGCCACGGCCCCTGACTTTGACTTCGTCTTCAGGGACGGGTAGCTGCCGGCGTTCGCCCAGTTGAACCCGATGTATTTGGCAGCAGCGGTCTTGGTCGCCGCCGCGACCTGCGCAAGGTTCGAGCCGAGGTTGTACGGCGCGGGCCGGTTGCCGTCCCGGAAGAAGCCGGGGCCGCCACGATCGTTGATGACGCCGTTGATGATCGACTTGTCCAACGTCGGCAGCGAGAGTCCGCCACCTCCCGAGGCCACCAGGGTGATCTTGCCGTACTGGGTCAGCAGCTCCGGGTCACTCGCGCGAGTGCTGCGGACCGGTTCCACCGTCGGGTGATTGGTGCCGAACACCGCGACCAGCCGGGTCAGACCACCCTCGGCCTGCTCGATGTAGACGATGTCGGCCTCGTTGAGGTTGACCGACGGACGGCCGTTGTCCGTGTCGTCGATCTTCACCGCAACGACCGGTCCCTTCGACGGTGCGCCCACTCCGGTCAGGTAATTGAGCGCCGGGGGTTTCGGCTTGGGTTTCGGTGCGGCCGAGGTCGGCGGGGTTGGTTTCGGAGTCGCCGAGGACGACGGCGCAGCGACCGCCTTCTTGGAACCGTTGCCGACGAGTGCGTAGGTGGTGATTCCTCCGACGAGGACTACCGCGGCCACCCCTCCTGCGATGAGGGATTGACGCTTGGTCAGTCGGGAGATCATGCAGTAACTCCTTGCGCTATTCGGTGGATGCCGTCTGAGCGGGCACTGGATCGTGTGCTCGGCATGTTCTCGGTCTATTGGCCCGCGGACGTGGGGCTGGGTTCGGCCGGGGAATCGGTGAACAGGCTGGTGTCGTCGATATCGAAGTACTGAGGCATCTCGCGATGCCCGGCCAGATGCAGCAACCGGGGCATCCTACGTGCTCGAAGCGTACGAGTGTCTCGAACCGCATCATTGAAGAATCGCCGGGCGATCTGCACCCGGGTTGCGGCCTCACCCAGCTCACCGACAGCATCCGGCGGCAACGCATCACGCATCGCGGCAAGTTGCACGATTCCGCGACCTAGCCGGTTCTCGACATCGCGACGATCGTCCGGCGCGACGGCCAGCGCATTGTGAGCGGCCTGTGCCAGCTCGGCGCCTCGTGCCGATTCGAGGGGCGTTCCGGGCATTTCGGCCAGATGCAGTACCGCAGCGGCGCGCCGCACCAACTGTGCGTCGAGCGCAGCCTGGGCGGCATCCACCCTTGCGTGCAGGCGATCGAGCCTGGTCAAGGTGAACGTCACCCAGCTCGTCAGCAGGATCGCGACAAGGACTGCCGCGACGAGCCAAACCGGGGAGAGCACTGGGCCAGGCTACTTACCCGGCACCGAGCGACCGCGCCCAGCACGGCATCAGGACGGTACGGAGGCCGCGACCGCGATCTCGTAGACCCGCAGGATCTGGGCGGCGACCACCGGCCAGTCATAGGGTCGGACGACCTCGGTGCCTGCTTCGGCCAACTGGCCGCGCAGCAATTCATCCGACAGCACAGTCTCCAGCGCCCGAGCCAGTCCAGCCGAGTCACGGTTGGCGAACAGCAGGCCGGCGCGGCCGTCAGCCAGCACCCGCCGGAAGGCGTCCAGGTCGCTGGCCACGATCGGCGTGCCGGCCGACATCGCCTCGAGCAGGATCACACCGAAGCTCTCACCGCCGGTGTTGGGGGCGACGTAGACGTCGACGCTGCGCAGCAGGCTGGCCTTGTCGGCCTCGCTGACCATCCCGAGCATCACCACCGAATCAGCAACGGATGGCGGGAGTTTGTCCAGGAAGTCGCCCTCATCGCCACGTCCGGCCACCAGCACCTGGAGGCCCGGCCGGGTCTTGATCAACACCTCCAGCGCGCCGAGCAGCACCGACATCCCTTTGCGCGACTCGTCGTAACGGCCGATGAAACCGATCGTGCCGCCCAAGGCCGGGTCGCGCGGGTAGCCGGGCAGCGGTTGGGCGGTGGCGTAGTTCGAAACCACCACACCGTTGGGGATCACCACGGCGTCGGCCCCGAGGTGCTCCATGATCATCTTGCGGGCAGCCTGCGACACCGCGATCCTGCCGGACAGCCGTTCCAGCACCGCCTGCACGACGCTGTTGAACATCGCCAGGAACCGGGACCGGGTCGACGCGGAATGAAAGGTCGCCACCAACGGAACGTCGGCCAGCAGCACCGTGAGCAACGACAGGCTGGGTGGGGCCGGTTCGTGCACGTGCACCACATCGAAGTTGCCGTCCCGCAGCCAGCGCCGGACCCGGGTGGCCGATAGCAACCCGAACTGCAGCCGAGCCACGGAGCCGTTGTACGGGATCGGGACGGTCTTGCCCGCCGCGGTCACATAGCCGGGCAGTCCGGGTGCGTCCTCCTCCCCCGGCGCAAGCACGGATACCTCATGACCGGACGCGATGAGCGTCTCGGCAAGATCCCGGACGTGCCACTGGACGCCGCCTGGGATATCCCAGAGGTACGGGCAGACGATGCCGATCCGCATGTGCTCAGACGCCTTCGGAGGTCGGCTGCAACCGGGCCGGATCGAGATCCTCGAGCCACAGCTTCTGCAGCATGTGCCAGTCTGCCGGATACTGCGCGATCCGCTGCGCGAACTGGTCGGCCAACGACTGGGTGGCACGAACCACCTTGTCGCGCAGGGTGCCATCGCCGAGTTCCACCGGCGCTCCGACCCACTGCTCCCAGCCCTCTGCCCGGTAGTGCAGATGCACCGGGACGAGCGTCGCGCCCGTTCGCGCCGCCAGCAGCGCGGGTCCGGCCGGCATCCGGGTCTTCGCGCCGAAGAAGTCGACCTCGATGCCATTGCGGGACAGATCCCGATCAGCCACCAAGCACACCACACCGTTGGCGGCCAGCCGTTGCGACAACACCTCGATCGGTGCACGCGGCCCGCCGGTCAGGGCCAGCACCTCCATCCCGAGGCTCTCCCGGTATGTCACGAACTTGTCGAACAACGATTCAGGTTTTAGCCGCTCGGCAACGGTGGTGAAGGGCATTCCGTGCTGCACCAACCACAATCCGGCGACGTCCCAATTACCGCTGTGCGGCAAAGCGCACACCACGCCGTTGCCCTTGGCCAGACCGTTCTCGACGTTTTCGAAACCCGTCATGCTCGTGCGGGAAAGCACGTCCGCGACGTCCATCGACGGCAGCCTGAACGTCTCCATCCAGTACCGGGCGTAGGACCGCATCCCGGCCTTCACGAGCTCGTCCAGCTCGTGTTCGGTCGCGTCCGGGGCAACCCTGCCCAGGTTGCGGCGCAGCTGGTCCACGGCCTTGCCGCCGCGGCGGGTGGCCGCATCCGCTGCCCGGTCGAACGTCCATTTCGCCACCGGCTCGGGCATCGACCGGACCAGCTGCCAGCCGGCGCTGTATCCGGTGTCACTGATCCAACCGGTCAGGCCGGACGGAAGGCCGATCACGAATGCCTTCGGTTCGTCACAGCGGCGTGCTCTCGGGGTGGCGGGATTGCTGCCAGACCGTGGCAAGTCGCTGTCCGACCGTCACCGTGGAAGCCGCGACCAGCAGCCACAGGGCGATCGCCTGCGCGTAAGGCACCCGGAATGGCCAGCCGGTCAGTCCGGTGCCCACCAGCACGATGATCAGCCGCTCGGCGCGCTCGGCTATCCCGACATTGGCGGTCATGCCCATCCCCTCGGCGCGGGCCTTCACATAGGAGGTGAACGATCCGAGAGTCAGGCACAGCAACGAGGCCGCGAGCAGCGCCGGTTGATCGTGCCTGGCGAACCACCAGGCCAATGAGCCGAACACAGCCGCGTCGGCGATCCGGTCGCAGGTGGAGTCCAGAACCGCACCGAATCTGCTGGACAGGCCACCCTGGCGGGCGATCGCTCCGTCCACCATGTCGAACATGACGAAGGCCCACACCAGCAGCGTCCCGGTGAAGAAGGAGCCCCGGGTGTAGAACACCAGCGCCGAGGCCGTCGCGCCGACCGTACCCACGACGGTGACGATGTCCGGCGTCACTCCGGCATTGGCCAAGGACCGTCCGAGTGGCGCGATCGCTTTGCCGATCGGGGCGCGTAGCAGGTTCAGCACTGTTCAACGATACCGACAGGGCGTTCTCCGAGCGTGCAAGCAGTGGGGGTTGCCCCGCACCGCCTGCGGGTGTCGAATGCGAGGAAGCCGAAGTGGGGTGATCGATCGATGTCTGCCAAGACAGCGACGAAGACACAGCAATCCCGGGCGGCCGTACAGCCGGCCAGTAGCCCGGACCGGATCCGCAACGTAGCGGTGGTCGGGCACAGCGGAGTCGGCAAGACCACGCTCACCGAGCATCTGCTCGCCAGGGCCGGAGCGATCAGCCGAGCCGGCACGATCCCGGACGGCAACACCGTCTCCGACGCCGACCCCGTCGAGGTGACCCAACAAAGGTCGGTGTTCCTGTCGGCGTGTCCGCTTCGACACGGCGAGGTGGTGGTCAACCTCCTGGACACCCCGGGCTTCGCCGATTTCGTCGGCGAATTGCGAGCCGGATTGCGCGCCGCTGATGCGGCGCTTTTTGTTGTCTCGGCCGCCGACGACCTGGACGAGACCACCCTGGCGTTGTGGGAGGAATGCGCTGCCCTCAACACCCCGCGAGCCGTGCTGGTGAACCGGATCGACATGCCCCGAGCCGATCTCGCACATACGCTGGCAAGCTGCCGGCAGGCCTTCGGCGGTGTGGACGGCAACGCGGTGCTGCCGCTGTATCTGCCGAATGCGGACGGTTCGGAACTCGTGCCGCTGTTGACCTCCACCGACGATGCGCACGCCGCCGACCGGGACGCGCTCATCGAGGCGATCATCGCCGAGAGCGAGGACGAGACGCTGCTGGACAAGTATCTCGGCGGCGAGGAATTGGACCCCGCGGTGTTGACCGCCGACCTGCACACCGCAGTCGGTCGCGGCACCTTCCATCCTGTTATTCCGGTTTCGGCCGGTACCGAGCTGGGCTTGGCCGAGCTACTGGATCTGATCGTCGCGGGGTTCCCGAACCCGGCAGAGCGCCCGCTGCCCTCGACGTACACGCCGATCGGTGCGGACGGCCCGAGACTCACCTGCGACCCGAACGGTCCGCTGGCCGCCGAGGTGGTGCGCACCTGGGTCGACCCGTACCTGGGCCGCGCCTCCCTGGTGCGGATCTTCTCAGGGACGATCCGGCCCGACACCGCGCTGCATGTCTCCGGTCACGGCGGCGAATCCCGCGGACATCCTGATCACGATGCCGACGAGAAGACCGCCACACTGCTGGCCACCACGCTGAATCCGATCGATCAGGCCATTGCCGGAGACCTGTGCGTCGTGGCGCGGCTGAACAGCGCCGAGACCGGCGACACGATCTCCGCGCAGGGGCAACCACTGGTGATCCTGCCCTGGGAGATGCCCGATCCGTTGCTCCCGATGGCAGTGACGGCCGCGACCCGTAACGACGAGGACGCCTTGGCCAAGGCGTTGACCAGGTTGGGCGCGGCCGATCCGGCGTTGCGCATCGATAGCAGCGCAGACACCGGGCAGCTGGTGTTGTGGTGTCTGGGCGAGGCGCACGCCGACGTGGTGTTGTCCCGCCTGCGTTCCGGCGGAGCAAGTGTCGACACCGAACCGGTCCGAGTAGCTCTGCTTGCCACTTTCACCAGCAAAGCAAAGGGACATGGCCGCCAGGTCAAGCAGTCCGGCGGCCACGGCCAGTACGCGGTGTGCGACATCGAGGTCGAGCCGCTGCCACGCGGGTCCGGCATCGAGTTCGCCGACAAGGTCGTTGGTGGCGCAGTGCCCAACCAATTCATCTCCTCGGTCGAGAAGGGCGCTCGGGCCCAGCTGGGACACGGAGTGGTCGGCAAGGTGCCGGTGGTCGACGTTCGGGTCACCCTCTGCGATGGCAAGGCGCACAGCGTCGACTCCTCCGACGCCGCTTTCCAGGTCGCGGGGTCACTGGCGGTGAAGGATGCTGCCAGTGCAGGCGCGGTGCAGCTGCTGGAGCCGATCGAATCGGTGGACATCATCGTCACCGATGACCACATCGGAGCGGTGCTGTCGGACCTGTCCGGACGACGCGGCCGGGTCACCGGCACCGAGCCGGTCGAATCAGATCGTCCGGGTACTCGCAGCGTTGTGCACGCCGAGGTACCGGCCGTGGAGTTGCTGCGCTACGCCGCGACGTTGCGATCGATCACCGGTGGCGCCGGGACGTTCCGGCGCAGCTACCTGCGGCACGACCCGGCACCCCAAGCCGTTGCCACTGCCCTCTTGGGATGATTCGACCCCTTCCTCCGGCGGTTTCCAGGCGCTGGTTAACACCGGCGTTACCCACCAGTAACCGGTCATCTGCCGAGTCGTTTGACTAGTACACGGCGCCAGTTGCGCGCGGTGCTTTTCAGCCGTCTCGTAGGAAGGCCACGGTGCATGTCTGACTCAGTCCGCGTGTCAGAAACCCGCCAGGCACATCAGCCGCAACATGCCGAGGTCCGTGATCCGAATCCGGGTCCCTCGATGAAGGCCACCAAGACCGCGTTCGTGCGCGTTGCGGTCGCGGTCGGCTGCGCCGGGGGCGTCGCATTGCTGATGACGGCAAGCGGCGTGAGCGGGGCGTCCGCCGAGCACACTGTTGCACCCCCGCAATCGACATCCTGGATACCGCTGTCCCGTCTGATCACGACCCTGACCCAGCTGTCGGCCGGGGCACCGCAAGGCGCGAAGGTGCTGCCCCCCAGCCCGGTGCACGTCGCCAAACCGGCGCCGGCCACTCCACCGGTGATCAGCGGCCTGGCGGCGAACGGGATCCCGAACGTCGCCCTCAACGCCTACCGGGTGGCCGCGGCTCGAATGGCGTCAGCCGATCCGTCCTGCGGCATCGGCTGGTCCTTGCTGGCCGGCATCGGTCGCATCGAGTCCGACCATGGCCAGTACGGCGGAGCACAGCTGCTGTCCAACGGCACCTCGACGATCCCGACCATCGGTCCGGCGCTGGACGGCAACAAGTGGGACTTCATCTCCGACACCGACGGTGGACGGCTGGACGGTGACCCCCGATACGACCATGCGGTCGGGCCGATGCAGTTCATCCCGTCCACCTGGGCGATGTATGGCACCGACGCCAACGGTGACGGCGTGGCCAACCCCTTCGACATCAACGACGCGGCGTTGTCGGCAGCCAGGTATCTGTGCGCCGCCGGCGGCGACCTTCGCACCACGGCGGGTCAGACGCAGGCCGTGCTGGCCTACAACCACTCTGACCAGTACCTGGCCATGGTGCTGGCCACCGCTGCCGCGTACGGTGCCGGCCTGCCGGTTTCCGGACCGATTTCGGGCATCACCACAGGGCCGCTGCCCGGAATCGACGGCAGCTTCATCCCGCCGGTGAACCCTGGTGCGATGCGTGGCGTCCCGAGCGCCCCGAGCGGCCCGAGCACGCTGGCCCAGCCTCAACCGCGCCGGGTCGGCACGGCGCCGAAGCCGTCGAGGGCTCCCGCTGCCGGCACCGCACCAGCTCGGTCCGGCTCCGGTACAGCAGGAGGCGGCTCAGGCAATACCGGCGCGGCGGCACCGCCGCAGGGCAAGTCCGGCGGCGGCGGCGGCAATTCGACCGCGGCACCGGCCTCGAGCGCGGCCCCCGCGCCGTCGGCACCTGCCGTGCCCGCGCCGGTGAGCAGCGTCGTCAAGCCGGTGATCTGCACGATCACGAACTTGCTGGGCGTCATTGTCCAGGTGCCGTGCCCGACGCCGACCCGGTGATGTGCCGTTGCACCATGCTTCGTCCAGGTATGGCGAATACATCCGCTCCGGCGAGCGTTACGAATCATGCACGGTTAGTGCCGTCCATGCCTGCTCGTCCCCGAAGGTGGATCCATGAGTTCCCTCAAAACAGGCGAGGTCATCTCCGACTTCGAGCTCCCCGATCAGGACGGCACGCCCCGGCGGCTGAGCACGCTGTTGGCCGACGGCCCGGTTGTGCTGTTCTTCTACCCGGCCGCGATGACCAGCGGCTGCACCAAGGAGAGCTGTCACTTCCGCGACCTGGCGGCCGAGTTCGCAGCGGCGGGCGCGCAGCGGGTCGGGATCAGCACCGATTCGGTGGCCAAGCAAAAGGAGTTCTCCGACTTCAACGCCTTCGACTACCCGCTGCTGTCCGACGCGGACGGCACGGTGGCCAAGCAATTCGGCGTGAAGCGTCGCTTCGGTCCGGCCCCGGTCAAGCGGCACACCTTCGTCATCGGCGCCGATCAGCGGCTGATCGCCGAGATCGCCAGTGAGCTGAACATGGATCGGCATGCCGACGAAGCACTCAAGCTGCTGCCGGCGAAAATGGCCGGTCCGAGCTAGCTCGGCCAAGCCGCGGCAAGCAGCGCCCGGGTGTCGGCGAGCAGTTGTGGGAGTACCCGGGTCTGGCCGATGACCGGCATGAAGTTCACGTCGCCACCCCAGCGTGGCACCACATGCTGGTGCAGGTGGGCAGCGATTCCGGCGCCGCCGACGTAGCCCTGGTTGATGCCGATGTTGAAGCCCTGTGGACCTGCCGCGACCCGTAACGTGGCCATCGCACGTTGCGTGAAGAGCGCGGTTTCGCTCGCCATCTGCGCCGTCAGCTCGGTGTAGTCCGCGATGTGCCGGTACGGCACCACCATCAGGTGGCCAGGGTTGTACGGGTACAGGTTCAGCACCGCGTACACCAGCTCGCCGCGAGCAACGATCAGGCCGGCGACGTCGGAGCCTTTCGGGATATCGCAGAACGGGCAATGGTGTTCGGCTTCGGAAGCCGGCTTGCCCTCTCCCCCGATGTAGACCATCCGATGCGGTGTCCAGAGCCGCTGAAAGGCATCGGGCACCCCGGCGAATTCGTAGCTCGCCGGGGTCTCGACACTGTCGTGACTCATCCGCCGAAGTCGGCAACCGACGGGGAATGGTTCTTGCGGCTGGCGACGAATGCAGCGATCTCCTCGACGGCCTGTTCGATCGCGACGCCGTTGCGCTGTTCGCCGTCGCGGTAGCGGAAAGAGACGGCGTCGTGTTCGGCGTCCTGCCCGCCCGCGATGAGCATGAACGGCACTTTCGCCTGCTGCGCGCTACGAATCTTCTTCTGCATCCGGTCAGTGGACGAGTCGACCTCGACCCGGATGCGGCGCGCCTTGAGCCGCTCGGCGATCTGGTACAGGTAGTCCACCTGATCGTCGGTGACCGGGATTGCGATCACCTGCACCGGAGCGAGCCAGGCCGGGAACGCTCCGGCGTAGTGCTCGGTGAGCACCCCGATGAACCGTTCGATGGATCCGAACAGCGCGCGGTGAATCATCACGGGGGTATGCCGCTCGCCGTCGGCACCGGTGTATTCCAGCTCGAAGCGCTTCGGCTGGTTGAAATCCAGCTGAATGGTGGACAGCTGCCAGTACCGTCCGATGGCATCTCGGGCCTGGACGGAGATCTTCGGGCCGTAGTACGCCGCGCCGCCCGGATCGGGGACCAGCTCCAGGCCCGAGTCGACGGCCGCCTGCCGCAATGCCTCGGTGGCCTCGGCCCAATCTGCCGGCTCCCCGACGAACTTGTCGGAGTCGTCGCGGGTGGAAAGCTCGAGATAGAAGTCGTCCAGACCGTAGTCGCGAAGCAGATTCAGCACGAAGGTGAGCAGGTTCTTCAGCTCTTCACCCATCTGCTCCTTGGTGCAGTAGATGTGCGAGTCGTCCTGTGTCATGCCCCGTACCCGGGTCAGACCGTGCACGACGCCGGACTTCTCGTAGCGGTACACCGACCCGAACTCGAACAGCCGCAGCGGCAACTCCCGATAGGACCTGCCCCGGGCCCGGAAGATCAGGTTGTGCATCGGACAGTTCATCGGCTTGACGTAGTACTTCGAGCCCTCGAACTCCATCGGCGGGAACATCGTCTCTGCGAAGTACGGCAGGTGACCGGAGGTCACGAACAGACTTTCCTTGGTGATGTGCGGGGTGTTGACGAAGTCGTACCCCGACTCCTCGTGCCGGGCGCGGGAGTAGTCCTCCATCTCCTTGCGCAGCACGCCGCCCTTGGGGTGAAACACCGCAAGGCCGGAACCGAGGTCCTCGGGGAAGCTGAACAGGTCCAGCTCGGCACCGAGCTTGCGGTGGTCGCGCTTGGCAGCCTCCTCGAGCTGGACCAGGTATGCCTTGAGCGCATCCTTGCTCGGCCACGCGGTGCCGTAGATACGCTGCAATTGCTGGTTGTTCTGATCCCCACGCCAGTACGCCGCGGCAATCCGCATCAGCTTGAACGCCGGGATTCGCCGAGTGGTCGGCAGGTGGGGGCCACGACAGAGATCGGTCCAGATCAGCTCGCCGTCCCGGTTGATGTTGTCGTACATGGTGAGCACATCCGAGCCCACCTCGGTCGATTCTTCCTCGCTCACCGCAGAACCCTTGAGCGTGATGAGTTCGAGCTTGAACCGCTCGTTCTCCAGCTCCAGGCGCGCGTCGGAATCAAAGATCGGACGACGCCGGAATCGCTGGCCGGCCTTGATGATCTCGGTCATCTTCTTCTCGACGGCCGCCAGGTCCTCGGGAGTGAAGGGGCGCTCGGGCAGGAAGTCGTAATAGAACCCGTTGTCCACCGGCGGCCCGATACCGAGCAGCGTGCCAGGGAACAGTTCCTGCACGGCCTGGGCCATCACGTGCGCCGTCGAATGCCGCAGCACCGCCAGGCCGTCCGGCGAGTCGATCCTGACCGGCTCGACCTCGTCGTCGAAGTCGAACACCACATCCAGGTCGCGCAGCTGACCGGCGGAATCACGGACTACGACGGCGCCCGTTGGCCCGTTGAAGTCGATGCCGGCCGCTTCGAGCGCGGCCCGCGCGGTCGTGCCCGCGGCAACCGTGAGTCGCGACCGGGAATCCGGTTGGACAGCGGGTGCAGGCGGGGCGCTGGACACGAGTGGCTCCTTGCTAGCGGGTTGGGCACGATCGACGACCACGGTCCCTCGAATGCTATCGGGCACGCCTGGCGAAGGCCGATCACACCGACGGGCGGTCGTTTCGGAGCAGGCTGTAGACGACGCCGTCGCGCCAGGCACCGTCGCGCCAGGCGGCACCGCGCAACACCCCTTCGCGGCTGAAGCCGGCTTTCTCCAGCGCCCGCTGCTCGGCGATGTTTCCCAGTTCGGTGTCAGCTTCGATCCGATGCACGGTGGTGTGTGCGAACAGGTACCGCGCCAGCAGCCGTTGCGCCTGCCCGCCGTAGCCCAGGCCGCGCGCCGTCGGCAACAGCGCGATGCCGATGTTCCAGCAGTACGAGACCCGGCCGGTCTGACGGCGCCGCCAGGAGACGAACCCCAATTGCTCGTCATCCTGAACGACCATGAGGATTCCGCCGTCGTCGGACAGCATTTGGCTCTCGGTCCACATCTTGCGGAGCTTGCGGGTGTCCGACCAGCCGAACCACGCATACTCGCCAGTCGTCTCGGGATCTGCGGTCAACTTCTCGATGACGAGCACGTCATCCTCTTCAACCGGTCTCAACGTCACCTCGTCAGCCATAGCAAGATCATGCCTGACGCATCGTCCGGCTGCGTTGTCTAGCGGTGGCGTTCTGGGTCATGGTCCGCATACCGGCCGGGCACCGAGCTCGCTACTCACCCAACGCGACCGCTCGGACCAGGGCGTCGATGGCTGGGCGTGCCTCTCCGGGCACCTCGCGCCGGACCCGTTCGGCCTTGTCGATGCGTATCGTCGTTCCGCTCATGGCCAGATCGGCGACGATGTCGTCCGGAGTGAACAGCACTTCGGGGTATTGGGGGCCGCCGACCCCGTCGGTCAGGTTGGTGCTGTCGTGACCGATGACGAGCAGCACTCCCCCCGGTGCCAGCGCCTCCGCAGCCCGCCGCACGACGGTCCGACGCGGCCCCGCGGGCACCTGCAGGTAGCAGATCAGGACCAGGTCGTAGCCGCCCGGTTCGGGCACATGCTCGAAGACGTCGGCTTCCAGCCAGTGGATTCGGCCGGACGGAGAACCCTCTTCATCATCGAGGGATTCCGCAATCCGACGGCCCTTGTCCAGTGCCACCTTCGAGAAGTCCGCGGCCGTCACCGTCCAGCCGCGGCTGGCCAGCCAGATCGCGTTGCGCCCCTCACCGGTCGCCAGGTCCAACGCGCGCCCCGGTCGGAGTTCAGCCAACTCGGCGGCGACCCACCGGTTCGGATCGGCTGACCACACCAGCTCGCTTGCCGCGTACCTGGCATCCCACGCGTCGCTGTCCATAGCAACCTCTCTCGGTACCTGGGTCCCACCGCGACCGTAGGGTAGCCGGATCCGGATCGTGGTCAGCGAAGCGTTACCCGAGCCGGGTGCGCTCGTCCAGTGCCCAGGTGCCCAGCAGCCCGCGATAATGCGCGACGAACTGGTCGTGCTCGTGAGCCGGAAAGGTGCTGTGCACCGTTTCGACCAGCAGCTTGTCGAAGTCCGGGCCCTCGACCCACTCGAGCACGACGTCATCCAGGTGAGTCAACCGGCTCGCGCAGAAGTCGGCGTAACGCTCCACCTCGAAGTGATCGTCGGCGAGCTGACGGTAGGCGGCGAGCTTGTCCTGATATGAAAGGTCCGTACGGTCGCCGATGTCGAAGTAGCGCCGGGTGTCCAGATCGAAGCGCGGCTTGCGTCCGGTCACCGTGCAGAACACCGACCACTTCACCAGCGCCTTCATCGCCCATGGGAAGTAGTAGTGCAGGCTGGTGATCGCAACATCGGGACAGGCGTTCGCATAGTCGATCGGATACACCTCGCCGTCCTTGATGAGCGTCTCGCAGGAGTTGAACTCCCAGCGGAAGAACGCGTTCACCAGCCGGCCGATTGTCACTGCCTCGTTGCCGGTCTGCGCATCGAGGAAGTCGTGTGCGATGGAATAGCGGGCGTGCATCGGCTGGTCGGCGTCGAACTTCATCACCATCGTCTCGGCGCCGATCGACAGGCTGCGCGCGAACACGTCGTAACCAGCAACCGCCTTCTGCAGATGCATCAGCCGTTGGCCCGATTCGTCGTAGGCGCGATGCAGTTCCTCGCTGTTACGAATCTGGCTCACGCCGACCCAGGCGCCGCCGTCGTAGGGCTTCATGAACATCGGGTAGCCGATCCGTTCGGCGATCACGTCGAGGTCGAACGGCTGGTTGTACTGCGCGGCTGTATAGGCGTACTTCGCGTGTTCCGGCGGGTTCTTGTACGGCACCAACACGGTGTCAGGCACTTTCAGGCCCAGTCGCATCATCGCGCAGTACGCGGCGTGTTTCTCCATACTCTGAAAGGTGAAAGGGCTGTTGAGAAGGTAGACGTCATCCATCAGCGCGGTCTTCTTCAGCCACTCGCGGGGATGGTAGTACCAGTACGCCAACCGGTCGATGACCAGGTCGTAGCGTGGCTTGTAGCGCAGGTCGAACGGCTCGATGGCGACCCGCTCGACGTCGTAGTGGTGGTGTGCGCCCGCCGCGTCGGTGACGGTGCCCAGTCGCCGGACGATGGATTCGAACGCAGTGGGCCAGTCCTGCTCGGTACCCAGCAGCAGACCGATGAGATGCGTCGATTCAGTCATTGCCACCTCGCTGCGCGCTCATGTCGGCTCCTCGCACATGTCGGCCCCCCTCATGTCGGCTCCTCAGCAGAATCTCGGAAGGTGGTGGGCCAGTTGCCGTTGCCAGGACGGCCAGTCGTGCGGGATGTCGTGGCCCCACACGTCCAACTCGTGACGAATGCCTTTACCGGAAAGGACATCCGCGAACGCGCGGGTCGAGGGCAGCGCGCCGGTCGGATCGACCTCCCACGACCCCTGCCCGACCACAAGCAACAGGCTCACCCGCTCGCGCAGCCAGTTCAAGTGATCGCCATTGAAGTGTGCGACGTAACTCATCGGGTTGTTGAAGTACGTCGCGTCGCCAGGTTCGCCCCAGGCGTGCCAGGACCTCGGGTCGTAGTTGCCTGAAAAGCACAGCGCGAGTGGGAACAGATCGGCTCGCTTCAACGCAAGGTTCGCCGCGTGGTACGCACCGAGGCTGCAACCGAGGGTGGCGAAGTCGCTCGCCCCGCCGCTGTCACCGGCCATCCACGGCGCGACATGCTCGACGATCCATTGCTCGTATCGGTTGTGCCGCCTGGCTCGCTCCTCGATATCGACGCTGCGATCCGACCAGCTGTATTCATCGGCGCTGTCGACGCAATAGAGCTTCACTCGCCCGGCATCGATGAGGTCGGCGACCGCGTCGACCATGCCGTTGTTCGCGAAGTCTTCGGCTCGGCCTTGCTCGGACGGGAACACCAGCACCGGCCGCCCATAGTGACCGTGTACGACGACTGTCCCGTTGAAGTCGTCCCAGCCGAGTTGGGTCTGCTCACGGCGCATGTGAATCGACCACCGTCCGGATCAGATCGGTCAGGTGCGGGTGCAGGGCGTCACGCCAAGCGGTGTAGTTGTGCACGTCGCGGACCTCATGCAGCGCAGTCGGGTGCCCCAGGTTAGCCAGCGTTGCTGCCATTCGACGATTGTTGGCCAGGTTCTCCTCTTCGTTCCCGCACGTCATCGTGACGGGCACCGGGCGTGCTGAGGCAACCGACTGCCCGAGCTCGCCGATGAACCGGATGATCGGCCCGAAGCGCGGGAAACGCCGTTCCTGCCCGTCCAGATCCGGGGTGAAGAAGCTGCCGGACTGCAGGAAGAGGCCGTCGAAAGTGGCCGGCGCGAGTCGGTGCGCATGCAGCATGGCCAGTCCGCCGAGGCTGGCGCCGACCCCGATCCGGACCGTCGCCGGCGCGTGCACGTTGAGTGCGTCGACGACCTCGGCGGTCAGGGCCCGGGCGTAGGCCGGATTGACGGCGTACCAGCGGTTGCGGTCACCGGGCGCGAGCAACGCCATCCGTAGCGGAGGCAACCGGCCGGACTCGACTAGAGCGCCTGCGTAGTCGGTCATGTTCGCCAGGCTGGCGAATTCGGGTCCGTCGTGGACGATCAGAAGCGGGGCGGGTTCGTCTGGCCCGAGTTGCGCGCAGGTCCACAGCACTGCCCGGATGGTGCTGCCCAGGTTGCTGCTGGGGATCGCAAGGTCGGTGAGACTGGCCTGCACGGTGCTCTGCTCAAGCCAGCCGGGCCGCTGGTACTCGGGAAATTCGATGACTGACTTGTCGCCGAACGCGCCGGGCACCCGCAGTGCGTTGGTCGGGTCGGTTATCGTCTCGCGACCACCATGCGGATGCTGGACTTCCAGGAGGTATTCGATCCGATCGACGTGGGTGCGAACGATCCGCAGCGACCAGGTGCCGCGCCGAAATTTGAGTTCGAGTTGGTCTGCGGGAATCCCGGCCCGCAGGTAGAGGCGGACGGCTGTCAGGCGGTGATGTTCATCGGGCAGTCTGAAGGTCACGCCGGTCGCGTCGACCAGCGGACCTGCGGAGGTAGCGATGGCCGGCACGCTTCGACCCTAGCCTGGCATCGGGCGAGCTCGAGGCACTGGTTTCGGTGCGTTCGCTGCTGCACGCTGGCCGTCGTTGTCCAGGACGATCGGAGCCAGCAAAAATGGAAGCGGCAGCCAGCTCCACCTCCAAGCAGATGCGTGCTTCCGCGTGATAGAGGGTTGCCCATATCGGTGTGGGCAGGCCACAGGGCTGCCCACATTGAAGCCATCAGATGTCGGCAGGGCCCGCAGGTTTGCCCACATTGAAGCCATCAGCTGCGGGCAGGCCACAGGGCTGCCTGCGTGGACGCGGGCACGTCACATGGTTTGCCTGCGTTGATGTCGGCAGGCCACAGGGCTGCCTGCGTTGACGCGCGCAGGTCACATGGTTTGCCTGCGTCGATGGCGGCAGGTCACTTGGCTTGCCTGCGTGGACGCGGGCAGGTCACATGGTTTGCCTGCGTTGATGGCGGCAGGCCTCTATCGTTTCGTGGCGGGCCGCCGACTGCCGGTCATTTCGGCCATCGGCCATTCGTACCGGCCATCGGCCATCGGCCATCGGCCATCGGCCATCGGCCATCGGCCATCGGCCACCGGCCATCGGCCATTCGTACATCGGCCATCGGCCATCGGCCATTTGTACACCAGCCACCAGCCACCAGCCGCCAGCCGCCAGCCGCCAGCCACCAGCCGCCAGCCGCCAGCCACCAGCCGCCAGCCGCCAGAGCTAGCGGCCCAGCGACCCCTCACGTGCCGTCGGCGCAGGCGAACGTCAGATGTCCAGGGCGCGCGCGATGGGCACGCCCGGCCGGTACGCCAGGTGCAGGTAGCTCGGGGCGTCCAGCACCGTCAGGTCCGCGCGCGCCCCGACGACCAGCACGCCGATGTCGTCGCGGCGCAACGCCCGGGCACCACCCGCAGTCGCCGACCAGAGCGCTTCGGCCGGGGTCATGCGCATCTCGCGAACTGCCAGCGCAATCATCAGCGGCATCGACGAGCTGTAACAGGTACCCGGATTGCAGTCACTGGCGAGCGCAACGGTAACGCCCGCATCGATGAGCCCGCGAGCATCCGGATACGGCGACCGGGTCGCGAACTCAACACCCGGCAGCAGCGTGGCCACCGTCGTACCGGCCGCCAGAGCAGCAACATCCTGATCGGACAGGTATGTGCAGTGGTCGACGCTGGCTGCCTGCAACTCCACTGCCAACTGAACGCCAGGCCCGTAGGACAGCTGGTTGCCGTGCATCCGCAACCCCAGTCCCGCCGCGCGCCCGGCCTGCAGGATCGTCCGCGCCTCGTCACCGTCGAATGCGTGCGCACTCGCGGGCTCGCAGAACACGTCGATCCAGCGGGCATGTGGTGCGCACTCGGCCAGCATCGGCCCGGTCAGCAGCTCCAGGTACGACGCGCGATCGGTTCCGGCAGGAATGACATGAGCACCGAGGAAGGTTGTCTCCCCGGTCACCTCACCCGCCAACCGCAACGCCCGCACCTCCTCGGCAACGGTCAGGCCGTACCCACTCTTGATCTCGATCGTGGTGGTGCCCTGGGCGCGCATCTCGGCGACCCGACCCGCGAGCAGCACACGCAGTTCGTCATCCGAAGCAGCCCGGGTCGCCGCTACCGTGGTTGCGATTCCGCCGCCGTCATAAGCGATTCCGGCCATTCGCGCGGCGAATTCGGCTGATCGATCGCCAGCAAAAACCAGGTGGGCATGCGAGTCGACGAAACCCGGGACCACAGCACGACCGCCCACATCGATCTCGTGATCGACGGCCGGCGCCTGCATTGCCGAGCCGACCCATACGATTCGGCTGTCCTCGACGACCACGGCCGCATCCTCGAGCAGGCCGAGGAATGTCCCGTCTCCGAGCATGGCGTCGTTGCTGACCAGTTCGCCGATCCCGGAAACTACGGTGGCGCTCACGCGAAGCCCTTCCAGAGCGGTTCGATCGCCTGTGCCAGCAGCTGAGCAACGTTTCCCAGCCGATGCCGTCCCGCCTCGACGACGACGCGGCCGTCGACGACGACGGTGTCGATGTCAGCCGCGGACGCACTCAGCAGTATCTGCTCCGGCGCGCTGCCCGCGGTGCGAACGGTGTCCAACCGGATCGCGACCAGGTCAGCCCGCGCTCCCACCTCGATCCGCCCAGCGTCATCCCAACCGATGCCCACGTGATTGGTGAGCGGAACGAGCAACTCGCTCGGCTGGAACCGGCCACGTCGATTGCTCAGCAACCGTTCGTGCATCTCCAGGGCACGGGACTCCTCGATCAGATCGACAACCGCGTGCTGGTCACTACCGAGCGAGAGCGGCGCGCCGGCATCGTGCAAGGCACGGGCAGGTCCGATGCCGTCGGCGAGATCCCGTTCCGTCGTGGGGCAGAAGCACGCGGTAGTGCCGGTCCGTCCAAAAATAGCGACATCACCAATGCACAGGTGGGTGGCATGCACCGCGGTCGTCGCAGTCCCGAGTGCACCTTCGGCGTCGAGCAACTCGGTCGGCGTGCAGCCGTAGTAGGCCAAGCACGCCTCGTTCTCGGCCAGCTGCTCGGACACGTGCACGTGTAGCGGGCGGCCCGTCGCGGCACTCGCCACAACCGCGACCGCAGCCCGGGGCACTGCGCGCACGGAATGGATCGCGGCACCGACCCGCATGCCATCCGAGCAAGACAGGCTCCCGACCCGTTTGGCCCACGCGTCGACGTCGCGGTCTGCGAATCGGAGTTGCACCTCGTCCAGCGGCAGATGCCCGGACGCATCCAACCCACCGGCCAGGTAACAGGTGTCCAGCAAGGTCAATCGAATGCCGGCATCGGTGGCAGCCTGGCGCAGGGCCTCGGCCATCGCATTGTCATCGGCGTAGTGCGCACCGCCCGGCGCATGATGCAGATAGTGGAACTCCCCTACCGCCGCCACGCCAGCCAGCGCCATCTCGGCGTACGTCGCCCGGGCGAGCTCCAGGTAGGAATCGGGATCCAGCTGGGCGGCCACCGCGTACATCCGCTCCCGCCAGGTCCAGAACGTGCCGCCGCGGTCATGGGTCCGGCCTCGCAACGCGCGGTGGAACGCGTGACTGTGGCTGTTCGCGAAGCCGGGCAGCACGACGCCAGGCAGCACGACGGGTGACGGCCCGACTGGTGACGGCCCGACGGGTGACGGCCCGACGGGTGACGGCCCGACGGGTGACGGCCCGACGGGTGCCGACCCGACGCGCAGCGGCCCGACCTGGGCCGGCGGGGGTTCGGACTGCCGAGCAGCGCCGGAGGAATCGGAATTCGGAATCACCGAGCTGAACCGTCCGTCGGTGATCTCGATGGCCACGTTGCGCGCCAGCCCACCCGGCAGCATCGCGTATTCGGCCAACCACCTCGTCGAGGACGGCGCCGAGACGGTCACGACATGGCCCCCGCCAGATCCTGAATAACCCGGGTCAACGCAGCGACACCGGCCAGGCAGTCGTCCCGTTCGGCGTGCTCGTCGGGCGAGTGCGAGATTCCGGTCGGGTTCCGAACGAACAACATCGCCGAGGGCACGCCGGCGTTGGTCAGGATCCCCGCATCATGGCCTGCGCCGGTGCCCTGAACGGGGGCGTCATGCAGCAGCCCCGCCAGCCTGGCAGTCAACGCCGGTTCGAAGCTGGTGTCGCCGGTGAATGACTCTGCCATCGCTGTGACCTCGCCGGCCGCGGCAACTGCGGCAGCCACCGCATGCACGTCGGCCTCGATCGGACCGCGGGCATCCAGCCACGCCGTCACCCGGGATGGAATCGCGTTCACGCCGTTCGGCTCGACCTGCACCTTCCCGACGGTGGCAACACAGCCATATCCCTGCGCCGCCTCGTGGGCGGCGGCGATCACCGCAGCCAGTCGCAACATCGGATCGTTGCGATCGGCCAGCCGAGTGGTACCAGCGTGATTTGCCTGCCCCAGCAAGTCCAGCCGCCAACGACCATGCGGCCAGATCGAAGAACCGACCGCCACCGATCGACCCAGATCGATCAACCCCCGGCCCTGCTCGACATGCAATTCCACGAACACGCCGACCCGCCGCAGGGTCTCCTCGTCGCGGCCGAGGCTCGTCTCATCGTGGCCCGCCGCGCGCATCGCCTCGGCCATCGTGATGCCGGACGCGTCGGTCAGCCCACGGGCCCGATCCGGCTCCAAGGCGCCGGTGATGAGCCGCGACCCGGCGCACGCGACACCGAACCGCGCGCCTTCCTCGTCCCCGAAATTCACGATGCCGATCGGCCGGGACGGCGTGAAGCCGGTACTACGCACGGCGTCGATGGCGGCGAAGGCAGACACCACGCCGAGCGGGCCGTCGAACGCGCCGCCGTCCGGGACCGAGTCCAGGTGCGATCCGATCACCACCCCCGGAGAGCCGGCCGCTTCGCCGGCGGCCAGTCCCGCGTCCGGGTCGCCCCACCAGGCCCACTGGTTGCCGGCGCGGTCCGTGGTCAGGTCCAGACCACGCCGCGCGGCTTCGGCGGCGAACCAGTCCCGAAGCATCCGATCCTCAGCCGTCCACGCGTAGCGCCGGTAACCACCGGTTCTCGCGTCCCGCCCGATCGGCAGCAGGTCGGACCAGAGGGAATCGAATGCCCCGGCAGCCGACGTCCGGTCCGACAGCACTGGGTCAGCCCTCGTTCATCGGTACGCGAACGCCGCGATCCGCAGCAACCTCATCGGCAAGGTCGTAGCCAGCATCGACATGCCGGATCACACCCATGCCCGGATCGTTGGTCAGCACCCGCTCGATCTTCAGCCGCGCCAGGTCAGTGCCGTCGGCGACGCATACCTGACCGGCGTGGATAGACCGCCCGATGCCGACTCCGCCACCATGATGGATAGACACCCAGGATGCACCGGAGGCGGTGTTGACCAGCGCGTTCAGCAGCGGCC
>DASXHV010000129.1:0-87098 GCA_036488285.1 Jatrophihabitans sp. | reverse complement strand
GCCGACCATCGCATCGACCACGAACAGGATTTCGTTCGGCTGCACCGCATCTCGGATCGCGGCGGCCTGCGCCATCATTTCGGTGTCGATACCCAACCGGCCCGCGGTGTCGACGATCACCATGTCGTGCTGGGCGCGCTTGGCGAACTCGAGCGAGTCCAGCGCGACGGCCACCGGGTCGCCGACGCCGTTGCCTGGCCGCGGCGCGTACACCGCGACGCCGGCACGCTCACCGATCACCTGCAGCTGGGTGACGGCGTTCGGGCGCTGCAGGTCGCAGGCCACCAGCACCGGCGCGTGCCCCAACGCCTTGAGGTGATGGGCCAGCTTGCCTGCCAGCGTCGTCTTACCGGAACCTTGCAGACCCGCCAGCATGATCACGGTCGGCGGCGTCTTGGCGTACTGAAGGCGCCGGGTCTCGCCGCCCAGGATCGCGACCAGCTCGTCGTTGACGATCTTGATGACCTGCTGCGCCGGGTTGAGGGCCTTGCTCACCTCTTCGCCGGTCGCACGCTCCTTCACCGCCGTGATGAACTGGCGCACCACCGGCAACGCGACATCGGCTTCCAGCAGGGCGACCCGTATCTCACGTGCCGTCGCGTCGATGTCGGCGGCCGAAAGCCGGCCCTTGCCGCGCAGGCTGGTGAATACCTTTTCCAGCCGATCAGACAGTGTGTCGAACACCCGTATTACCCCTCAGCAAATGTCGAGATCCCGGGTTCAGGCTACGGGACGGGCCACGACGACAGGCTCCCTGATCACAGGCACCCCCAGGCCGGCCGGTCGCTGTCCCGGTTACAACAGGCCCCGACCGCCGTCGACGTAGATCACCTGGCCGGTCACATAGCCAGATTCCTCGCCCGCGAAGAAGGCCGCGGTGTTGGCGATGTCGCTCGGCAGCCCGCCGCGCCGGACCGGGATGGCAGCAGCAACCGCACTGCGCATGTCCTCGATCGTGGTGCCTACCCGCTCGGCAGTCGCCTTGGTCATGGCCGTCTCGATGAAGCCCGGCGCGATCGCGTTGACGGTGACCCCGAACGGGCCGAGTTCGATCGCCAGCGTCTTGGTGAAGCCCTGCAGCCCCGCCTTGGCGGTCGAGTAGTTGGCCTGGCCGCGGTTGCCGAGCGCCGAGGTGGACGACAGGTTCACGATCCGCCCGTACTTGGCCTCGACCATGTGTCGCTGCGCTGCCTTACTGACCAGGAACGCGCCCTTGAGGTGGACGTTCATCACGGTGTCCCAGTCGTCTTCGGACATCTTGAAAAGCAGGTTGTCACGCAGCACGCCGGCGTTGTTGACCAGGATCTGCAACCCACCGAGTTCGGACACCACCCGGGCAATGGCGGCCTCGACCTGGTCGGCCTTGCTCACGTCGGCGCCGATCCCGATCGCGGTCCCACCAGCGGCCGTGATCTCACCGACGACCGTCGCCGTGCCAGCCTCGGTCAAGTCGATGACGGCAACCTTCGCGCCGTCCGCGGCCAATCGGGTGGCAACGGCCGCCCCGATCCCCTGCGCGCCGCCGGTGACGATCGCGACCCTGCCCTGTACTCCAGCCATTCGTTACTCCTTGCTCGACTCGTCAGCTGTTGTTCGAAGTGTGCGTGATGCCTCTGGTCGCCGCCCTGCCAGCTTGCGGGTGCCACTTACCCCGATGACTGTTCGCGCGAACGCTGGTAAAGCCGACTCGTGCCTGCCAGCCAGCGGTTGACATCTGCCGCCTTCGCCGCCCAGAACCTACCCACCTCCGGGTGCGGAAGGACCAGGAAGGATTCCGACGTCACAGCTGCGACCACCGCGTCGGCGACGCGCGCCACCGGGATCACCTCGCCGGAGGCGGCGACCGCCTTCGCCCCTGGGATGCCCTCGGCCAGCGGTTCCAGCAGCAACGGCGTCTGCACGCCCAACGGGCACAGCACGCTGACCTTGATGTTCTCGGCGGCATATTCGACCGCGAGCCATTCGGCAAATGCCACCGCGGCATGCTTGCTGACCGCGTAGGGAGCGTCACCGGGCGCGGTCAGCAGGCCGGCCGCCGACGCGGTGTTCAGCAGGTATCCGCCACCGGCCGCGATCATCGCCGGCACGACTGCTCGGGCCGCGTACACGTGTGCCATCACATGCACGTCCCAGGCCAGAGTCCACGCCGCGTCGGCCTGCGCTCCGGATTGCAGGCCGATGCCGGTCGTGACCCCGGCGTTGGAGCAGAACAGATCGATCCGGCCATGTTCGGCGAGCACCTGCTCGACCAGCGCGGCGACCGCGGCTTCGCTCGTGACGTCCACCGCCGCTGCGCTTGCCTGTTCCCCGATCTGGCCGGCGACCCGCTCGGCGGCGGCCGCGTCCCGATCGGTTACCACGACTGCCCGCGCCCCTTCGGCGGCGAACCGGTGCGCCAGACCGGCTCCGATGCCACTGCCTGCGCCGGTGATCACTACTACCGAGTCCTTGATCCTCATCGGGCCTGCTCCGTTCCGGCGAGTTCGGGCTTGCCCAGGCCGGCCAGGATCTGTGCCAGCGAGACCGGGTCGGTCATGTCCGGGGTCGGCACCACGGCGAGCACCGGCACCGCGACGCCGGCCTCGACGTAGGCCTGGACACGTTCCCGGCAGCGTGACGGTGAACCGTGCACGAGCAACTCGTCGATCACCTCATCAGGCACCGCTGCGGCCGCAGCCTTGCGGTCGCCGGCGTCCCACAGCGACCACAGTCGATCCAGTTGCGGGCCACGGCCGAGCCAGCGATGGAACTCGGCATAGGCATGCACGGTCAGATACGCCGCGATCATCCGGCGCCCGAGGTTTCGGGCGTACTCGGCGTCCTCGGTCGGGCACACGAAGATCCGGGCGACAACCTCGCATTCGGAGTTGCGCACAGCCTGCAGGCATTGCGACACGTCGTGCGGAGCGAGCCAGTTCAGGATCACACCATCGGCCTCCGAGCCGGCCAACGCCAGCATCTGCGGGCGGAGTGCGGCGAGCAGGATGGGGACTTGCTGCTCGGGCGGCGATTCCAGCCGGAATCCGTCGACGGTGAATGTCTCGAAACGGCCACTGACCTTCTCCCCCGCCAAGGCGGGCCGCACGAAGCGCAGCACATCGCGGGCGCGCCGGAATGGTTGCTCGAAGCTCAACCCGTTCCACGATTCGACGATCGCCGGGCTCGACGCGCCAAGGCCCAGTTGGAATCGTCCAGGAGCTGCCGATGCCATCGCGGCCGCGGACTGGGCGATCAGCGCGGGACCACGCGTGAACACCGGAACGATCGCGGTGCCGAGGCGAAGCCTGGGTTGGGTAGCGGCCGCGAAGGCCAACGGCGTGAACGCATCATGACCGGCGACCTCGGCCGTCCACGCGTCCGTAAAGCCCCAGCCCGGCAACTGCCGGAAAAGCTCGGCGTGCGCGGCGATCGACATGCCCGGGGCAGGTACGGTCAGGCCCCAACGTGAGGTCATCGAATCCCTTTCGGTATCGCTACGAACGCGCTCAGGCGTTGTTCTTGGCATGGTTGGTTTGCGTCCCGAGCGCAGCGAGAATCAGACCGCTCAACTCCTCGGCGATCGCTTCGGGCCGCTTCGGACCGTTCGCTCGATACCAGATCGGCAACTCGTTGATCACGCCGAAAATAGTGAAGGTCACCATCTCCGCCGATGCCACCTGGGCGAAGACGTTGTCGGCCTGGGCATCGCGCACGAGCCTGATGAAGGTGTCGTGGATCGTCCGCCGGGACCTGCGTACCCGTGCCTGGTTGCTGTCGGTGAGCCGATGTCCCTCACGGAAGAACACCTTCGCCTCGGCGGCACTTTCGGCTGTGCTGACGACCATGTCGCGGATCAGTTCACGCAGCGTTTCGGCCGGCGGCAGGTTCAGCGCCTGGATCTTCTTCATGCCCGCCAGTTGGCGATCCACGAGCTCTCGGTACACCTCGTAGAGCAGGTCGTCCTTTGATGCGAAGTGGTGGTACAGCGCCCCCTTGGCCACCGCCGCCTTCTGCACGATCTCGTTGACGCTGGTCGCGTCGTAGCCCTGCTCTGCGAACAGAGCCACCGCAGCTGCCACGATTCGCCCCCGGGTGGTTCGATCGACGGTCATCGGTCAGCTCTCATCGACACGTAGCGTCATCCGTCGAGGTTCGCGGTGCGGCTGCGCGCCAGTTCCATCCGTGCCACGCTGCGCAGATGCACCTCGTCGGGCCCGTCGGCCAAGTGCAAGGTGCGCACCCCGGCCCACATCTCGGCCAGCGGCGTGTCAGCCGATACCCCTGCGGCGCCGAACGTCTGGATCGCGCGGTCCAGCACGTAGGACGCGGCACGCGGTGCGGCCACCTTGATGGCGGCGATCTCGGTTGCGGCCCCCTTCACACCCACGGTGTCGATCAGCCAGGCCGCCTTCAGCACCAGCAGCCGGGCCTGCTCGACGGCCAACCGCGATTCGGCGATCCATTCCGCGACCACGCCGTGCCTGGCAAGCGGTGAGCCGAACGCCGTGCGGGACAGGGCACGCTGAACCATCAGATCGAGTGCCCGTTCGGCGATTCCCAGGGCGCGCATGCAGTGATGGATCCGACCGGGACCGAGCCGGGCCTGTGCCATCGCGAAGCCGCCACCGTCCGGTCCGAGCAGGTTTCCTGCAGGCACCCGAACGTCGGAGAAGCTGATCTCACCATGACCGCCATGCGGCCCGTCGTCGTAACCGAACACCGTGGTCGAGCGGTGCACTGTGACGCCGGGAGCATCCAGCGGAACCAGGATCATCGAATGCCGGGAGTGCCGTTCGCCGTTCGGGTCCGACACTCCCATCACGATGGCCAGCGTGCACTCCTCGCGCATCGCACCGGTGGACCACCACTTGCGGCCATTGACGACGTAGTCAGTTCCGTCGCGGGTGATCCGGGTGGCAATGTTGGTGGCGTCGGAGGAGGCGACGTCCGGCTCGGTCATCGAGAAGCAGGACCGAGTCTCGCCGTTCAGCAGCGGGCGCAACCACCGGGCATGCTGGGCCTCGGTGCCGAACATCGCCAGCAACTCCATGTTCCCGGTGTCCGGCGCCGAGCAGTTCATGGCCTCGGGGGCCAGCGCAACGGACCGCCCGGACAACTCGGCGATGGGCGCGTAGTCGAGCACCGACAGGCCCGCCCCGAATCGCGCATCGGGCAGGAAGAGATTCCACAGCCCTCGACGGCGTGCCTCGGCCTTCAACTCCGCCATGATCGCGGGCGTCGTGAATGGCGTGCCCGCTGCGCGATTGGTCAGTTCCTGTCGATGAAATTCGGCCTCGGCGGGATAGATGACCTCCTCGAGAAAGACCTGCAGCCGCTGCTGCAGTTCAGTTGACCGTGAGCTGTGGCTGAAGTCCATCTACTTGTCTCCCAGACGTTGGATTGCCGAATCGAGCGTTGCGTCCACGATCGGACCGAACACCTCGAAACCCGTACCGACGGTCTTGCCTTGCAGGAATCGGGCGTGGATACCCGCCGCGATCACAGCGAGCTTGAAGTAGCCGAACGCGATGTACCAGTCCAGGCCGTCGACGTCGACACCACTTGCGGCGGCATACCTGTCCACCATCTGCTCGGCAGACAGAAACCCCTGCGCTTGCGGGAAGTTCGGCATCACAGCCGAGTTCGAGCCAGCCAGGTGGTGGTAGACGTACAGCAGGCCGACGTCGGCGAGCGGGTCTCCCAGCGTTGCCATCTCCCAGTCGACGACTGCGTCGATCCGACTCAGGTCCGGATGGAACAACACGTTGGTCAGTCGGTAGTCGCCGTGCACGATTCCAGCCCGTCCGGCGGTTGGCAGCTGTTCGGTGAGTGCGCCGACGGCGCGCGCTTCGAGGGGGTTTCCGTCCGGTACGGACGAGCAGAATTGCTTGTGCCAGCGCGACACCTGCCGAGCCAGGAAGCCTTCGGGCCGCCCGAAGCCGGACAGGCCGATCTGTTCCGGATCAATGGCATGCAGGGCAAGCAGGGTGTCGACCAGGGTTTCTGTGACGCGCTGAGCGGTTGCGGTGTCAGGCACCAGATCGGGCCGGTCCACCACCACGCCATCGACGAAGCCCATCACGTAGAACGCTTCGCCCAGCACGTCAGGGTCCGTGCACAGCGCGACCGGCTCGGGCACCGGAACTGCTGAGGCGTGCAGCGCGGAGATGACTCGATACTCGCGTGTCATGTCGTGGGCGGTGGGCAGCACGTGACCCAGCGGCGGCCGGCGCAGCGCCCAGGAATGCTCACCGTCGGTGAGCCGGTAGGTCAGGTTGGAACGCCCGCCGGCGATCGCGGATGCATCGAGCGGGCCGGACCGAAGACCTGGGCGGTTCTCGTCCAGCCACGCCGTGACGCGTTGCAGGTCCAGCCCGGGTAGCTGTTCGGAGGCCATCACCGTGCCACCGTACGATCCGACCGACTGGTCGGTCAAGGCTTGTGAGGAGACCGCGAATCATGCGTGACTGGAAGAACACCCGGCAACAACGTGGCACCCCGCCGGGTCTGTGTGATGGAGTGGGAACAGGCACAACAGCGACGGAGGCCTGATGACCAGCGTTTCCCAACCAAGTCGGTATCGGCTTGTTGTCAACGGCACCTCCCATACCGTCGAACTCGACAACCGGACGACGTTGCTCGACGCGTTGCGGGAACAGCTCGATCTCACCGGGGCGAAGAAGGGCTGTGATCACGGGCAATGCGGTGCCTGCACAGTGTTGGTCGACGGACGGCGGGTGAATTCGTGCCTGGTGTTCGCCGTCGCGGTGGCTGATCGCGAGGTCACCACCATCGAGGGCCTGGGCACCCCCGAGCAGTTGCACCCTGTTCAGCAGGCCTTCGTCGACAACGACGCCTTGCAATGCGGGTATTGCACTCCGGGCCAGATCTGTTCGGCCGTGGCTGCCCTGGAGGAAGCGGATCTGGGTTGGCCGAGTGCGGTCAGCCAAGATGTGTCTGTCCAGCAGGTGGCCTTGGACGCCGCGGAGATCCGAGAGCGAATGAGTGGCAACCTGTGCCGATGTGGGGCCTACGTCAACATCGTCGCCGCGATCGAGTCGGTTGCCCGATGAGCGGAGCGAAGCCAGCGATGAGCGCCTGCGCGAAGAGCAAGGCAACAAAGTGAAGGCGTTTGAGTACCAGCGGGCCACCGACGTTGCCGGGGCCGTCGCCAGCCATGCCGGGCGCGATGACGTGCGTTACCTGGGCGGTGGCACCAACCTCGTCGACCTGATGAAACTCGGCGTGGAGAATCCCTCGGTACTGATTGACGTTTCCGGCCTGCCGCTGGACGAGATCACGGTGTCGCCGCACGGTGCAGTGGTGATCGGCGCCGCAGTGCGTAACAGCGACCTGGCCGCGCATCCGGCTATTCGCAACGGGTATCCCGCGGTCGCCCAAGCGGTACTGGCCGGAGCGTCCGGTCAGTTGCGCAACATGGCAACCGTCGGCGGCAACCTGATGCAACGCACCCGGTGCTCGTACTTCTGCGACACCAGCAAACCGTGCAACAAGCGCGAGCCCGGGTCGGGCTGTCCGGCGCGTGCCGGCGACCACCACAACCTGGCGATCCTGGGTGGATCCGAGCAATGCATCGCGACCAGCCCCTCCGATCTCGCGGTGGCACTGACCGCGTTCGACGCCGTCGTGCACCTGGCGACCGGTACGGGTGAGCGAAGGATCGGCCTGGCAGAGTTCCGGCGGCTACCCGGCACACACCCGGAGATCGAGACGAACGTTGCTGACGGCGCTCTGGTCGTCGCAGTAGAGCTGCCGCCGGCCGCGCTGGCCGCGTCGTCGCGGTACCGCAAGGTGCGCGAGCGGGCGTCCTATGCATTCGCGATCGGCTCGATCGCCGCTGCACTCGATGTCCGGGACGGCGTGATAGCCGAGAGCCGGATCGCCTGGGGTGCGGTAGCCCCGGTGCCTTGGCGTGCGAAATTGGCCGAACAGGCGTTACTCGGGGCGCCGGCCACGCCAGCATCCTTCGAGGCGGCCGCCGGAGCCGAACTGGAGCGTGCGGAACCGCTGCCCGGCAACAGTTACAAGATGGACCTCATCCGCAACCTGACTGTCGAGGTACTGACCGAGCTGAGCGGAGGGCAGCGATGACCACGACTCTGAACGCGCCACCGAGCAGCACTGCGTCGGTCGGCAGCGCGTTGACGCGGGTCGACGCGGTCGCCAAAGTCAGCGGCCAGGCGCGTTACGCCGGCGAGCATCCGCTCGACGATCTGGCCTACGGCTGGGTCGCGCAGAGCACCATCGCCCGCGGCCGGATCACGGCCGTGGAGGCCGACCCCATCGCAGCCATGCCGGGCGTGATCGCCGTGCTCGATCACCACAATGCGGCACGGTTGTCAGATGCCGGCGACGCCGAGTTGCTCATCATGCAGGACGATCAGGTGCATTACCGCGGCCAGATCGTCGCGCTGGTCCTGGCAGAGACGTTGGAACAGGCACGTGCTGGCGCAGAGGCGCTGCACGTCGGCTACGCCCCGGCCGAGCACGACGTGATGTTCCGGGCCGATCACCCGCACATGTACACCCCGGATCACGTCAACCCGAACTTCCCGACCGAGACGGTGGTCGGCGACGTCGATGCTGCGATCGCCGCTGCCGAGGTGACCGTGGACGCGACCTACAGCACGCCGGCCGAACACAACAATCCGATGGAACCGCACGCAACGACCGCGGTCTGGGACGGCGCACACCTCACCGTGTTCGATTCGAACCAAGGTGCGGCCTCGGTGCACAGTTCGTTGAGCAAGCTCTTCGGACTGCCGCCGGGATCGGTGCAGGTCACGGCCGAGCATGTCGGTGGTGGTTTCGGCGCCAAGGGCACTGCGCGACCACCGGTGGTACTCGCGTCAATGGCGTCGATGGCCCTCAACCGCCCGGTCCGGGTGACGCTGACCCGTCAGCAGATGTTCGCGATGGTCGGTTACCGCACCCCTACCGAGCAGCGGCTACGGCTGGCCGCAACGCGCTCCGGACGCCTGGAGGCGCTCGATCACCTGGCGTATTCCCAGACGTCGCGGATCATGGAATTTGCCGAGCAGACCGCGGTGATGTCGCGCGTCATGTACGCCACCCCAAACCTGCGTACCAATCATCGGCTGCTGGCGCTGGACGTCCCGACGCCGAGGTGGATGCGAGCGCCCGGCGAGGCGCCGGGCTCGTTCGCTCTCGAGTCGGCGATGGACGAGCTGGCGCAGGCATGCCAACTCGACCCGGTGCAGCTTCGGATCTTGAACGAACCCGACGTCGAACCAGACAGCGGTCGGCCGTTCAGCTCCCGCAACCTGCTCGGATGCCTGCGTGAGGGTGGCCGCCGGTTCGGCTGGGACGATCGCGAACCCCGACCACGGCAGCGCCGCGACGGTCGCTGGTTGCTCGGCACCGGTGTGGCCAGTGCGACCTACCCGGCCCGCAACGCGCCGACGACGTGCACCATCCAGGCCCGGCCGGACGGTTCGTTCGAGGTCCGGATCAACGCGACCGATATCGGCACCGGCGCGCGCACCGCATTGACCCAGATCGCCGCGGATGCTCTCGGGGTGGGAAGTAACTCCATCGAGTTGCGGATCGCCGACAGCGACTTCGGCCCGGCGATGATCGCCGGCGGTTCGATGGGAACGGCGTCCTGGAGTTGGGGAATCAGCAAGGCTGCAGCCG
This sequence comes from Jatrophihabitans sp., assembly GCA_036488285.1. Classification (GTDB taxonomy): domain Bacteria; phylum Actinomycetota; class Actinomycetes; order Mycobacteriales; family Jatrophihabitantaceae; genus Jatrophihabitans_A. The sequence continues at coordinate 77,441 of DASXHV010000129.1, read as the reverse complement.
AGATCCATGCCCGGATCACGGCGGCGGGCAGCGTCCCCGCGGAAGGGCTCACCGTGCGGGTGGACACCAGGGACGAGATCGCCGCGCAGGCTGACGTGGTGCGGCATGCCTTCGGGGCGCAGTTTGCCGAGGTCGCCGTCGATGTCCGCACCGGCGAGGTTCGGGTTCCTCGGATGCTCGGGGTGTTCGCGGCCGGCCAGATCGTCAACCCCACCACCGCGCGTTCTCAACTGATCGGCGGCATGATCTGGGGACTGTCGATGGCGCTGTTCGAGGAATCGGTGATGGATGCCGAATTCGGCGACTACCTCAACCATGATCTGGCCGGCTACCACTTCGCGACCAACGCCGATGTCGGCGACGTCGACGTGAGTTGGATCGACGAGCGCGACGACCAGACGAATCCGTTCGGCATCAAGGGCATCGGCGAGATCGGCATCGTCGGGGCCGCTGCCGCCATCGCGAACGCGGTATGGCACGCCACTGGTCATCGGCAACGGCACCTGCCGATCCGCCCGGATCGGATCCTGAGCGCCGAGCGGCAAGAATAGGTCTGCTCAGGCCGCAGAGGACAGCGCCATGGTGAGCTTCTCGGTGACCTCGCGCTGGTGATCGGCCGACAGCCGATCACCAGCGGTATCGGTGAGGTAGAACGCGTCGACGACTCGGGCCCCCAGCGATGAGATCCGGGCCGAGCGGATGTCGACGGCGCACTGCTCAAGTGCCGCGGTCACCCGATGCAAGAGCCCGATTGCGTCCTGGGCGCGAACTTCCAGAATTGTGGCGTGGCTCGACTCGTCGTCGAACCACAGCAAGCGCGGTGACGCGGTGGAACTCTCGGTGGCATAAGCGTTCTCCTTGGCGCGCAACTTCGCATCGAGATCGACCGCGCCGGTCAGGATCTTGCGCAGCTCACCGTTGAGCAATTCACCGGACGGGAAACTTCCGAACCGTGGCGTGACGCGGAATCGGTTGACTGCCATGCCCTCGACGGTCCGTACGTCGGCGGACTGGACGTCCAACAGGTGCAACGCCAACATGCCTGACGTACGCGAGAGCAGACCCGGCTCGTCCCGCGCCACCACCACGATGTCGGATCCGTCGATGACGACGCGGGATTCACCTTCCCGGACAAGGCCAATCAGCTCTTCGGGCAGCGGCTCGGTTTCGGGTGGTTCGACGCCGTTCAGCGTCGCACGCGCTTTGAGCACCAGACGCCTCACCAGGGTGGATTTCCAGTCGCTCCAGGCGGCCGGTCCGGTCGCCGCGGCATCAGCGACGGTGAGGACGTGCAGCAGATCCAGCAGATCGACGGATCCGTCGATGGCCGTGATCACCAGCTTCAGGGTTGAAGGGTCGTCCAGATCGCGTCGGGTCGCGGTGTCGGGCAACAGCAGGTGGTGTCGGGCCAGCGCCGCGATCGATGCCGCGTCGGCAGCGGCGTACCCCATCCGCCGTGCGGCCGTCAGGGCAAGTGCGTGCCCCACCACCGAATGATCGCCGGGGTGTCCCTTGCCGATGTCATGAAGTAGCGCACCGACCAGCAACAGGTCCGGACGCGTCACATCGCCGGCGAGCGCACCGGCCTGCACCGCGGTCTCGATCAGGTGGCGATCGACAGTGAACCGGTGCACCGGGTTGTGCTGGGCTTTGAACCGCACCGCTTCCCATTCCGGCAGGATCCTGCTGAGCAGGCCGTGCTGGTCGAGAGCCTCCAGCGCCGATACCGCGCGCCGACCCGTCCCGAGCAGCGTGACGAACTCTGTGCGGGCTTCATCCGGCCATGGCTGCGGCAGCGGTGCCGATTCGGTGGCCAGCCGCGACAGCGTGTAGTTCGCGATCGGCAGGTTGTGCTCGGCAGCCGCCCGGGCTACGCGCAGCATCAGGATCGGGTCGGCCCATGGGTCTGCATCGCGGGCCAGTACCACCTCACCGTCCTGCGCGACGACATCCTTGGCCAGCGGGTGCCGACCGGTACCGAGGGATTCGGGCGCGGATTCGGACCTGATTCGGCGTAGCCAACTGCGCGAGGGCGGCGTGTGGGTCAGCGCGACCCGCCGCCAGGCTGCGTCGGTGGCGTAGCCGATCGCACGGGCCGCTTCGTTCACCGCCCGCAGCACCGCATCGGCGTCATCGGCGCGCAAGGTCTTGGCGACCGGGGCACGATCCTCGGCACGTAGCACGTCCACGCCGCGTCCGATGCTGCGTTGCAGTTCACCCCGCACATCCAGCAGCACCGAACTGGCGTGCACCACAGCCGGGGTCAGGTCGACGAGTTGCGCCGAGGCGAGTGCGCGCAGTCCCACCCAGTCACGCAACCCGCCCCGGCAGTCCTTGAGGTCCGGCTCGAGCAGGAAGGACGCATCGCCCTGCGTCGACCACCTGCCGCGAGCCAGTTCCTGCAGTTCGGCCAGCCTGGATGGCGCCGTCCGACGCCACCGTGTGATGACCTGTTCACGCAGCAGCCCGGTGAGTGCCGGGTCTCCCGCGATGTGCCGGGCATCCAGCATGCCCAGCGTTGCCTTGAGGTCGGCCGCCGCCACGTCGATGGCCTGATCGACGGTGCGTACCGAGTGATCCAAACCGATCCCGCTGTCCCATACCGGGTACCAAATCTCGTCGGCGACCGCTGCCACATTGCCGACTTTCCCGTTGTGCAGTAGCACCAGATCAAGGTCGCCGTACGGTGCGGGCTCCTTGCGTCCCAGGCCGCCGACGGCCAGCAGCGCGATCCCGGGTGAGTCCGGGAGCAGTTCGGTGAGCCACCGGTCATACGCAGCGGTCAGATGCTGGCGAAGCTGCGCGCCGACCTCCTCGGTCCGGGCCAGTATTTCTGCCCGGACCGAGTAGATGGTTGATTCAGACGGCGTCTTCATCCCGTTCGCCCGTCCGTACCCGGACGACGGCATCGACGTCGGTGACCCAGACCTTGCCGTCGCCGATCTTGCCGGTGCGGGCGGCTTCGACGACGGAGTCGACGACCTTCGTCACGTCGGCGGCGTCCACCAGGACCTCCACCCGCACCTTCGGCACCAGGTCCACGGTGTACTCCGCGCCCCGGTATACCTCGGTGTGGCCGCGCTGCCGACCGAAGCCAGACACCTCGCTAACAGTGAGACCTTGGATTCCCAGGTTTTCCAACGCCATCTTGACGTCCTCGAGCTTGAACGGCTTGATGATTGCAGTCACCAGCTTCATGCCTCGACACTCTCCTTCGCCGACTTGCCCTGCGCCGACACCGACGCTGCACCCTGCTGACTGGCCAGAATCCCGCCGAGCGGACCGAAGTCGTAGGCGCTCTCACCATGAATTGCGATGTCGAGACCTTCGATCTCGGCCTCCTCAGTGACACGGTTCCTCATGACGAGCCCAATTACCTTGGCAATGATAAACGTGCCCGCGAACGAGAACACGCTGATCACCGCGGCGGCCTCGGCCTGATGCAACAGGAGGTTCCAGCCGCCGTACTTCCCGCCTCCGCCGTACAGGATGCCCTTGTTCGCAAGGGTGTTGATGCCGTTGGTGGAGAAGAATCCGATCAGCAAGCAACCGGTCCACCCACCTACGAAGTGCACGCCCACTACATCGAGGGAATCGTCGAATCCGAACTTGTTCTTCAACCCGATCGCGCAAGCACACAGTGCGCCGGCAATAAGGCCGATGAAGATCGCGCCGATCGGACTGACGAATCCAGCCGCCGGGGTGATGGCGACCAGACCCGACACAGCACCGGATGCCGCTCCGAGCGCGGTGGATTTTCCGTACCGGATCTTCTCCACGATCAACCAACCGATCAGGGCGGTTGCGGTCGCGGTGTTGGTGTTCATCCAGGCCACACCGGCCAGGTTGCTCGCGGTGAGTGCCGAGCCCGCGTTGAACCCGAACCAGCCGAACCACAGCAGTCCCGCGCCGAGCATGACGAACGGAATGTTGTGGCCGCGCATGTTCTCCTTCGGCCACCCCCGTCGTCTGCCGAGCACCAGCGCCATCGCCAGGCCCGCGGCACCGGCGTTGATGTGCACGACCGTCCCACCTGCGAAGTCTTCGGCGAAGAACTTCCCGGCCGGACGCAGCGACTGGTTGAGCCACCCGTACCCGTTGAACACCCAGTGCGCGACCGGCGCGTAGATCAGGATCGACCAGGCCGCTACGAACGCTACGAATGCACCGAACTTCCAGCGGTCAGCTGTCGATCCGGTGATCAGCGCGGGTGTGATGATGGCGAACGTCAGTTGGAACGCGACGAACACCAGTGTCGGCGTTGTCTGGGCCGTGCCCAGAGTGGGCACCACATCGTTGATGTGCTGGAGCCCGAAGAAGTGCAAGTCGCCGAGGAAGCGATTGTTGCCGCCGAATGCCCAGGCAAATCCGATGATCACCCAGGTGACGCTGACGACCGCGATCGCCATGAAGTTCTGCATGAGCATGGCCAGGGCGTGCTTGGCCCGGACCATTCCCCCGTAGAAGAACGCCAGCGCCGGGGTCATCAGAAGGACCAGGGATGCTGATGCGAGCACCCATGCGGTGTCTCCGGCGCTGAGGCTCTTCACATTGAAAGGCACATACGTCGGACTTGCGAGAATTACTGAGGACACAAGTCGTGTTCCCTTCCGATAGGTGGGATATCGAAGGCCCCGTTGCCTCTGAAAGAGCTAGGAACACGATCTCGGCGAGCTGTTACCAATCGGGGTGGTTCATGTTTCAGGGAAATTAACTGATCGCCCGCTCCGGAGACCCATGTCACCGGCTGGTCCTATAGCGTCGCGAACTATGCCCAGTTTGACGCGCATCGAAGCAACGGACCGCGCGGACCTGCTCGATATCGAGCAATACCGCATCGATCTCGACCTCACGGAGTCCACGCGAGATGGCGAGTTCGGTTCCGACACCACCATCTCCTTCCGATGCAGCGATCCGTCCAGCTCGACGTTTCTCGACGTCCACGCCGCCTCCATCGCATCGATCTCGCTCAACGGCAGCGACCTCGACCCGGCAACGATCGTCGACGGACGCCTGCCACTGAGCGGTCTGCAGGCCGTCAACGAGCTACGCATCGTGGCACGGATGAGCTATTCCAGCGACGGCGAGGGCATGCACCGCCATCTCGATCCCGCTGACGGCAAGACCTACCTCTACGCAATGTCGTTCCTGGACGCGGCGCCACGCTGGTTCGCCTGCTTCGACCAGCCCGATCTGAAGGCGCGCTACGACGTCACCGTTTCCTGCCCGCCTGACTGGACCGTGGTCGGCAACGGCGCAGCGACCCAGACCGAGGCCGGCCGCTGGCGGCTGGCTAACACCCAGCCGCTGTCGACCTATTTTGTGACCGTGGTCGCCGGGCCGTATCACTCGATCACGCGCATCCATGACGGCATCACCTTGGGCGTGCACGCCCGCTCTTCGCTGGCCCGCTACCTCGATGCCGAAGCCGATGACATCCTGACTGTCACCGCGCAGGCTTTCGACCGGTATCACGAGTTGTTCGGCATCCGATACCCGTTCGGCGAGTACCACCAAGCATTCGTCCCCGATTTCAACGCCGGTGCGATGGAGAATCCGGGCTGCGTGACGTTGCGCGACCAGTACGTGTTCCGGTCTGCGGCAACCACCGGCGAGCGAGGTTCCCGCGCCCGCACGGTCGTTCACGAGCTGGCCCACATGTGGTTCGGCGATCTGGTCACGATGCGCTGGTGGGACGACCTGTGGCTCAACGAGTCGTTCGCGGAGTACATGGCGCATCGGGTCTGCGCCGAGGTGACGCGGTATCGGAATGCCTGGACCGAGTTCGGGATTCGGCGCAAGGATTGGGGCTCGATCGCCGACCAGGCGCCCTCGACCCATCCGGTGGCCGGCAACGGGTCCGTCGACGCAGCGGCCGCGCTGCAGGACTTCGACGGAATCTCCTACGCCAAAGGCGCATCCGTTCTCAAACAGCTGGCCGCCTACCTCGGCGACGAGGTCTTCCTGACCGGGCTGCGCGCCCATTTCGACAAACATCGATTCGACAACGCGGAGTTCGCCGACCTGATCGGTGCGTGGACAGCGGCCGGCGCGGTGGACCTCGACTCCTGGGCCGAGCAGTGGCTGCGGACCAGTGGGATGGACACCCTTACCGGCTACTACGAGGACGGACAGGCGGTGGTGTCCCGCCGGGCGCCCGACACATCGCGACGCCCCCATGCTCTCGAGGTCATCGGGTTTGACGACGCCGGCTCCGAGGTGTTCCGACACCCGGGCCACCTGGTCGATGACGAGCTACGGTTCGCCGCTGAGCCGAGCGCGCTCGTGGTCGCCGACGGTACCGACGACAGCTGGGCCAAGGTTCGTCCCGGGCCGGACGGATGGAATGTGGTGCGCGCCGTACTGCCCACGCTGTCGGTTCAGTCGAGCCGGGTAGTCCTCTACAACGCGGTGCGCGATGCGGTACGCGACGCCGACCTCGATCCGGCCCAGGCGCTGGACATCCTCCTTGGCGCGCTGCAGGGCGAGCCGGACGACCTGGTGACCGGGGACCTGCTCCGGTTCGCCACCGTGAACCTGATAGGCGAGTTCAGCAAGGTTTCGGACCGGGCGGCGCGCTGGGTGCAGGTTACGGAAGGTGCCCGGACGTTGATGGACCGGGCAGCGCCGGGTTCGGATGCCCAGCTCGAGGCGGCGCGGGGATGGATCAGGGCGAGCGCGGACAGTTCGGCAATCCTTGCGTGGCTGGCCGGGCGTGATGTGCCGGGCGGACTGAGGGTCGACGCCGAGCTGCGCTGGGCATTGCTCAGGCGCGCTGCGGTGCTCGGCGCCACCTCGCCTGCTGAGATCGAGGCCGAACTGGCCAGGGACAACAGTACGTCCGGGGCGACCCATGCCAGCTTCGCCCGCGCTGCCCTGCCCGATGCCGATGCCAAGGAGCGCGCGTGGCGGCTGCTGGTCGACGCGGACGAGGTCAGTGCGTATGAGCTCTATGCGACGGCTGAAGGCTTCTTCATGCCGAGCCAGACCGAACTCACGGCACGCTACGTGCCGCGCTTTTTTGAGGAGTTGCCGGCCACCGCGTCGCACCGGCAAGGCTGGGCGTTGTCCCGGGTAGTGCTTTTGGGTTACCCGACCAGCCATGCCTCGGCGCAGACTCTGCGCCTTGCCGAGGCCGCATTGGCCGATGACGAGCTGGCGGCTGGGGTGCGCAGGTCACTGGTGGACGGCACCAATGTGTTGCGCCGCGCCGTCCAATCTCTGCAGCGATACGCCGGCTGATGGGTGTTGCCTTGGTGCGGAGCGGTCCGGTGCGGAGCAGATCCGGTGCGGAGCAGATCCGTGCGCGGCCGGATCCGAGGGTCCGGGATCGGCGTCGCGAAACGGGAGGATAGGGTCGCGGAATGAACGAGATCACAGTTCGCGGAATGACTGTTGCGCTGCATGCCGGTGACCGTGAGGAAGCGCTGGCGTTCTACTGCGCGCTGCTGGGCCGCGACCCCGATCTCGGTCCGGATCCCGATTTCTACGAGTGGGAGGTATCCCCCGGCGCCTGGCTGCAACTGGCTACCGGACGGGACTCCATCGCGCCTTCCTCGTTCCGGCTTCGGCTGCAGGTGGAGGACATCGAGAAGTCGGTGGAGATCCTGGGGCGCAAGGGCTTCGAGCTCGGCCCGATCAAGCGCTTGCCCGGCCTGGTCGCCTTCGCCAACCTGGCCGACCCCTGGGGTAACCCGCTGGGCATCTATGAGGACCTTGGCGGAGTAGCTCCCGGAGCCTGACCAGTGGCATGCGAATCATGGTGATCGGCGCCGGCATCGTCGGTTTGACGAGCGCGCTGCGACTGCAGCAGGCGGGCCACCAGGTCGAGGTGCAGGCAGCGGAGTTCACCGAGCACACCACTTCGGCGGTCGCCGCGGCGCTCTGGTATCCCTACCGGGCCTTGCCCGAACGTTCGGTCACCCGCTGGTCGGCGATTGGGTTCACGGTGCTGCGGGGCCTGACCGATGATGCCCGGAGCGGTGTTCGAATGCGCACCGGTTGGCAATTGTTCCGCGAGCCGACGCCGGATCCGTGGTGGATCGACGCGATCGACTCACTGGGGCGGGTCCCCGACACCGCGCTGCCGGCAGGCTACCTCGACGGCTACGAGCTCACCGTCCCGGTGGTGGATATGGCCGTCCATCTGCCTTGGCTGCAACGATCGCTGACCGAAGCCGGGATCATATTTCAGCAGCGGCGAATAGTCGATCTCGACGAGGCAGGTGCCGGTTACGACGCGGTCGTCAACTGTGCCGGGCTGGGTGCCGGGCCACTCGGTGACGACGGCTCGGTGGTGCCGGTCCGCGGCCAGGTAATCGTGATCGAGCAGATCGGTTTGGACCGATGGCTGTTGGACGAAGGCGCCACGTTGACGTATGTGGTGCCACGCAACGACACCATCCTGCTCGGCGGGACCGCCGAAGAGGGCGACGACGACTCGACCGTTCGTTCTGACACCGCAGCGGCGATCATGCAGCGGTGCGCCGCGCTCGTGCCCGAGTTGCGGGACGCTCAGGTGCTGAACCACAAAGTGGGCCTTCGTCCAGGGCGCCCGACCGTCCGACTAGAACTTCAAGCCCGCGCGTCGGGTCCGGTCGTGCATTGCTACGGGCACGGCGGCGCCGGCGTCACGCTTGCTTACGGATGCGCCGAAGACGTGGTCGGACTGATCGATCAGCTATAGCCTGACGAGCCGTCGAAGGTCGCTGGATCAGGCCCTTTAGCCGACCCTGATCGCCACCAGGCTGTTGACGGTGCCGACGTAAACCTTGTTGCCGGCCAACGCCGGGGTGGTGAACCTCGTCGTCGCGGCGCCGAGCGCAATCGAACCGATCTGGGTCCCGGCGGAATTCAGGGCAACCAACGATGACGACGTCACCGCATAGATCGCGCCGTTGCCCACGACCGGCGAGCTGTTCACGCCGGACGCGGTCCAGACCTTGCGGAACCGTCCGGCGCTGTCGACCTCGACCCGGGTGATCCCGTTCGTGCAGGGCAGGTAGATCACATTGTTCGTCACCGCTGATACCCCGAACGCCTTGCACAGCGGCGCGGTGTAAACCTGCCCACCGATGCCGCCGAGGTGAACGCCCTTCAACACGTAGGCCTGCCCGGACTTTCCAGCCTGCAGGATGTAGCCGTTCGCGGTGAACGCGGGCGTCATCGACCCGAGATCCAGGTCTGCGGCGTTGTCCGGAGCCCAGCTCGTCGGCGCGAAGAAGTCCATCCGTTGGGACTTGGCGCTGATCCGCGTCACCGAATCCGAACCGTCGTAGCTGCCGCTGGTGGACGCGCCGTTTCCGACCGAGACGAACACCGAACCGTCTTGTGCCACCACCGGACCACCAGATGCCCAGATTCCGCCCTCACGGCCGGTGGGAACGATCCATGCCGTGGCGCCCAGCCGGCCATCGGCCCGCAACGAGATCACAGCACCCTTGTAGTTGCCGCAGTCACCGGCCAGGCCCCCGAACGCGACGAAGACGTTGCCGTTGGACACTGCCAGCGCCGCCCGTTGTTGGGTTGCGTTCTCGGCGGTGCCCGGCACGGCGATCCGGCGATTCATCGCCACCGCACCGGTGCTCGCATTCAGCCCGAATATCTCGTGATGGGCGCCGAACTGTGCGTTGACGGAGTTGGTCATCACGAAGATCCGGTTGGTCACCGGATCGTAGGCCGGCGTCCCCGTGATGCCGCTCGGTGAGATGTTGCCCGGACACGCCAGGCTGGATGTCGGTGCCGGCGTCCGAAGGTGACGGGCCCAGTGCAGCTTGCCGGTGAGGGCGTTGAATGCGTAGACGGTGTTGTTCTCCGTCGCGGCGATCACATCGGTCCCGACCAGCAGCGGCGAGGCGTACATCGCTCCGTCAACTCTGGCTGTGAACGCGGGCGCGAGAGCCTTATGCCTGGCCAGCGTCGGGAGGTAGCCGGTTCGGCGGCTGTTGCCGTGATCGGTCGGCCAGGTGCTTGATGCAGCCGTCCCGAAGGTTGCCGCGAGCAAAACTATGACAAGCAGAGCGATCCGGCGCATGACACCAAGGGTGCACCCCCGGTTACCCTTTGTCACCTCATGGCCACGTCGCGTTACGTCCCCACCGCGGCCCGGGCAGCTACGAACGCCTGCACACAAGCCTCGACGTCGTCGGAAGAATGCGCGGCCGACAACTGCACCCGGATCCGGGCTTTACCCTGCGGCACGACGGGATAGCTGAACGCGATGACATACACACCCTCGTCCAGCATCGCGTCGGCAACCTTCCCGGCCAGCGCCGCATCACCGAACATCACCGGGATGATCGGGTGCTCGCCGTCGAGAAGGTCGAACCCCTCTTCGGTCATCCTGCGCCGGAACAACGCGGCATTGTCCTGCAGTCTCTCGCGCAACGCACCGCTGCCCGCAACCAGATCCAATGCGGCCACGGTGCCGGCCACGACGGCTGGTGCGACCGTGTTGGAGAACAGGTAGGGCCGCGACCGCTGCCTCATCAGCTCGACGACCTCGGCGTGGCTGCTCACATAACCGCCGGACGCACCGCCCAAGGCCTTGCCGAACGTGCCGGTGTAGATGTCTATCCGGTCCGACACTCCGGCCAGCTCAGGTGTGCCGCGACCGCCGGCTCCGATGAATCCGACGGCGTGCGAATCGTCCACCATCACCAGGGCATTGTGCTTGTCCGCGAGGTCGCAGATCTCGGCCAGCGGCGCGAGAAAGCCGTCCATCGAGAACACCCCGTCAGTGACGATGACTCGTTGCCGGGCTCCGGCCGCCGCGACCAGCTGCGCCTGGAGATCGGTCATGTCGCGGTTGCGATACCGGAACCGCTGCGCTTTCGAAAGCCGGATCCCGTCGATGATCGAGGCGTGGTTCAGCTCGTCGGAGATGATCGCGTCCTCGGCGTTGAACAGCGTCTCGAAGACGCCTCCATTGGCGTCGAAGCAGGAGGAGAACAGGATCGTGGCATCGGTGCCCAGGAATTCCGACACCCGGCGTTCCAGCTCGATGTGCGGGGTCTGGGTACCGCAGATGAACCGGACACTGGCCAGTCCGAATCCCCAGTCGTCCAAGGCCTTCTTGCCAGCCTCGACGATGTCGGGGTGATCGGCCAGCCCGAGGTAGTTGTTGGCGCAGAAGTTCAGAACCTCTTTGCCCGACGCGGAAATGTGCGATGACTGTGGCGAGTCGATCTGCCGCTCGTACTTGTACAAGCCGGCTTCCCGGATCTCGGCCAGGGTGGTGTTCAACTGGTCCCGCATGGTTGCGTACATGGTCAGATCTCCCTAGACGTTCGACCAGTCGAGCACGACTTTGCCGCCCTTGCCGGAGCGAGCCGCTGCGAATCCGGCCGCCCAGTCCGCCGCCGGGAACCGGTCGGTGATGACGGCCGAGATGTCCAGGCCCGATTGCAACATGGCACTCATCGCGTACCAGGTCTCGAACATCTCGCGGCCGTAGATGCCCTTTACCGTCAACATGTGCGTGACAACTTTCGCCCAGTCCACCGTGATCGGCTCGCTCGGCAGGCCGAGCATCGCGATCCGGCCACCGTGGTTCATGTTGGCGATCATGTCCGGCAGCGCAGACGGGTGGCCGGACATCTCCATGCCGACGTCGAACCCCTCCCGCATCCCCAGGGCGTGCTGCGCGTCGGCGACCGTCGAGGACGCGATGTTCACGGCGAGGTCGGCACCCATCCCCCGCGCCAGCTCCAGCCGCGGCTCGCTGACATCGGTGATCACGATGAAGCGGGCGCCCACGTGGCGCGCGACGGCCGCGGCCATCAGCCCGATCGGTCCGGCGCCGGTGATCAACACGTCCTCACCCACCAGCGGGAAACTCAGCGCCGTGTGCACCGCATTGCCGAACGGGTCGAAGATGGCGCCCAGGTCCGGATCGATGTCGGGCGGATGAACCCACACATTGCTTTCCGGGATGACCACGTACTCGGCGAATGCGCCATCGCGATGCACGCCTACGCTCAACGTCCGGATGCACATCTGACGGCGACCGGCGCGGCAGTTGCGGCAGATCCCGCAGACGATGTGGCCCTCGCCGGATACCCGGTCGCCCACTGTGACGTCCCGTACGCCGGAACCGACCTCGATGACCTCGCCCATGAACTCATGTCCAGCGATCAGAGGCGTCTTGATCTCGCTCTGCGCCCATGCGTCCCACGCCTCGATGTGCAGGTCGGTTCCGCACAGCCCGGTCCGTAGCACCCGGATCTTCACGTCGCCGTCGGCTGGGGACGGTTCCGGGCGCTCGACGAACTCGAAACCCGGCTGGCCGGCGGGTTTGAACAGTGCCTTCAAGGCTGGTTCCTCCAGTGCTGCATCCGTTTGGGCTCCGGTCGATCAGCTTGCCAGACCCACAGAAAGCAGGGCGTCGACGCTGTGCCACCTATTCGCCTAGCAAGGCGTCGACACTGTGCCGGCTATTCGCCTAGCAAGGCGTCGACGCTGTGCCGACTATTCGCCTAGCAAGGCGTCGACGAATTGCTCCGGGTCGAACGGAGCGAGATCGTCGGCACCCTCTCCGAGGCCGATCAACTTCACCGGCACGCCGAGTTCACGCTGCACGCTGATCACGATGCCACCCTTGGCCGTGCCGTCCAGCTTGGTCAGCACGACGCCGGTCACGTCGGCGACCTCGGTGAACACCCGAGCCTGGGTCAAACCGTTCTGACCGGTGGTCGCGTCCAGCACGAGCAGGGTCTCGTCGATCGGACCATGCTTCTCGACAACGCGCTTCACCTTGCCCAGTTCGTCCATCAAGCCAACCTTGGTGTGCAATCGTCCGGCGGTATCGATCAGCACCGTGTCAACCCCCGCGTCGATGCCGGCCTTCACCGCCTCGAACGCGACACTGGCCGGATCGCCGCCCTCAGGCCCGCGGATCGTCTGCGCGCCGACCCGGGATCCCCAGGTCTGCAGCTGATCTGCCGCTGCCGCACGGAAGGTATCGGCTGCACCCAACAAGACGGTGCGGCCGTCGGCAACCAGAACCCGGGCGAGCTTGCCGCAGGTGGTCGTCTTACCCGTCCCGTTCACACCGACGACCAGCACCACCGCGGGACCATCGGCGTGCGAAGGATTGGAATTCCGCACCGTCCTGAGGCTGCGGTCCATGTCCGGTCGCAATGCGGTGACCAGCTCCTCGGCGAGCAGGGCGCGCAACTCACCCTGGCTTCGGGTCCCCAACACCTGGGTCCGGGTCCGCAACCTCGTCACGATCTCGGTCGTCGCACCGAGCCCGACGTCGGCGGTCAGCAGTGCCTCCTCCACCTCGTCCCACGCATCGTCGTCCAACTTCTCCCGCGACAGCACGGTCAGCAACCCGCGTCCGAGCGAAGTCTGCGAGCGAGCCAACCTGGCGCGCAGCCGCTGCATCCGTCCGGCCGTGGGTTCCGGCACGTCCAGACCCACCGCCGGAAGCTGCTCGACCGGCGCCAGGGCGGCCTCCGGGGCCTGGACCGATGGCGCCTGCGGTGCTTGGACCGACGTCGAGTGCTCGGCATCGGCCGGGCTTACCGGGGTCGGGGCGGGCGGCGCGGCGACCTCGCCCCGGCGGTGCCGCAGCCGAGGGACGAGCAGGCCGGCCCCCACGACAACGGCGAGGACGAGTACCGCGACGATGATCAGGATGAAGGTTGCCACTCAGGGATTCTCTCAGTCGCAGTGTTCCGGACACATCCAGCGCCGGAGGGTGCCTAGCCCTGCCCGGCGCCCCGGTTATCTCGTGGCTACGACTCCACCGGTCATCCAAGTGGTCCACGGCACGTTCCAGTCGCCGTAACCGGAGCCCAGCTGCATTGCCGGCCCGTTGGCGTTGGGGTACTTCACGATGTCTCCGACATGCAGGAAGCCGTACAGCCGCTTCGCGGCAGCCGGCGACAGGTTCGTGCATCCGTTGGAGGTGGACCGGACGCCCAGGTTGGCTACGTTCCAGGGCGCGGAGTGCAGGTACTCACCGCCATAGGTCAGCCGCTGGGTGTACTCCACGTGCGGGTCGAAGTAGCCCGGACCTCGCATCGAGATGTCGCGGCCCTGCTCCATGATGACTTTGGTGCCTCGCGCGGTCGGGGTGTTCGCCGCACCGAGCGACACCGGGAAACGCCCGTAGATCTTGCCGTCGCTGACCACCGTCATCGTCAGGCTGCGGGAGTCGACGGTGGAGACGTTGGCCGCGCCAGTAGTGATCGACAGCGTCAAGCTGTCGTCGAAAGCCAGGCCCGTTCCGGCACTGACCCCCTTGACCGGAAGCTTCATCTCGATCTTGGCGTGCGCAGGCCACACGTTGGCCAGCCGGTAGTGGGCCTCCAGGGCCGAGCCGGTATGTGCGGTGTGCTCGAAGTACCAGGCCCCGTGTGCCACCGTGCCGTTCACGGTGACCGATGTCGCGGCGGAGAACGCCTTCGCGCTCGTGAACGAACGGTCGAACCAGGCGATGATCGGCATCCCGATGCCGTACTGGCCGCCATCACCTTCCAGCAATGACACGTGCACCGGCTTCGGCGGCGGCCCGGCCGGTTTGGTTTGGGTCGGCGGCGCTGTCGAGCTGGGTGCTACCGACGAACTCGGCGAGACCACCGAGCCGGTTGCCGACGGGCTGCTGGACGTGGTCGAGCTCGACGACGGAGCCTGCGTGCAAGCCGTGAGGGTGACGATTGCCAGGGCACTCACGAGCGCCGGAAAGAACAACCGGGTGCGATTCAACACTCCTGAACGGTACCTGGCGGGTCTGCGATAGCCCGAATCGAAGCTCAGGAGGTCGAGCTAGCGGCCAGTGCAGCCGGCTCGGTGTCGGTGCTGTCGTGCAGCCGCTGACTGATCACCTGGGTGATGCCGTCACCGCGCATCGTCACGCCGTACAGGGCGTCGGCAACCTCCATGGTCCGCTTCTGGTGGGTGATGATGATGATCTGGCTGCTCGCGCGCAGTTCACCGATCAGGCCCACCAGACGGCCGAGGTTCACGTCGTCCAGGGCCGCTTCGACCTCGTCCAGAACGTAGAACGGGCTCGGCCGAGCTCGGAAGATGGCCACCAGGAGCGCTACCGCGGTCAACGAGCGCTCGCCACCGGACAGCAGCGACAACCGCTTGACCTTCTTGCCGGGCGGCCTGGCCTCGACCTCGATGCCGGTGGTGAGCATGTCGTCCGGTTCGGTGAGGATGAGGCGACCCTCGCCACCAGGGAACAGCGTGCGGAACACGATCTCGAATTCCCGCTCGACGTCGTAGTAGGCAGCCGTGAAGACCTCCAGGATCCGGTCGTCCACCTCCTTCACCACGGTCATCAGGTCCCGGCGGGTGTTCTTCAGATCCTCGAGCTGGGTGGCCAGGAACTGATGACGCTCCTCCAGCGCCGCGAATTCCTCCAAGGCAAGTGGGTTTACCTTGCCGAGCAGAGCCAAATCCCGCTCGGCGCGGCCGGCACGCTTTTCCTGACTCGGGCGGTCGAAGGGTCCGTGCTGCGGCGCCACGACCGTCTCGCCGCGTTCCTTCGCCTGTTCGAACTCGGCCATTTCCTGCGCCGAGGGTGGTACCGGCTGATCGGGTCCGTAGTCGGACAGCAGCACGCCGAGCTCGATGCCGTACTCGTCGACGGCACGGAGCTCGAGCTGTTCGATCCGCAGCCGCTGCTCAGCACGGGCAACCTCGTCGCGGTGCACGGCATCGGTCAGCTGGGCCAGCTCGGTCCCCAACTCCCGGACCGTCGCCCTCGCGGTCGACAGCGACGCTTCACGCTCGTGTCGGGCCTGCTGGACGGCCTCCCGCTCCGTTCCAGCTCGAGCCAGCACGCCTTCCAACTGCTCCAGAGCCGCACGCGCAGCGGCATCGACAGCCGCACCCACCCGCGCACCACGGGCCCGCCGCACCCGGGCAGCCTCCTGCCGGAGTCGAGCCTGACGTTCGGTCTGCGCGGCCCGCAGCAGCTGTTCGGCCCGACCGGCCATCGCCCTGACCCGCTCCTCATGGGTGCGAACCGCGAGGCGTGATTCCATCTCCGCCTGGCGCGCGTTGGCTACCCGGGCCGCCCGGGCATCGCGCTCCTCGCCGGACGGCTCCTCCTCGGACGGCTCGGCCTCGGCAAGCCGCAGCCGTTCCTCCAGCTCGACCAGCCCGGCCAGGTCGGCGTCGCGAGCCTGTTCGGCGGCCAGCCGAGCGGAATCCAGCCGATCGGCCTCGGCGATCGCCGAACGTTCAGCCTGGGCCAGCTGGGCAAGCCGCTCGGCGACGGCGTTCAGGCGGGCATCCGATTCATGCAGCGCGCCCAGAGTCGCGTCGACCACTGATTTGAGCCGATCCGTCTCGGGACGAAGCTCGTCGAGCTCGATGCGGAGCTGATCGCGCCGAGCCGTTGCCTCGGCCACCTTCTGTTCGGCTTCGTCGACCGCAGCTTGGATCTCGATCACGCTCGGCGACGAGGACGAACCGCCGGCCGCCCAGCTCCGTCCCAGCACGTCACCGGCGCGGGTGACCGCACGCACGTCCTCGTGATCCTCGATCAGCCGTTGCGCGTCGGACAGGCTGTCCACGATCGCGATTCTTGCCAGCGCATTCTCGACCGCGGCCTGCAGCTGCGGCGGCGCGCCGACTACATCGACCGCCCAGCGCGAACCTGCCGGTAGCTCAGGCCAGCCCGCCCGGTCCGACCCGTGGTCCGAACCGCCGACCAGCAGCCCGGCCCGTCCTGCGTCGGTGGACTTGAGTAGCTCCAATGCCGCGCCTGCATCGCGCGGCGAGGCGACCGCCACTGCGTCGGCGATCGCGCCCAGCGCGGCCGTCAGCGCCGTCTCGTGGCCGGGCTCGACGGACAACAGTGCCGCAACCGAGCCAAGGACTCCCGGCAGCTGGGAGCCCGCCGCCAACAACGCGCCAGCACCGTCCTTGCGGGTCAAACCCATCGCGAGTGCGTCGCGGCGAGCAGTCCAGGTCGAGCAGTCGCCGCTGGCCGACCGCTCGGCCTCGGTGAGCTCTTTCAGGCGAGCCGACGCCGCTTCGAAGCGGGCGACAGCGTCCTCGTGGCTGCTGTCGAGATCGACCTCGCCCTCATCGAGGGCACCTACCTCGCCCTGTGCAGCAGCAAGTTCTGCGGCCGCCGTTGAAGCGCGCTGCCGGGCCTGGTCGGCCGAGACCCCGATCCGGGCGATCTCGTCGCCGCCGGCCGACGCGCGCGATCGCAGCGCGTTGACTTGACCCGCCAACTTGGCCAGGCCTTCGCGGCGATCGGCTACGGCCCGTGCCGCGGCCACCAAGGCGCGTTCGGAATCGGCAAGCGCGCGCTCGCCGTCCTGGCGTTCGGTGACGGCAGCTTGCAGCTCGGCGCGGGCCGCGTCGAGTTCGGCTGTCAGCTGGTGTTCGGCGGCCCTGACCTCGGCGGCCTCGGCTTCGAGCTCCTCCGGATCACGGCCTCGACGCTCTTCCTCGGCGAACTCCGACAGGTGCCGGACGCGCTCGGCCGCCAGCTTCTGGGTCCCGCGAAACCGCTCAGCCAAGGCGGACAGCCGGAAGTAGACCTCCTGAGCGGCAGCCACAGCCGGTGCGTCGACGGCCAGCTGCTCCTCGAGTTCCTTCTCCCGGGCGGATGAGGTGGCAAGCGCCTGCTCGACCTGGCTGCGCCGGGCGCGGATGGCGTTCTCGTCGGCGACCTCGGCCTCCAGGCCGGCCCGCAGGCTGACCAGGTCGTCGGCCAGCAGCCGTAGCCGTGAATCACGCAGCTCGGCCTGGACGCCCGCGGCGCGCCGGGCAACTTCTGCTTGCTTCCCCAACGGTTTCAGCTGCCGCCGGAGCTCTCCGGTGAGGTCGGTGAGCCGGGTCAGATTGGCCTGCATGGCCTCGAGCTTGCGCAGCGCCTTTTCCTTGCGCTTGCGGTGTTTCAACACTCCGGCAGCCTCTTCGATGAAGCCACGGCGGTCCTCCGGCCGAGCCTGCAGCACCGAATCGAGCTGGCCCTGCCCGACGATGACGTGCATCTCGCGGCCGATACCGGAATCGGACAGCAACTCTTGGATGTCCAGCAGGCGAGCGCCCTCACCGTTGATCTCGTACTCGCTGGCTCCGTCGCGGAACATCCGGCGGGTGATCGAGACCTCGGTGTAGTCGATCGGCAGCGCGTTGTCGGTGTTGTCGATGCTCAGCGTGACTTCGGCCCGACCCAGCGGTGGGCGGCCGGCTGTGCCGGCAAAGATGACGTCTTCCATCTTGCCGCCGCGCAGCGCCTTGGCGCCCTGCTCACCCAGTACCCAGGCGATGGCGTCGACGACGTTCGACTTGCCGGACCCATTTGGTCCGACGACAGCTGTGATCCCCGGTTCGAATCGCAGCGTCGTAGCCGACGCGAAGGACTTGAAGCCCTTCAAGGTCAATGACTTGAGATGCACTCAGGCTCCGGCGGGATCGAAAGCGAATTCGGGCGAGCGGATCTGGACCGAGCAGAGATCCGTTCCACCGAGGGCAATCTACCGCCCGCCGGACGTGGCGGAGGTCAGGCCAGTGCAGAAGCGGACGTGGTCATCCGCTGCAGTTCGTCCAAGAATTGATGTGATTCAGCGGCCGACTTCAACTCGGCGACCTCAGATTCCAGATCTCGTACTTGACTCTTCAGCCGTGCCACCTCTTCCAACAGGTACCGATCCTGGGTGGTAGCAAGATGTCCCAACAGCGCCCTGGCCATATAGCGACCTTTCACGGACCTGGCCGGCGGCGGGGCGGTCGGATGCGGGAGTGAACACCGCGAGCCATCGGCGCCTACCGGTCGAAGGATTGATTCGGTATTGCAATGGTGACACCGCGAGCCGTCAGACACAAATCCCCGCCGGGTCTCCCGTAGCTAAACTCACTCTTACTAAACAACGGGCGGTTACGGGCAGCCTGCGATCAGCGCTCCAGGAACCCGACGAGCCCGTTCTGGGCGGCCGAAAACCGTTCCACCACCGTGTCGACGCGGCCGGCCGTGCGGGTGCCACGCAGTAACGCGAGCAGCCGTTCGCAGGCTTCGCGCGGTCCTTCGGCCACCACCTCGACGCGTCCATCCGGCAAGTTCTTTGCCCAGCCGGTCAGGCCCAGTTCGAGCGCACGCGACCTGGTCCACCAGCGAAAGCCGACGCCCTGGACGTGACCGTGCACCCAGGCTGTCAGCCGGACTTTCTCACCGGACTTGGTCATGGCATCGGACTTTGTGGCCGCCGAGCTGCCCGAGTTGCTCGAGCTGCTCGCGTTGCTCGGGGCATGCGCTGGCAGAACCGGCAGAAATACGAGGAGCGGTTCATCCACTTCACCCGTGCGATCGGACGGCCGCAGCGCGGACACGGCTCCCCCTGCCTGCCGTAGACGTTCAGTGATCGGTCGAAGTAGCCGCTGTCGCCGTTGACGTTGACGTAGAGCGCGTCGAAGGACGTACCGCCGGCCTGCAATGCGTCGGCGAACACTGCGCGCAGCTCGAACAGCAGCCGAACGAGCTGTGCTCGACTGACCGAATCGGTGGGCCGGTCACCGTGCAACCTGGCGCGCCAGAGCCCCTCATCGGCGTAGATGTTGCCCACCCCGGAGATCGACGTCTGATCCAGCAGGGTGCGTTTCAGCGTGCTCCTGCGGCGTCGCACCGACGCGATCCAGGCCGCATCGTCGAACCGCTTGTCGAGCGGATCACGCGCGATGTGGCCGATGCTGGCCGGCACCCGGCCGAGGCCATCCGGCACGAGGTCATCCGGTACGAGGTCATCCGGTACGAGGTCATCCGGCAGGAGGTCATCCGGCACGAGGTCATCGAGTTGGAGCCCCCCGAAGGTGCGCTGGTCCACGAAACGAAGTTCCAGTCCACCGTCGGTGAACGCGAAGCGCGCGCGCAGATGCGGACCGGGCGGGGCGGCCGGGGCGAGCACCAGCAGCTGACCGCTCATCCCCAGGTGGGCGATCAGGCATTCGGATTCACCATCGAGGGGAAGCCACAGGTACTTGCCGCGCCGCCTGGCGGCTTGGATGGTGCGACCGGCAAGCCGAAGGGACAGGTCCTCGGCGCCGGCGAGATGTCGGCGTGCCGCACGCGGATGCACTGAGTCGACGGACTTGATGGTCCGGCCGACCACCCACCGTTGCAGGCCCAGCCTTACGGTTTCGACCTCGGGTAGCTCAGGCACCGGTCAGGGCGCCGGTGCGTCGGACTCTGCCTGGCTGCCGGTCAACGCCCGCCAGGCGGCCTCGGCGGCCGATTGCTCGGCCTCCTTCTTGTTTCGTCCGGGCCGTACGTCGTAGGTGCAACCGTCGACGACCGCGGCTGCAGTGAAGGATTTGGCGTGATCCGGGCCGTCGGAGGTGATCACGTAGTCCGGCACGCCGAGACTTCGCTCGGCAGTCAGTTCCTGCAGCGACGTCTTCCAGTCCAACGCTGCGCCGTGGCCTGGCGCGGCCGCGAGAACTGGATCGAACAACCGGTGAATGACCTCCGACGCGGTCGCAATGCCGTGTTGGAGGTGGATCGCACCAAGGATTGCTTCCAAGGTGTCGGCCAGGATCGAGGGCTTGTCGCGGCCGCCGGTAGCGTCCTCGCCGCGGCCCAGGAGAAGGTACTTGCCGATCCCGTCGCCACCGATGCCGCGCGCGACCTCAGCCAGCGCGCGCATGTTCACCACGGAGGCTCGAAGCTTGGCCAGCTTGCCCTCGGCCAGCTCTGGGTGCGCCCGGAACAGCGCGTCTGTGATGACCACGCCGAGCACGGAGTCGCCCAGGAACTCCAGCCGCTCGTTATGCGGCAGATCGCCGTTCTCGTAGGCGTAGGAACGATGGGTCAGGGCACGCCGAAACAACTCGGCGTCCATCGACACGCCGAGTTCGGCGGCTAGCTCGGCGGAATCGGCCGCCTGTACGGGCTTAGCGGCCATCGCCGATTCGCACGGACAGAATCACCGGCGGGCGAGGATGGCGCGTCATCGCGGTGATCAGACCGCGATGACCTGCCTGCCGTCGTACTGACCACAGTTCGAGCACGCGGTGTGCGGCAGCTTCGGCTGGCCACAAGCCCGGTTAGGGCAGGTCACCAGAGTTGGGGCGCTGGTCTTCCACTGCGATCGACGGGACCGGGTGTTGGAACGCGAGGTCTTCCGCTTCGGGACGGCCACGGCGGTTACTCCTGACTTGTCGTCGGATGACCTTCAGCGGTGGGCTGCTGGTCAACTGGTTCTGTCTCTGCACCGAACCGCCCGGCAAGGGCGGCCCAACGCGGGTCGAACATGGTGTGCGTGTGTCCATCCGGAAGGTCGTCGAGTCGCTCCCCGCAATCAGGGCACAACCCGGCGCAATCCGGCTGGCACAGCGGGGTGAGCGGCAAGCTCACCACAACTGCGTCTCGCACCACCGGCTCGAGATCGAGGCGTTCGCCCTCGAGCCGGGAGACCTCATCATCGGTGGTGGCGTCCGTCGTGCTGTCCGGATACGCGAACAGTTCGACGAACTCCACCTGCAATGCCTCGGTGAAGTGCTGCAGGCAACGCCCGCACTCACCACTCAACTGGCCGGTCACCGTTCCGGTCGCTAGGACCCCTTCGGTCACCGATTCCAGCCGGACGGTCAGCACGAGCGGAGATCCCGCAACGACACCGATCATGTTCAGTCCGAGCTGATCCGGGGCTGGCATCTCTCGCTGATAGTCACGCGCGCTTCCGGCCCGCCGACCGAGCTCCCTGGTATCCAGGACGAACGGGCTGCGCGGATTCAAGGTGACCTTCAATTACGAGACGAGTCAGTCGCGGATGCAACCGGGCCAGAACATGGTTTTGGCCGTCGTTCAGGTTACCTGAGCCGACCACCGGGGGTGAAATCGGAGCAGTCGGGCCAACCCCGGCCCGTTAGCCCGCGGAGCTCGAACCGTCGAGGTTGCCCTCGGCAGGTGACTCGGTGGAATCCGGCGGCAGTTCCGCTCGCTGAGCCGCAGCTTCAGCGACGTCGACCGGTGCAGTGGAATCAGCAGCATCCGAGGCGGCCCGCCCGGGATCGTGCTGGGCCAGCGCCGCGCGCCCGTTCTCTGCCGTGGCGGCCAGGCGCGTCAGGTTCGCCACCAGGTCCGACAGAGTTCGCTCCGCATAGGAGTGCGCATCCGCACCGAGCCGTGCCGCATAGGCATCCGCCTCGGCCCTGATCCGGTCGGTGTCGATCCGGGTCTGCTCGGTCAAGGCGGCAGCCTGCTCGCTCGCGGTCTGGTGGATCGTGGACGCCGCGAGCAGCTGCGCCTGCTCCTCGCGAGCGCCCTCGAGCAGTTCGTGGGCCTCGATCCGGGCCGCCTTGACCAGCGCCTCGGCCTCAGCGGTGGAGTCCCGGCGGGTCTGCTCGGCCAGCGCATCTGCCTCGGTGAGCACCCGATCCCGTTCTGCCACCAACTTGCGAGCTTCGATCATCTCCGGCGGCAGCACCTCACGCAGGGCGTCCAGCAGATCCAGGGTCCGCTCTCTCGGCACGACGCAGGAACTGGACATCGGCAGCGTCCGGGCAGTCTCGACGAGCTCGACGAGCTCGGTCAGCACCTCGTCTGCGCGGGCCAGAGTGTGATCGGTCACGAGCGCTCCCGGAGTCGGGTGAGCATCCTCTCGTGCACCAGCTTCGGCACCAGACTGCTCACGTCTCCACCATAGGTTGCGATCTCCTTGACCAGACTGGAAGCCAGGAAGCTGTACTCCGGGTTGGTAGGCATGAACAGCGTGTCGACCCCGGCCAGACCCCGGTTCATCTGAGCCATCTGCAGCTCGTAATCGAAGTCGCTCACCGCGCGCAGACCCTTGACGATCACCGGGATCTGATGGCTGCGGCAATAGTCCACCAGCAGTCCGTGGAACGAATCGACGCGCACGTTCGGGTAGCTGACGGTCACTTTGCCAAGCAGTTCCAGCCGCTCTTCGACGTCGAACAGGCTGGACTTCGTCTTGTTGATCAGCACTGCCACCACGACCTCGTCATAAAGGTCCGCGGCCCGGGAGATGATGTCGAGGTGTCCGTTGGTGACCGGGTCGAAAGACCCCGGGCACACGGCTCGCCTGATCTTGGCCTCAGCGTTCATCGACATCCTCGACTGGTGGACTCCGACCGAGGTGGTGGCGGCTGCCCCGCAGTCGGCGACCAGTCGGTAAGTGTCGTTCGACGACTACTCGCGGCGACCGTACCAAAGGCAACCCTCGCCATAGCGGCGCTGTTTCATGGCCTTTATCTCACTCGGCCACGGGAACTCCAGCTCTCGCGAGGGCCGTTCCACGACGGCAATCCCTTCCGAGACAAGCCATCTTTCGTCGGTCAACGAACCGAGCAGGCTGGCGACCACACCCGAACTGGTCGCGTACGGCGGGTCGGCGAACACGATGTCGAACGGTTCATCAGCACCGACGGCGGCAAGGTATGTCTCGGCCGTGCAACGGTGCAGCGTGCTGCCCGCAAGACCGAGCGCGTTGATGTTGTCCTGCAGGATCAGCGCTGCGTTGCGATCGGACTCGACGAACACCACGGCGTCGGCACCACGCGACAGCGCCTCGAGTCCTACCGCGCCGGAGCCGGCGAACAAATCGAGGAAGCGACGCCCCGAGACCCCGAGCTCTGATTCAAGGGTGTTGAACAGCGCTTCTCTGGCCCGGTCAGAAGTTGGCCTGGTCCCACGTGGCGGAACGGCGAGACGACGGCCCCGCGCGGATCCGGAGACGATCCGAGTCACCTCGGCAGCCTAGCCGCGTCGATACGTCTGCGCGACACTTGATGGTCGCCACCTCACGCGGGACGTCACTCGGCTCAGTTGAACTTTCACCCGAGTTCACAAGGGAGATCGGCGACGGCCGTGTCACAGACCGCGCCATTCGGCGACCGGCGCGACAAGCTGGGCGGGGCTCAGGACTTCTGAAGGAACTCGGTTCGCTCGGAGTCGAAGGATTCCCACAAGAACTCCTGCAACTGTGGGTGATCGGACAGGTTCGGATCGGAGTCGATGACCTGCAATGCTTCGGTCCTGGCCAGCCTGATGAGCTCCTCGTCACGGATCAGCGACAACAGTTTCAGCTGTGACCGCCGTCCGGACTGTGCCGAACCGAGCACGTCACCCTCGCGGCGCTCTCGCAAGTCGAGCTGGGCCAACTCGAAGCCGTCTCGTGTTCGAGCCACTTCGTCGAGGCGCTGCAAGGACGGATGTCCCAGCGGCATCTGCGACAGCAGCAGGCAGACACCCTCGAGACTGCCGCGCCCGATCCGACCGCGGAGCTGGTGCAATTGCGAGACCCCGAACCTGTCGGCGTCCAGCACCACCATCATGGTTGCGTTGCTGACGTTCACGCCCACCTCGATGACCGTCGTCGCCACCAGCACGTCGCTGCGACCCGCAGCGAACTCGGCCATCGCGTTCGACTTGTCCTCACTGGCCATCCGGCCGTGCAGCATCTGCACTCGCAGGCCGGCGAGCTGATCGCTGGACAGCTCCGCATACGTCGACAGGACCGAGGCAACCTGCCCGGCAGGCTCGTCCGTGTCGAGCATCGGGTGAGCCAGAGCCGGGTCGTCGGACTCGTCACCCTCACCGATCCGCGGGCAGACGATATATTCCTGATGACCGGCGGCTACCTCTTCGCGCACTCGCTGCCAGACGCGGTCGAGCCAGCCTGGCTTCTCGTTGATCGGCACCACGGTGGTGGTGACATCCTTGCGACCTGCTGGCAGTTCGTGCAGCTCGGAGACCTCCAGGTCACCGAACACCGTCATCGCTACCGTGCGTGGGATCGGCGTGGCGGTCATCACCAGCATGTGTGGCGGAGCGCTGGCCTTGCTGCGCAACGCATCGCGCTGCTCAACGCCGAACCGGTGCTGCTCGTCCACCACGACAAGGCCGAGGTCGGCGAACTGCACCTGGTCCTGGATAAGGGCATGAGTGCCGATCACGATGCCGGCTGCCCCTGACGCCAGGTCGAGCAACGCCGCACGGCGTGCGCCGGTCGACATCGAGCCGGTGAGCAAGGCCACCTTGGTGCCCTGGTCGGATCCACCGAGCTGCCCGGCTCGCGCCAGCTCGCCAAGCAATTCGGTGATGGTCGCCTCGTGCTGAGCGGCGAGCACCTCGGTCGGGGCAAGTAGCGCGGCCTGGCCGCCGGTGTCGACCACCTGCAGCATGGCCCGAAGCGCCACGACCGTCTTGCCGGAACCCACCTCACCCTGCAGCAACCGGTGCATCGGATGCTCGGCGGACAGTTCCTGTTCGATCTGGTCGGCGATCACCACCTGCTCACCGGTGAAGGTGAATGGCAGCCGATCGGCGAATGCGTCCACCAGGCCGCCTTCGACCCGAGGCCTGGCGATCGCCGGGTTCGCCGCGTTGGCGTGTCGCCGCTGAGCCATCACCAACTGCACCCCGAATGCCTCGTCGAAGGCCAGTCGACGCTTGGCGGAGAACCAGTCGCCTGTCGACTCGGGGCGGTGAATGTGTCGCAGGGCGTCGTCGAGTTCACGTAGACCAGCCCGGGCGCGGACCTCGATCGGCAGCGGGTCTGCCACCGGGTCCAAGCCATCCAGCGCCTGCTTCACGCAGCGTGCGATGGTCCAGGAAGGCACCCCGGCAACGGCGGGATACACCGGTATCAGCGCGCCTGCGAAGTCCTCGGCGGCCAACGGGTCGTCCTCGCTCATGAGCAAGTAGTCCGGGGAGTTCAGCTGCAACTTGGTGCGGAATCTGCTCACCTTGCCGGCGAACAATCCACGGCGGCCGGGGATCAGCTCACGGTCTCGCCATGCCTGGTTGAAGAAGCTCAGCGAGGCGCGATGCTGCCCGGACACGATCACGACCTCGAGGATGGTCAGCTTGCGGCCCGGTATACGGCGGGTCTTGGCCGAGAGGATCTCGGCCATCACCGTCACCTCGTCGTCCTCGACCAGCTCGGACAGGTCGGTCAACTTGCCGCGCTCGGAGAACCGCCGCGGGTAATGCCGGAGCAGGTCGCCCACCGTCTCGAGTTCGAGCTTGCCCAACGCCTTGGCCGCCTTGCCCCCGAGAGCGTCGCGCAGCAGCGTGCTGAGGGTGGCCACATCCGTCAGCTTCTCAGATTCGTCTGACAGCCGCTTCGACGGTCGGGTCTCGGTTGTGGACGACGCCTTGGCAGGAGTCGGCCCTGGCACCGTCACTCGACGCCGATCAGCAACGGAAAGTGCGGTTGACCACCGGCGAATCGGCTCAGCTCGACGAGTGGATGATGTTGGCGGATGTTTCGTTCCACCGCCTCCGCGGCCTCGGCCGCCCCCTCGTCGGACCCTGCCAGCACCGTGACGAGCTCCCCACCTGCCGCGATCAGCCTGCCGATCAGACTGATGCCCATTTGGGCCACGTCGCTACCGATCTCGACGACCTCACCGTCGATCAGGCCGAGAACGTCGCCGGCCTGACAGCGTCCGGCGTAAGTGATGGACTCCCGCACCGCGACCGTCACCTCAGCGAATCGGGTAGCAGCCGCGGCCTCGGCCAGCGCGATCACGTCGTCCTCGAAGCGGCGGTCCTCGTCGTGGATAGCCACCGCGGCCAGGCCCTGAACCGGGGACTTGGTCGGGATCACCGCAACCTGGACGCCGGCCGCCCTGGCCTCCTCGGCCGCCATCTCCGCGACCCCGCCGACCGC
This sequence comes from Jatrophihabitans sp., assembly GCA_036488285.1. Classification (GTDB taxonomy): domain Bacteria; phylum Actinomycetota; class Actinomycetes; order Mycobacteriales; family Jatrophihabitantaceae; genus Jatrophihabitans_A. Next base: position 50,826 of record DASXHV010000129.1, on the reverse strand, counting down.
GGAGGCGTTCGGCAGCAGGATCACGCGGGCGGCCTGGGTAGCCATGATCTCCTCGAGCACTTCGGCCGTGGACGGGTTCTCGGTCGGTCCGCCGTCGACCACGCCGACTCCCTCGGACCGGAACAGATCTGCCAACCCAGCGCCCGGCGCCACCGCGACGATCGCAGTCCCGTTACGGGCGTCGGCGGCCGGCTCGCTGGCGAGCTGATCGGCGAAGCGGACGATGGTGATGCGGTGCGGTCGGCCTGCTTCGATGCCGGCTTCGACTGCAGCCCCGACGTCGTTGACGTGCACATGCACGTTGAACAGGCCCTCGCCGGTGCCGACCACCGCCAGCGAGTCACCGAGTTCGGCAAGCACCCGTTTCAGCTCATCGACTGCATCCTCGTCTGCGTGCAGCAGGTACTGGACCTCGTATCCGAACTCGTCACTGCCGGACTCGCGCACCGCCTCCAGGGCAGCACGGTCACGGGCCGCAATCCGCACCGGGACGGCTTCGGCGACCCGTCCGGTGATCACCGAGGCCAGCGCCTCCAGCACCACCACCAGGCCCCGACCGCCCGCATCGACGACACCTGCCTTGGCCAGCACCTCGAGTTGTTCGGGGGTTCGACGCAGCGCCTCCGTCGCGCCGGACAGCGCGGCCTCGACGATCACACCGAGATCGGCGACGCCGCCGCGTTGGGTCTGCTCGGCGGCGTCGGCCGCCGCTGCGATGACCGAGAGGATGGTGCCCTCGACCGGCTCGGCCACCGAGGCGTATGCCGCGTCGGATGCTTTCCGCAGTCCGATGGCCAGCAGGGCAGCGTCGCCGTCGCTGGCACCATCGAGGGATTCCGCCAAGCCACGCAGCACCTGGGACATGATCACTCCGGAGTTGCCGCGGGCCCCCAACACGGCGCCCCGGGCCATCGCGCGCAGCACCAGTCCGGCCGTCGCGGAACGGTCGCCGGCGACCGCCTCGGCAGCACTTCGGAGCGTGAGTGCGAGGTTGGTCCCGGTATCTCCGTCCGGAACCGGGAACACGTTCAGGTCGTCGATCTCGCCGCGATGAGCTGCCATCGATTCGGCAGCGGCGCTGCACCATCGCCGCACAGCCGAAGCATCCAGCAGCTGCTGCATGCCGTCCCCTTCCGCCGCATGACCTTCCGGCACGAAACGTTGCTGTGTCCTAGATTCGTCCTCGCGCTGGCGACACCCTACTGGGCCATCCGACACTGGTCTGGATGGGCGAAGGGCGGCCGGTTTGGATCCGGCAACCGCTGCTGGCTACTATTGACCGGTTGCCTGACCAGGTTTCGGCCGAGTCGGGCTTGAACTACGTCAGTTCGCCCATACGTTTTGAGATATCGGCGTTTGAGATATCCGTCTGATCACGAGGAGGCCATTGTGGCCAGCCACTGCGATGTCTGCGGCAAGGGGCCCGGCTTCGGCATGTCCGTCTCGCACTCTCACCGCCGTACCCACCGGCGCTTCAACCCGAACGTGCAGACCATCCGCGCGCTTGTCGCACCGGGCACCCGCCGCCGGGTGAACGTCTGCACGTCCTGCCTGAAGGCGGGCAAGGTCACGCGCGCCTAGTCGCATCCAGCTCAGACAATCCAGCTGAGACGAGGGCCGGTTCCGTTGTGGAACCGGCCCTCTGTCATCTCCTAAGCTGCTACTCCCCGTCCTGCTGACCGCACGTCAGCGGAAGTGCTCGTGTCCCCCGAGCGCCCAGCGAAGCCCATCCACCCGGACCTCTGGAGTGGAACCGGCAGCGCCCACCAGGCCGATGGCGCTCCACTCCCTCGGCAGCGAGGTGAAGTTCGGGAACGTGGCCACCAACGAGTAGTCGTCACCACCGCCCAATACCCAGTTCATCGGATCCACGTTCAGCGCCGACCCGACATCGCGCAGCTTCGCCGACGGCTCCAAAGCGTCGCGCCGCAGATCTATCCGGACGCCGCTGGCAGCCGCGATATGGCCGAGGTCGGCAACCAGACCGTCTGAGACGTCGGTCATCGACGTCACGCCCAGCCCAGCGGCCCGGATGCCCTCGGCATACGGTGGCTCCGGCCGTCGGTGCGCGTTGACGACCTGGACCGGTGATCGGAATCCTCGCGACAGCACCGCGAAGCCAGCGGCGGCCCAGCCGAGCCGTCCGGTCACCGCGACGATGTCGCCGGCATGCGCGCCTGACAGCAGCACCGGGGGCTTGCCGTCCAGGTCACCCAGCGCTGTGACCGCCAGCACCACCTGATCGGATTCGCTGACGTCGCCACCGACGATGGCCGCACCCACCTCGGCACACTCCTCGCCGAACCCGGCGACCAGGCCGTCCACCCACGAGAGCTCCAGGCCTCGCGGCACCGCAAGGCCCACCAACAGAGCGGTCGGACGGGCACCCATCGCCACCACATCGGCGAAATTTCGAGCGGCGGCCTTGCGACCGATGTCGTTTGCCGTCGACCAGTCGCGCCGAAAATGCCGGTTCTCCAGCAGTAGGTCGGTCGAAGCCACAACCTTGCCGTCGGTGGTCGACAGCACCGCCGCGTCATCGCCCGGTCCGATCAGCATCGACTCGTTGGACGACAACTTCGCTGTGATCCGCCGGATCAGGCCGAACTCGCCGAGGTCACCGACCGTGCCGTTCGTACTTGGCTCTGAAATGGAACCCGCCTCCAGTGCGTACAGTGTCATCGATCCCGAATTCGAACCGCCCGATGCCGGCCGACCCGCACGAAGAATCTTCACATGGCGGCAGAACCTGGCTGCGCTAGGTTCTAGTTCATCCGACTCGACATCCGCCGCCAACGACGACGAAAGGACGCGCCATGCCCGACACGGTCAAGGCCTACATCCTCATCCAGACCGAGGTGGGCAAGGCGGCTACCGTCGCCGCGGAGATCTCTTCGTTGGAAGGTGTCACCCTGGCCGAGGACGTCACCGGCCCGTACGACGTGATCGTCCGCGCCGAGGCGAGCACCATGGACGAGCTCGGCCGGTTGGTGGTCGCGCGAGTGCAGGGAGTGGACGGCATCACCCGCACTCTGACCTGTCCGGTCGTTCACCTGTAGTCACACCTGGGCCGGGACGCCGGCGCCGGAGCAGAACCCAGAGGATGCATCATCGACGGCCCCCAACGCCGAGCCGCTTTCATCGCGAGCGCGATTGCCCTGCCGATCACGGTGCTGCTGGCTTTCGCATTCACGGCCGAACGATCACGGAGCGACCAGCACCCGGCAACGACCAGCGGGCCGCTGCCCGGCGTCACTGTGGCGGCTCCGCCAGCACCTGACAAGGCCACCCAAGCAGCCTGCGTGAAGGTCTTCGCGAAGTTGCCGGTTCAGCTCGGCGGCCTGGCGCCGCGGCGCACCGAGACCGATTCTTCCTTCGTCGCCGCCTGGGGAAACCCGGCGATCGTGCTCCGTTGCGGAGTCAGCAAACCGGCAACGTTCGGCAGCCCGGCAGCGGCCGCTCTGGTGGATGTGAACGGCGTGCTCTGGCAGCCCGATCCGCAACAGAAGCAGACCGTGTACACGAGCGTCGATCGCAGCGTCTACATCGAGATCTCGGTGCCGGCCAACCAGGATCAGCCGCTGCCGCTGATCGCTGCTGCGGTGACCGCCTTGCCACAGATCTGCACGGCCACCGACGCGGCCGGCAACACCACGAACTCCAAGCTCCCGATCTGCGGTAGCTGATAGAGCACAACCCGTCCTATCGAGCCGATCCGCCGCTAGCCGGAGCCGCCTCGCGCCAATGCGGTAGCTACCAGCCGATTGATGAGTTCGGGATAGCTGACCCCGCTTTCGGCCCACATCTTCGGGTACATCGAGATCGGCGTGAAGCCGGGCATCGTGTTGATCTCGTTGACGATGACGCGCCCCGCGTCCGTGACGAAGAAGTCCACCCGCGCCAGCCCGGAGCACTCCAGTGCATTGAATGCGGTGCAGGCGGCGTCCTGCACTGCCTTGATCGTCTCGGACGGCAAGTTCGGTGGGATGTCGAAATCGCTTGCGTCATCAAGGTATTTGGCGTCGAAGCTGTACCAGTCGAAGTCCCCGTGCAGCCGAATCTCGGCCGGCAAAGAAGCCGATACCGTGCCATCGGCATCCTGCAGGACGCCGCACTCGACCTCGTGGCCGACCAGAGCGGCTTCGATGAGCACCTTCGAGTCGTGCTCGAAGGCCAACGCGAGCGCGTCAGGGAGTTCGTCGTAGTGACGCACCTTGGTGATGCCCACACTCGAGCCGGCCCTGGCTGGTTTGACGAACAGCGGCAGCCCCAGATGCTCGATGTCCGGCGCCGCCGGTCGCTCACCCCGGCGCACCACGATGAACTCGCCAACATTCAGGCCGGCGGCACGCATCACCGTCTTGGTGAAGACCTTGTCCATACCTGCCGCGCTGGCCAACACGCCCGACCCGACATAGGGCACGCCCGCCATCTCGAGCATGCCCTGAATGGTGCCGTCCTCGCCGAACGCGCCGTGCAGGACGGGAAACACGACGTCGACCGAATCCAGCGCGGCGACAGCAGACGACCCGGCGAAGACCGCCGGGGCGTCCGAGGACGGCCGCACCGCGAGCTCGCTCGCCGGCGGTTGGACGACCTCAGGCAACTGCCGTCCGGTGATCTGCAACTGACCCGGGTCGGCTTCGGTGCGCAACCAGGCGCCCGAGCGGGTGATGCCGATGGTCACGACCTCGTAGGTGTCAGGATCGAGAGCGCCCAGCACGCTGCCTGCGCTGACGACTGAGATCGGGTGTTCGCTGCTACGTCCGCCGTACACGAGGGCGATCCGGATACGTTGCGACATGGTGGTCGAGGCTAGCCGATGTTGCTCGGCAGCCGGTTATTCACGGTGGGCCTTCATTCGCTCTTGGTCGATCGACTCATCAACTGATGCACCGCGTGTCTCGGGCTCGATCCGCGGTAACACACCGATTCCACCTCGCGCACGATCGGCACCTCGACGCCATGTCGTTCAGCGAGATCGAGGACCGACCGGCACGACTTGACCCCTTCGGCGACCTGTCCGTGGGTGGCTTCCTGCGCCTGTTCCAGGGTCTCGCCCTTGCCCAGTCGCTCGCCGAAACTGCGGTTGCGAGACAGCGGCGACGCGCACGTGGCGACCAAGTCACCGAGCCCGGCCAGGCCCGCGAAGGTGAGTGCGTCCGCGCCCAAGGCCAACCCGAGCCGGGACGTCTCGGCCAGACCCCGCGTTATCAGCGACGCCAGGGTGTTGTCGCCGAAACCCATCCCTGCGGCCATTCCACAGGCGAGTGCGATGACGTTCTTGACCGCCCCGCCAAGCTCGGTGCCGATCACATCGCTGTTGGTGTACGGACGGAAATAGGGGGCGCTACAGGCCTCCTGCACGAGCTCGCCGCGTTCGGAATCCGAGCAGGCCACCACCGTCGCGGTCGGCTGCTCCAATGCGATCTCTCGGGCCAGATTGGGGCCGGACACCACCGCGACCCGGGACAGGTCGGCAGCCGCGACCTCGCTGATGACCTCGCTCATCCGCTTCACGGTCCCGAGTTCAATTCCCTTCATCAGGCTCACGAGGGTCGAGTGGACCGGAATCAGTGGCGCCCACTTCTCGAGGTTGCCGCGCAGGGATTGGGACGGGATCGCCAGTACGACCAGGTCCGCCCCGTCCAACGCCTCGGCTGCGTCACTCGTTGCCGTCAACGAGTCGGGCAGCGTTATGCCGTCGAGGTAATCCGGATTTCGATGTTCCTTGGTGATGATTGCCGCCAGTTCCGGGCGCCGGGCCCACATCACCGTGTCGGTGCCGGCATCCACGAGCACCTTCGCGAAGACCGTCCCCCAGTTGCCCGAGCCGAGAACTGCGGCCTTCACCGGTGCCGCCGGGAGCCGGCGTCCGACGGGCGCTGGCCGGCCTCGGAGGGGCGCTGATAGAACTGCGCCGGTGGCTGTTCGCCGCGGATCTCCGCGACCTGGTCACGCACTGCCGTCATGATCTTCTCGGTCATCTCGTGCAGGACCTCGTGGGTCGGTTGGCTGCCTGCGTATTTGCTCAGGTCGATCGGATCGCCGACCGAGATGCTGACCCGCTTACGCGGGATCGGCCGGAACTTCCTGGCGTAGAAATCCAGAAACCGCTGCGCGCCCCATTGCCCGAGCGGAATGACCGGCACGTCCGGCGCCAGAAGGGCAAGCCGGGCTATTCCGGTTTTGGCCTGCATCGGCCAGAAGTCCGGGTCGCGGGTGACAGTGCCCTCCGGGTAGATCAACACCATCTCGCCTCGCTGCAACGCTTCTACTGCCCCTTGTAAGGCCTGATTGGCATCGGCCGTGCCACGGTGCACCGGAATCTGGCCCGCGCCGGTCACGATCCGACCCGTTACCGGAGCGCTGAACAGGCTCGCCTTGGCCAGGTACCGCGGATTGCGCCCGCTGTCCCAGATGAACCGGGCTGCCACGAACGGGTCGGCGTAGGAGATGTGGTTGATCGCGATGATGGCCGGGCCTCGCACCGGGATCTTTGCCATCCCCGACCAGCGACGTTTGAACAGCAGGCTGGTGAGCGGGTACACCAACATCACGCAGAACCGAAGGTAGGGACCGGCCTTCTCGGTCCGGACGCGCTGGTCGGATCGGCGCATTGCCACGGCCTCGGGCTCCCTTCGGCATCTGCACGGCGCATTCGTCGGTCCGTCTAGTCGGTGAGTCTGCCATTCACAGGGTCAGTCGGCGGCGAGCGACGCCAGCGGGTTCCGGCGGCCACAATGTGTACGCCGACGGCCGTGTCCCGAACCGAGCATGGCAGCATCTACGCAGTGCGGTGGCGGGTACTGATTCCGGTCAAGCCGGCAGATGATGCCAAGAGCCGGTTGCGTGGCGCGACCCGGCATGTCTCCGATCATCCGGAGTTGGTGCGAGCACTACAAGCGGACACCATTGCCGCCGTAGCGGCCGCGGCCCGGCTGTCGGACAGCATCGCCGGTGTCCATTTGATCGGCGACGGCACCGACTGGATCCGCCAGATCGCCGTCCGCGAGCTTGAGTTGCTCGCCGATCCAGGTGGTGGCCTGAACGCCGCGCTGAGTGTGGGTGCCGCGCACTTGGCCGCCATGGCCCCACCTACCGGCGTCATCGCTGTGCTGGCCGACCTTCCCGCGTTGCAACCCGCCGAATTCCTCGCTGTGCTGGAACGCGCCGCTCACGTCGAGCGCGGCTTCGTGCCCGACGCCGAAGGAACGGGCACGACGATGCTGGCCGTTTCGGCTGGGCTGGCACTCAAACCCGCATTCGGCCTCGATTCGGCGCACCGCCACCGCGAATCCGGCGCCGTCGAACTGCAGGCGGGCCCGGGCGCGCGCACCGATGTCGACACCGCCGATGACCTGCGACGCTGCCTGGAGCTCGGGGTCGGGGTGCACACGCTGGCAGTGGCAGCTTTGTACCGCTGATTCGCACCACTGATTTGTGCCGCTGATTCGCACCGCTGATTCGCACCACTGATTCGCACTGTTGATTGTGTCGCTTATGTGTCGGGGTACAGGCAGCCAATTTGCCGCAGGTTCACCCGGGAAAGGCATGATTACCCAATGACCGACATCGCGACAACCGGCACCGCGACCGACCCCGCCAGCTCCGTCGAGGCAGGTGATGTCCGCACCGCCGGGCCGGCATCGGCCGATGTGGAGGCCGAAGCACTGCCAGAGCTGCCCGAGCGCCGGTTTTCGAATCGGGAGATGTCCTGGCTCGACTTCAACGCACGGGTGCTTGCGTTGTCAGAGGACCGTCGCCTGCCGTTGCTGGAACGGATGAAGTTCCTGTCGATCTTCGCCAGCAACCTCGACGAGTTCTTCATGGTGCGAGTGGCCGGTTTGAAACGCCGCCTCGAGATGGGATTGGCAGTCCGCTCACCCGACGGCCTGTCCCCGCGCGAGATCCTCAGCCAGGTCACCGAACGGAACCGTGAACTGAGCCTGCGGCATGCCCGCTGCTTCCTCACCGACATCGAACCTGCGCTGGCTGAGGAAGGCATCAGGATTCTTCGCTGGGGACAGCTGGACTCCGATCAGCAGGCCGAGCTGACTGAGTACTTCCACTCGAAGATCTTCCCCGTCCTGACTCCGCTTGCGGTGGATCCGGCGCACCCCTTCCCGTACATCTCCGGGCTGTCGCTCAACCTGGCGGTCCTGGTCCGTGACCCGGACTCCGACGTGGACCGGTTCGCCAGGGTCAAGGTCCCCAACAACGTCAGACGATTCGTCGTCGTCAGCCAAACCGCTGAGATCGCTGAGTTCCTGCCGTTGGAGGACCTCATCGCTGCGCACCTGTCGACGCTGTTCCCCGGCATGCAGGTGGTCGAACACCACCTGTTCCGAGTCACCCGCAACACCGACTTCGAGGTCGACGAGGACCGCGATGAGGACCTGCTGCAGGCTCTGGAACGCGAACTGGTGCGGCGCCGGTTCGGGCCGCCGGTCCGACTCGAGGTCGCCGAGAACATCGACGAGGCTGTGCTGTCGCTGCTGATGAGCGAGATCGACGTCCAGCGCGAAGAGGTACTGCAATTACCTGGCCTGCTGGACCTGACCGCGCTCTGGCAGATCTATGAGCTGGATCGCCCTACGCTGAAGGAACAACCGTTCGTCCCGGCTACCCATCCCCTGTTCGCGGAAGGGGAAACTCCGAAGTCGGTGTTCGCCACATTGCGCGAAAGCGACGTCCTGGTGCACCACCCGTACGAGTCTTTCGCGACCAGCGTCCAGCGCTTCATCGAGCAGGCAGCCGCCGACCCGAATGTGCTGGCCATCAAGCAGACCTTGTACCGCACCTCCGGTGACTCACCGATCGTCGATGCACTCATCGACGCTGCCGAGGCGGGCAAGCAGGTCGTGGTGTTGGTCGAGATCAAGGCACGTTTCGATGAACAGGCCAACATCAAATGGGCCAAGGCGTTGGAACGTGCCGGCTGCCACGTCGTGTACGGCCTGGTGGGTCTGAAGACTCACTGCAAGACGTCGCTGGTGGTTCGTCAGGAGGGTGGTTCGCTTCGCCGGTACGCCCATATCGGCACCGGCAACTATCACCCGAAGACTGCGCGTCTGTATGAGGACTTCGGCTTGTTCACCGCTGACGAGCGGGTCTGCTCTGATCTGACCGACCTGTTCAACGTGCTGACCGGATACTCCCGCCAGACCGAGTACCGGACCCTGCTGGTGGCGCCGCATCGGTTGCGACCCGCATTGCTGGAACGCATCGAACGCGAGATGGCGCACGCCAAGGCCGGACGGCTCGGGCACATCCAGATCAAGGCGAATCACCTGGTCGACGAAGCGCTCATCGACGCTCTGTACCGCGCATCGATGGCCGGGGTGAAGATCGAACTGCTGATACGCACCTTCTGCACGATCAAGGCGAACGTCCCCGGGCTGAGCGAGAACATCACGGTCCGCTCGATTCTGGGCCGGTTTCTCGAGCACTCCCGGGTGTTCTACTTCGCGAACGATTCTGAGCCGGAGTACTGGATCGGGTCGGCAGATCTCATGCATCGCAACCTGGATCGCCGGGTCGAGGTGCTTACCCAGGTCACCGGTTCGAACGTGGAGCAGTTGCGGGAGACGCTCGACCTCGCCTTCTCCCCCAACACTGCCGCTTGGGAGTTGCAGGGTGACGGCCGGTGGGTGCGAAGCGGTGGCCCGCAATCGGTGGACTATCAGGGGGTGCTGCTCAAGCGTCTGGCATCGCGCGGCGAGTGAGCTCCCGTCCCGCTCGGCAGCCGCCGATGCCAGCCGCCGGCGCCGTGGTGTGGCGTCCGGTCGATAAATCCGTCGAAGTGGCTTTGGTGCACCGACCCCGTTACGACGACTGGACGTTGCCCAAGGGCAAACTGCGGGACCGTGAGTCCCCGCTGCGGGCGGCCATTCGCGAGGTAAGGGAGGAGTCAGGTGCCGAGGTGTTCGTGCGCCGCCGTCTGACCTCGGTGGAATACCTGGTGAGCGGCGCGCCGAAACGGGTCTCGTACTGGTCGATGTTGTACCGGGCGGGCGAACATGAGACATCCAGCGAGGTCGATGAGATCCGCTGGCTGACCATCGCCGAGGCAACCAGGACTTTGAGCTACTCGGCCGATCGCGCCGTGTTGGCCGACTTTGCGAGCCTTCCGCTCGATGCACCGCTCGTGCTTCTGATGCGGCATGCCAAGGCAGGCAGGCGTTCGGAATATCGCGGCGAGGACCGGGAACGCCCGCTGGACAAGATCGGTCGCCGGGTGGCGCGGGAATCGGTCGGCACCCTCGCGGCGTTCGGGCCACAGCGTGTGCTGGCCGCGGACCTGGTGCGGTGCCAGCAGACTGTGCAGCCGCTGGCGGATCGCCTCGGGTTGACAGTAGAACAGGCACCGGAGTTTTCAGACGAGACCTACCTGCGTGACCCGAAGGCGGCGTCGACCGCGCTGCTCGCGCAGGCCGAACGGCATCAGGTGACGGTGATCTGCAGTCAGGGCAAGGCGATTCCAGGGCTGCTCGCCGACCTCGACGTCCCGCGCTCGGACCATCCGAGCCGGAAAGGCTCGGTGTGGGCGCTATCGGTGCACCGAGGATCGGTCATTGCGGGCGACTATTACCCGCACCCCGACGAGTAGCCGCCCCATCGTCGGTTGAGCTACGCGGCGGGCGCTGAGTTACGCGGCGGGCGCTGAGTTACGCCGCGGGCGCTGAGTTACGCGGCGGGCGTTGAGTTACGCGACATACCGCGTAACTGAGCCACCGATGCGTAACTCAGCCCGGGGTGTGGGGCACATCGCACGCTGAGTTACGCGGCGGGTGCCGAGTTACGCGACATACCGCGTAACTGAGCCACCGATGCGTAACTCAGCCGAAGGGCAGGCATCGACGCATAACCCAGCCGCAGGGCAGGCCGAGCGAGCGCCGCCGCCCATCGCCTGCTGAGTTACGCGGCGGGCGCCGAGTTACGCGACATACCGCCTAACTGAGCCACCGATGCGTAACTCAGCCGAAGGGCGGGGCAGAACGGAGACTGCGCGACACGCGACAGAGACAGTTCGGCCCCGTCGCGACGTTGCGACGGGGCCGAATCCGATCAAACGATCCAACTAGCGCGAACGCTTCGCCGGGGCCTTCTTGGCAGCGGTCTTGCGAGCAGGTGCCGCCTTCGCTACGGCCTTGCGGGCCGGAGCCTTGTTGGCCGCGGCCTTCTTCGCCGGGGCCTTCTTGGCCGGAGCAGCCTTCCTGGCCGGTGCGGCCTTCTTGACAGCGGCCTTCTTCGCCGGCGCAGCCTTCTTGGCCGGCGCCTTGGCGATCTTCTTGGCGCCGCTGATGATCGCCTTGAACTCCGCGCCAGCGCGGAACGCCGGTACCGAGGTCTTCTTGACCCGGACGCTTGCACCGGTGGCGGGGTTACGAGCGATCCGTGCTGCACGGTCACGCTTCTCGAACGAACCGAAACCGGTGAGCGCGAGCTTCTCGCCCTTCACGACTACTGCGTAGATCTCGTCGAGTACTCCGTCGAGAGCGGTGGCCGCTGACTTCTTGTCCGAGCCGAGGCGAGCAGCCAGCGCCTCAATGAACTGAGCCTTGTTCACGTGTCCTCCCAGGACGCTGGTCAGCCACTGTGGCTGACCTTGAGGCGAACGGTAAAGCGTGCAGAGCCCAGAAACAACGAAATCGGCTTGTGTCGCAAGGACTTTCTTGTTCAATTCTTTCCTGGCGCACCCAGTCTCTCAGCATGAAACACCCATGGTTTGCCGCGAAAGGGCCGTCTCGGCAGGCTGCCGAATCGAACGAGTGCCACGCCCCCGGGGCTTGCTGAAGACCAGTCTGAGACCGTGATTACTCTTTTGTCACAAGGCATATCTCGATCACAGCACCTAGCCGACCGGTAGGCGCACCGCTGGGCGGCCAGCCGAAACACCAGACCTGCAGCCATGCACACAGCTGTTCGCCGGACAGCTAATGGGCTGAGAGACGTGAGCTAACTCGCAGCCAGTCTCAAGCTGCACCCAAGCCGCGTCCGCGTGTCGCGTCGAACTCGATCGAGCCGACTCGGGATCAGTCGACAGGCGCCAGTGCGGGCAGCCAAGGCTTGCGGATCTCCTCGAAATCGTCGATGGAATCCGTGTGGCGCAAGGTCAAACCGATGTCGTCCAGGCCTTCCAGCAGGCGCCATCGGGTGTAGTCGTCGAGTTCGAAGTCGTGTACTTCGCCGGTCCAGCGAACCTGGCGTTCCAGGAGATCGATGGTTACCTCGGTGCTCGGATCGTCGGAGATGTCATCGAGCAGTCGTTGAACGATCTTCTCCCGCAGCGTCACGGTAAGCAGGCCGGCCTTGAGTGAGTTGCCGCGGAAGATGTCGCCGAACCGGGGCGAGATGACGACTCTGAAGCCGTAATCGAGCAACGCCCAGACCGCATGCTCGCGTGATGACCCGGTCCCGAAATCAGGCCCGGCGACCAGCACTGTTGCGCCCTGATACTGCTTTTGGTTGAGCACGAAGTCGGCCTCGTTTGCCCGCCAGGCTTGAAAAAGCCCGTCCTCGAAGCCGGTTCGGGTGACCCGCTTGAGATACACCGCCGGGATGATCTGGTCGGTGTCGACGTTGCTGCGGCGCAGCGGAACGGCGCGGCCGGTGTGCACGGTGAACTTGTCCATGGCTGATTTCCCTTCCCAGAATGTGCAGATCGCCTTGTGCCGAGCTCAGATCTTGGCCAGATCGGCCAGATCGGCAGGGCTAGCAAGATGACCGGTGACGGCAGTCGCGGCTGCCACCAGCGGCGACACCAGGTGGGTACGACCGCCCTTGCCTTGGCGTCCCTCGAAATTGCGGTTCGAGGTCGACGCACTGCGCTCACCGGGTGCGAGTTGATCCGGATTCATGCCCAGGCACATGGAACATCCCGCCTGGCGCCATTCCGCGCCTGCCTCGGTGAAGACCTTGTCCAGTCCTTCGGTCTCGGCCTGGGCGCGCACCCGCATCGAGCCCGGCACCACGAGCATCCGTACTCCGTCGGCGACCTTGTATCCCTTGATGATCGCTGCCGCAGCTCGCAGGTCCTCGATCCGTCCGTTCGTGCATGAGCCGACGAAGACGGTGTCGACCTTGATGTCACGCAGCGGTGTGCCGGCTTCGATCCCCATGTAGGCGAGGGCTTTCTCGGCTGCGACTCGAGCTGACTCGTCCTCGAAATCCGCCGGGTCCGGCACTGACCCGGATAGCGGAGCGCCCTGTCCCGGGTTGGTCCCCCACGTCACGAACGGCGTGATGCCTGCGGCGTCGAGTTCCACCTCGGCGTCGAAAATGGCGTCATCGTCGCTCCGCAGCGACTTCCAGTACTGCACGGCTGCGTCCCAGTCCTCGCCCTTCGGCGCGTGGGGCCGGCCGGCCAGGTAATCGAAGGTGGTCTGATCGGGTGCGATCATGCCCGCGCGCGCGCCCCACTCGATGCTCATGTTGCAGACCGTCATCCGGCCTTCCATGCTCATTGCCTCGAAGACGTCACCGCGGTATTCGACCATGTAGCCCTGGCCGCCGCCGGTTCCCGTTTCGGCGATCACCGCGAGGATCACGTCCTTGGGTGTCACACCGTCCGGAAGCTGGCCGTTCACGGTGACCGACATCGTCTTCGGACGATCCATCGGCAGCGTCTGCGTCGCGAGAACGTGCTCGACCTGGCTCGTGCCGATTCCGAACGCCAGCGCCCCGAACGCGCCGTGTGTGGATGTGTGCGAATCGCCGCACACCAGAGTCATGCCAGGCTGAGTGATGCCGAGCTGCGGTCCGATGACGTGCACGATGCCCTGGTCCAGATTGCCCATCTCGTACAGGGTGATGCCGAACTCCTTGCAGTTGGCGCGCAGGGTGTCGACCTGGGTACGGCTGACGGGATCGGCAATGGGCTTGTCGATGTCGATGGTGGGAACGTTGTGGTCCTCGGTCGCCAGCGTGAGATCCGGACGACGCACGCCGCGTCCGGCGATCCGCAAGCCATCGAAGGCTTGCGGGCTGGTCACCTCGTGAACGAGATGCATGTCGATGTAGAGCAGGTCCGGTTCACCGGCTGCGCTACGAACCAGGTGGCTTTCCCACAGTTTCTCGGCCAGAGTGTTGGCCATCGGACGCTCCCTCCGCTCACAGCCGGCTGTGCCGGTCTGCGTGCCCCAGACTTGCATTCCCAATATCTGAGAATCTAGTATCGCTTTATGGGACAGCATAGCGGCATCGGCGTAGTAGACAAGACCGTCGCGATCCTGGCTGCCACGGCTGACGGGCCGGCCGCGTTGTCGGATCTGGTCGCCCGAACCGACATACCGCGCGCCACCGCACATCGGCTGGCGGTTGCGCTGGAGGTGCACCGGCTGCTGGTCCGCGACGCTGAGGGCCGGTTCATGCCCGGTCCACGGTTGGCAGAACTGGCCGCGCGGGCCACCGACCCGTTGCTCGACCGGGCCGTCGACGTCCTGAGCTGGGTACGCGACACCTCCGGTGAAAGTGCCCAGCTCTACCGTCGGGACGGCCGCGACCGGGTTTGCGTTGCCGCCGCCGAGCGCGCCACCGGACTGCGGACCACGGTGCCGTTGGGTGCCCGGCTCCCGTTGACCGCCGGATCCGGGGCCCAGGTGCTGTGTGCCTGGGAGTCGCCGGAAGCTATCGCCGCGCTGCTCAAACAGGCCGAGTTCACCGAACGATCGCTTGCCGAGGTACGACGCCGGGGGTGGGCGCAGTCGGTCGGGCAACGCGAGGCAGGCGTCGCGTCGGTGTCGGCACCGGTATTCGGCCCGGGTCGGCGGGTTGTGGCGGCGGTGTCCATTTCCGGACCGATCGAGCGTCTCGGTCGCTCACCGGGACAGCGCTTTGCGCCCGTCCTCACCGCGGCTGCCCAACGCCTTCAGGCCGCCGTGAGCTAGCGCCGGCCGGATTCGTTTCGAGCCGCCTAGGAAAATCGGCGACACAATCTGAAACGGCCTCCCGGAACCGGGAGGCCGTTTGACATTTTTGGTAGCCCCGAAGGGATTCGAACCCTCGCTACCGCCGTGAGAGGGCGGCGTCCTAGGCCGCTAGACGACGGGGCCCTAGGTGTGGTGCTTCAGTTTCGCGCTGGGGTACCAGGACTCGAACCTAGACTAACTGAACCAGAATCAGTTGGGCTGCCAATTACCCCATACCCCACTACAACCCGTTCGCGCGTGCTTACCGGGCCGAGGGGGGACTCTACCGGACGCCACCGTGCGATCCGAAATCGGCTCGCCGTCCGGCTACCGCTGTGCGGCGCGCAGCCGGGACAGCGCGATGTCTCGTCCGAGCAGCTCCATAGATTCGAACAGCGGCGGCGATATCTGCTTGCCGGTGACCGCCACCCGCAACGGGCCGAACGCCTGCCGCGGCTTCAACTCGCGCTTGTCGATCAATTCGCTACGTAGGGCTTGCTCGATGGCGGCAGTGCTCCACTCATCCAAGGAGTCGAGCACCGGGATCGAGGCAGCGAGGACGGCCTGCCCGGCGTCGTCGAGCTGTTTGGCCGCGGCTGCCTCCTCGACCACGAAGTCGGCCTCGGATACGAACAGGAACCGAAGCATGTCCACGCCCTCGCCGAGGGTCTGCACGCGCTCCTGAATGAGCGGCGCAGCGCCTTCGATGAGAGCTCGGTGTGCCCCGGTCGGCTGATCGTCCACCAGCCCTGCTCGAGCGAGATATTCCTGCAAGCGCTGGGCGAAGTCCGCCGGTGCCAGAAGCCTGATGTGGGTCGCGTTGATGGCAAGGAGCTTCTTCGGGTCAAAGCGTGCCGGGTTCGCCGAAATGCCGGTTCCGTCGAAGGCTTCGACGAGCTCTGCGGGCGAGAAGATATCGCGGTCCTCAGCGATCGACCAGCCCAGCAGCGACAGGTAGTTCAGCATGCCCTCGGGGATGTAGCCGGCGTCCCGGTAGCGGTACAGCGAGGCCTGCGGGTCACGCTTGGACAGCTTCTTGTTGCCTTCGCCCATCACGTAGGGAAGGTGTCCGAACTCAGGCACGAAGTCGGTCACGCCGATGTCGATGAGGGCCCGGTACAAGGCGATCTGACGCGGCGTCGAAGGCAGCAGGTCCTCGCCCCGCAGCACGTGGGTGATCCGCATCATGGCGTCGTCGACCGGATTGACCAGCGTGTACAAAGGATCCCCGTTGCCCCGCACCACGACGAAGTCCGGCACGGAGCCGGCGACGAAGCGCACCTCACCACGCACCAGGTCATTCCAGACGATGTCATCGTCGCCGGCGTCCGGCATCCTCAGCCGCAACACCGGGACCCGGCCGACAGCGCGGAAGGCAGCCTTGGCCGCCTCGGTCAATGTCCGGTCGTAGTTGTCGTAGCCGAGCTTGATGTCCCGCCCCGCGGCGCGGTGTCGGGCCTCTGTCTCTTCCGGGCTGGAGAACGACTCGTACAGGTGGCCTGCTTCGAGCAGCTTCGCCACCACATCGCGATAGATCTCGTGCCGCTCGCTCTGCCGGTACGGGGCATAGGGACCACCGACCTCGGGTCCTTCGTCCCAGTCCATGCCGAACCAGCGCAGGGTGTCCAGCAACATCTCGTAGGACTCCTGGCTGTCCCGGGCAGCATCGGTGTCCTCGATCCGGAATACGAAATCTCCGCCGTGATGACGTGCGAAGGCCCAGTTGAACAGGCAGGTTCGGATCAGGCCGACGTGCGGAACACCCGTCGGCGACGGGCAGAACCGGACTCTTACCTTGCTCATGCGGCGCGAACCACGTTGGTCAGATCGCCGATCCCGTCGATGGAGATGGTGACCGTGTCGCCGGCCACGATCGGCCCGACGCCCGACGGCGTCCCGGTCAGGATCACGTCGCCGGGCACCAGCGTCATCACGTGCGACATGTAGGACACCAGGGTGGCGATGTCGAAGATCATGTCGCGAGTGTTGCCGTCCTGCTTGACCTCGCCGTTGACCAGCGCCCGGACACCGACCTCGGACGGGTCGAAGGTGGTTTCGATCCACGGCCCGATCGGGCAGAACGAGTCGTAGCCCTTGGCACGGGTGAATTGCACATCGGCCCGTTGCTGATCGCGGGCCGTGACGTCGTTTGCGCAGGTGTAGCCGAACACGACGTCCAGTGCCCGCTCACGCGGTACGTCCTTGGCGACCCGTCCGATGACCAGCGCAAGTTCGGCCTCGTGCTCGACTTGCCGGGAGTCGGCCGGTAGCCGGATCACGTCGCCGGTACCGATCACCGAAGTGGACGGTTTGAGGAACAGCAACGGGCTGGAGGGCACGTCGTTGCCCAACTCGGCGGCGTGCGCGGCGTAGTTGCGGCCGACCGCCAGAACCTTGCTGGGCAGGATCGGTGCAAGCAGCCGCACATCGGGGATGGCGAACCGATCGCCGGTGAACTCGATGGGGCCCATCGGATGGTCCTTGATGGCCGCCACCGTCAGAGCGTCGAGTCCACTGCCCTCCGGCCCCTCGACCACTCCCCAGGCAATGCCGGAACCATGAACAAATCTCGCTATGCGCACGGCTGCCAGGCTACCGGTGCGCTTCGAACCCGCTTCTCCGGTCGGCTTATTCGTGGCGGATACTCGACGCCATGAGTGAGCGATCCGCCGGCGACCTGAGCCGAGTGCCACCGGCTCAGCGTCGGATGCTCGCATTGCTGCTGCTTCCGGTCGGGTGTGCATTGCTCATCGCGGGCCTGGTGCCCACCGCCACCTCGGGTGGTGGCTGGAAAATCGTCGGCGTGGTCGTCCTGCTGCTCGCCGTTGTGCTGCTCGCCGTCGCGCTCGGGCTGTTTCGGTCGGCGGCCACCGATGACGCCGCGCATCACGAGGCAGCGGTGGACGCCGCGATCATGGCGAGCACGCCGTGCGGCGAGGACTGTGGTTCCGGTGCTTGCGGCGTCGAGGACTGTGCAGTCAAGTCGCTGCCCCGCGGCTGAGGGCGCTACGACGAGGTAGCTCGTCGTAGCTGGCGCCGCCTCGGGTGCGCCAATCCCTCAGGCGCGAAGGGTGTCGCCGTCCGGATCGTCGAACCACCGTCCGCCGGAGCCGAGGTAGCGGAATTGGACCTCTTGCCCGGGCTCCACGGTGAACGTCACGCTTCGGGTGCCGTTCGCGCGCTTGACGAGCCGGTGGGTGCCCGGCACCCAGTCGTTGAAAGTGCCGACGACCGAGACCGGTCCGTCATGGATGTCGTCGGGTAGCACCAGACGAACCTTGGCCTTGCTGGTTTTCGGGTCGGCGCTGATCGTGATGGCCATTCTTGACTCCCTGAAGAAACTTCGTGCCGGGTCATGATGGCCAGAAGAGTAGGAAGTCGTCCGGAACTCACCCGGTGCGACGCGCCGCGATCGAAGAAAGAGTTTGCCCAGTCGTAACAAAGAATTCTCACTCTCAGCTAAAGGATGAGAGTGCGGTTGAAATGCTAGTGGGGCAACAACCCGTACCGAACCGCGTCCGCCAGAGCGAGCCACGATGCTTCGATGATGTTCGGATGCACCCCGACCGTCGTCCATTCGCGACTCTTGTCCGAGGTTTCGATCAGCACCCGAGTGGTCGCGTCGGTGCCATGCTTGCCTGGCAGTATGCGCACCTTGTAGTCGGTCAGTTCGATGTCGGCCAGCAGCGGAAAAGCTTCCTCGAGGGCGGACCGCAAGGCCAGGTCGAGTGCGTTGACCGGCCCGTTGCCCTCAGCGGTCGTGATCACCCGGTGGCCTCCCGCATGCACCTTCACCGTCGCCTCAGTGACCAGTGAACCGTCCTCACGTCGGTCGATGATCGCGCGGTAGGACTCCAACGTGAACGGCCTTGGTGTCGCGTCGCCATCGAGTTCATCACGTACCAGAAGCTCGAAGGAGGCATCCGCAGCCTCGTAGGACCAGCCCGATGACTCCCGGTCCTTGACCCGCTCGACAACCTTGGACACCACGTCCGGACGGTCGGTGACATCGACGCCGAGTTCAGCCGATTTCAGTTCCACTGAGGCGCGCCCGGCCATTTCGGTGATCAGGATCCGCTGGTCGTTGCCGACCAGGGTCGGCTCCATGTGGTTGTACAGCTCCGGACCCATCTTGATCGCGGATGCATGCAGGCCGGCCTTGTGCGCAAAGGCAGAACTGCCCACGTAGGGAGCATGCGTGTCCGGTGCGAGGTTGGCGATTTCGGCGATCGCGTGTGCCACCCGCTGGCTTTCCCCGATGGTGCCCTCGGGCAGCACGTCCAGCCCCATCTTGAACACCAGTCCGCCGATGACGGAGAAGATGTTGGCGTTGCCCGCCCGTTCGCCGTATCCGTTCGCGGTGCCCTGCACGTGGGTGACGCCGGCATCCACTGCGGCCAGTGTGTTCGCGACAGCACAACCGGTGTCGTCCTGAGTGTGGATGCCGAGCCGGATGCCGGTACGGGATTTCACCGCGCGGACCGTGTCACCGATGCCCATCGGCAGCATCCCGCCGTTGGTGTCGCAGAGCACGCCCACGTCGGCGCCGGCCTCGCGGGCCGCCTCGAGAACCCTGACGCCGTAGTCGGAATCATGTTTGTACCCGTCGAAGAAGTGCTCGCAGTCCAGAAACACCCGGCGCCCTTCGGCAACCAGGAACCCGACGGTGTCTGACACCATCGCGAGGTTTTCCTGCAGGGTGGTGCGCAGCGCTCGCTCGACGTGCCATACGTCGGACTTGGCAACCAGGGTGATGATCGAAGCCCGGCTGTCCAGCAGCGCCCGTTCCTGCTGGTCTTCACCGACCGCTCCGCCCGCCTTACGGGTCGCACCGAAGGCAACCAGGGTGGCGTGCCGCAAGTCCAGCTCGCCGTCGGCGGCCCGTGCGAAGAACTCGGTGTCCTTGGGCACCGCACCCGGCCAGCCGCCTTCGATGAACCCGACGCCCAGGGAATCGAGCAGCCGCGCCACCGCAAGCTTGTCGCCGACGGAGTAGCTGATGCCCTCGCGTTGGGCTCCGTCGCGCAGTGTGGTGTCGAAGACGTGAAAACTGTCGGTCAGCATGATCGGGTTCCTTTGGGGCGAGTGCGGATTAGTTGGCTGCAGCGGACGCGATCCGCTCGCCGATCTCACTCGTCGAACCGGGATTGGCCCTGTCACGGTTGAGGATGTCCGCGGCGACCGCCGACTCCACCCGGTTTGCCTCGGCCTCATGACCCAGGTGCGTCAACAGCATCGACACCGACAGGATCGCAGCTGTCGGGTCGGCCTTACCCTGGCCGGCGATGTCGGGCGCCGAGCCGTGCACCGGTTCGAACATCGATGGTGTGCTGCGGGTTGGGTTGACGTTGCCGCTCGCGGCGAGCCCGATGCCCCCGGACACTGCGCCGGCAAGATCGGTGATGATGTCGCCGAACAGGTTGTCGGTGACGATCACGTCGTAGCGGCCTGGGTCGGTGACCAGGTAGATCGTCGCCGCGTCGACGTGGTTGTACGCCAGAGTGATGTCCGGATATTCCTCGCCGACCTGCTGCACCGTACGGAACCAGAGGTCGCCGGCGTTCACCAGCACGTTGGTCTTGTGCACCAGGGTCAAGTGCTTGCGTGCTCGCTTCGCGGCGCCCTCGAACGCGGCGCGGACCACCCGCTCGACGCCGAACGCGGTGTTCATGCTGACCTCGGTCGCGATTTCCTGTGCGGTGTGCTTGCGCAGCACGCCGCCGTTGCCGGCGTACGGGCCCTCGGTCCCCTCCCGATAGACGACGAAGTCGATCTGGGGATCACCGGCGAGCGGCGATTGCACGCCGGGGTACAGCTTCGACGGACGCAGGTTGACGTACTGGTCCAATTCGAAGCGAAGTCTCAGCAGCAACCCGCGTTCGAGTACGCCGGACGGCACCGACGGATCGCCGACTGCGCCGAGCAGGATCGCGTCGTGCTGCCGCAGCTCTGCCAGCACCGAATCCGGCAACGTCTCTCCGGTGCGATGCCACAATCCGGCGCCCAGGTCGTACGGCGTTTTCTCGACGCCGGGCAGAACTACATCGAGCACCCGGACGGCCTGCTCGATCACCTCGACCCCAATCCCGTCACCGGGGATCACAGCCAGTTTCATCTGGTCTTCCTCTCATCCGGTTGTGCATCCGGTTGTGCATTCGGTTGTGCAACTTCCTCCGGCGCAGGACCGGAGGAAGTTGCACAATCGCGGGTCAGCGGGCTGCGGTTCCTTCGGTGTAGTCGTCGGAGGTGGTGTTGACCCAGCTCATCAGGCCACGCAGCTTGCGTCCGGTCTCCTCGATCGGATGCTGCTCCCCCTTGGCTCGCAATGCCTTGAACTCCGGTGCACCGGCATCCTGGTCGGCGATGAACCGTGCCGCGAACGTGCCGTCCCGGATCTCACTCAGGATGGTTTTCATGTTGTCCTTGACGTGGGCGTCGATGACCCGGGGGCCGGAGACGTAGTCGCCGTACTCGGCGGTGTCCGACACCGACCAGCGTTGCTTGGCGATGCCACCCTCGTACATCAGGTCCACGATCAGCTTCAGTTCGTGCAGACATTCGAAGTAGGCGATCTCCGGGGCATAGCCGGCCTCGGTGAGCACCTCGAAGCCGTACTGCACCAGCTGGGACGCGCCGCCGCAGAGCACGGCCTGCTCACCGAACAGGTCGGTTTCGGTCTCTTCGGTGAAGGTCGTCTTGATTGCGCCTGCCCGGGTACCGCCGATGCCCTTGGCGTAGGCGAGCGCGAGATCGAATGCCTTGCCGGTCGCGTCCTGCTCGACCGCGACCAGCACCGGCACACCCTTGCCGTCCATGAACTGGCGGCGCACCAGATGGCCAGGCCCCTTCGGGGCAACCATGGCCACGTCAACGCCCGCCGGCGGCTTGATGTAGCCGAACCGGATGTTGAAACCGTGCCCGAAGAACAGCGCGTCGCCGTCTTTGAGGTTCGGCTCGATCGACTCGGCGTACAACGCGCGCTGCTTGTGATCGGGTGCAAGAACCATGATCAGGTCCGCCTCTGCCGACGCCTCGGCCGGCGTAAGCACCCGCAGGCCCGCATCCTCAGCCTTGGCCCGGCTCTTAGAACCCTCCGGCAACCCGACCCGGACGTCGACGCCGGAGTCGCGCAAGCTCAGCGCGTGGGCGTGCCCCTGGCTGCCGAAACCCAGCACGGCCACCTTTCGCCCTTGAACGATCGACAGATCCGCGTTGTCGTCGTAGTACATCTCCACTGCCATGGTGGTTCGTTCCCTCTCATCGTGTGGCCGCCGTTGAAACGGCCGATTGTCGTTGCTGCGGTGGCGCTACATCCGATCCGTGTCTGGCTAAGCGCTCCGTTCCACCGATCGCAAGGCTGCCTGAGTCATCGAGCGCGGGCCGCGGCCCAGCGCGACCATGCCGGACTGAACCATCTCCCTGATGCCGTACGCCTCGAGCATCTTCAAGACCGCCTCCAGTTTGGCAGGCGGCCCGACTATCTCGGCCGTGATCGCCTCGGGCCCGACGTCGACGACCTTCGCCTTGAAAAGCTCGAGGGTCTCCACGACTCCGCGGCGGGTCGTCTCGTCGGCGCGGACCTTGACCAGCAAGAGCTCGCGTTGCACTGCGTTTTCGGGCTCGAGCTCGACAATCTTCAGGACGTTGATCAGCTTGTTGAGCTGCTTGGTCACCTGCTCCAAAGCGTTGCCCTCAACCGACACCATGATCGTGATCCGGGAGATCTCCGGATGCTCGGTGGGGCCGACGGCGAGCGATTCGATGTTGAATCCGCGCCTGGAGAACAGCCCGGACACCCGGGCGAGCACACCGGGCTTGTTCTCGACCAGCACGGACAAGGTGTGAATGCTCATGTGCTCTCCTTGCTCATCCGCGGACTCCGTTCACGATGATGTCGGCCAGCGCCTGGCAATGCAGGCTGGCAGTGTCGAGCAGCGGCACCGACGTATCGGACGCCGATACCAGCAGGCCGATCTCGGTACAGCCGAACACGATCGCCTCGACGCCGGCAGCCACAAGGCGATCGATGACGGCGAGATAGCTGGCGCGGGACTCTTCCCGAATCACGCCGTGCACCAGCTCGTCGTAGATGATCCGATGCACGGTCTCGCGGTCGTCTTCGGCCGGCACCTGGACGTCGATGCCGTACGTCGCGAAACGTTTCGGATACAGATCGCTGGCCATCGTGTAGGAGGTGGCCAACAGCCCGACCGAGGTGTACCCGGCGGCCTGGGTGGCCTTGGCCGCGACGTCGATCAGATCCACGAAGGGAACATGTAACGGTGCGCTGATCTGCTCGGCCACCAGGTGCAGCGTGTTCGTGCCGAGCGCTATCGCCTCGGCGCCCGCCTGTTCGAGCTTGAGCGCCGCATCGGCCAACAGCCTGCCCTGCGCTGCCCAATCTCCGTCCCGCTGATAGCGCTCGATCTCCGCGAAGTCGACCGACCACACGATCACGGGCGCGCTGGCATGCCCACCAACCCGTTCCTGCACCAACTCGTTCAGAAGCCGGTAGTACACGGCGGTCGACTCGCAGCTCATACCGCCGAGCAGGCCGATCCTGGTGAGCTCCGCACTCATCTCAGGCGTCGCCTTCATAGACCGGACGGATACCGCGCGCGGCCAGGATGTCGTCGTTGGACGTGCCGGCTGCGACCATCGGCCACACCATCGCGTCCTTGCCCACCGTGAAGTCGACGACCACCGGCTGGTCGTTGACCGACATTGCCTTCTCGATTGTGGAATCGACATCGGCCTTTGTTTCACAGCGCAATCCCACACAGCCCAACGCGTCGGCGAGCTTCACGAAGTCCGGGATCCGGTGCTTGTGGGTGCCGAGGTCGGTCTGGGAATACCGCTCGTCGTAGAACAGCGTCTGCCATTGCCGCACCATGCCGAGATTGCCGTTGTTGATCACGGCGACCTTGATCGGGATTCCCTCGATGGCGCAGGTTGCCAGCTCCTGGTTGGTCATCTGGAAGCAGCCGTCGCCGTCGATCGCCCACACCAGACTGTTGGGCATCCCGACCTTTGCCCCCATCGCCGCCGGAACCGAGTAGCCCATGGTCCCGGCGCCACCGGAGTTCAAGAAGGTGTACGGGTTCTCATAGGAGATGAACTGCGCTGCCCACATCTGATGCTGACCGACACCGGCAGCGAAGATCGTCTCCGGGCCGGACAGGGCTCCGAGGCGTTCGATCACGTATTGCGGCGCGAGCGTCCCGTCGGTGGGCTCTTCGTAGCCCAGTGGATAGGTCTCGCGCCAGCTGTCGGCCTGCCGCCACCAACCGGTGAGGTCATAGCGATTGCCGGCCGCGTACTCGGCTTCCAGGGCCGGGACCAACTCGCTGATCACCTCGCGGGCGTCACCGACGATCGGAACGTCTGCGACCCGGTTCTTGCCGATCTCGGCTGGGTCAATGTCGGCATGGATCACCGCGGCGTGTGGAGCGAACGAGTCCAGCCGACCGGTCACCCGATCGTCGAAGCGGGTACCCAGGGCGATCAGCAGATCCGCCTTCTGAAGCGCGGTAACGGCCGCCACGGTGCCGTGCATGCCGGGCATACCCAAGTGCTGGCGATGCGAATCCGGGAACGCACCGCGCGCCATCAGGGTCGTCACGACCGGGATGCCGGTCAGCTCGGCCAGCCGCTTCAACTGGGCGGTGGCGTGCGCCTTGAGAACCCCGCCACCGACATACAGCACCGGACGGTGCGCACTCGCGATCAGCTTGGCGGCTTCGCGAATCTGCTTGCCGTGCGGCTTGAGCACAGGGCGGTAGCCGGGCAGATCGATGGTCGGTGGCCAGCTGAACGTCGTCTGCATTTGCAGCACGTCCTTCGGCAGGTCGACCAGCACCGGGCCTGGGCGACCCGTGCCTGCAAGGTGAAACGCCTCGGCAATGGTTTTCGGGATTTCCTCGGGATGCTGCACCAAGAAGTTGTGCTTGGTGATCGGCAACGTGATGCCCGAGATATCGGCTTCCTGGAACGCATCGGTGCCGATGGAAGGAAACGCGACCTGACCGGTTATGGCCACGATCGGAACCGAGTCCATGTAAGCATCAGCGATCGGCGTGACGAGGTTGGTGGCTCCCGGGCCGGAGGTTGCCATGCACACTCCGACTCGGCCGGTTGCTTGCGCGTAACCCTCTGCCGCATGCCCTGCGCCCTGCTCGTGGCGGACCAGGATGTGGCGGACTCTCGTGGAGTCATACAGCGGGTCATAGGCCGGGAGTATCGCTCCGCCCGGGATGCCGAATACCACCTCGGCGCCCACCTCTTCGAGTGAACGGACCAGTGACTGCGCGCCGGAAACGGTCGCGGAGCCCGTAGCGGCCTGATCAGCCATTCGACAGAGCCTTTCTCGGTGGGCTTGCTGCACTTGCTCGAACCTGACTTACTCGGACGTGCAACTTCTCGTCATCGCAACAAAAAACCCCTCGTGCTGAGGCACGAAGGGTTTGCGCGTCGTCTGCGGCTGCAAATGCCGCTGGCGACGCGCTACGCGATAAGTACGAGATGCTGCACAGCCGAGACATTACACCGTCGCCATTTGGCCGTTCAACAGTCCGGGATGATCGTCTCAATCAATGAGATCCTGGTTTCGCACCTTGATCAACGTCCGCACCCGGGTTCAGCCAAGATCATGAGTACTTCTACCCCGCTGACGTGTGGCAGAAGTACTCATGATCAACGGTCGGATCAACGGTCGGATCAGCGCTGGGACGGTTTGCCATTGCGGTTGTCGTACCCCAGTGCTGCGATGGGGCCATGCCCATCGACACCACTGCCGCTCACCTGCTGGCCATCGGCACCCGCAAGGGCCTGTGGCTCGCCACCAGCCCGGACCGCTCATCCTGGTCGCTGACCGGACCCCATTTTCTGATGCGGGAGGTGCCCAGCGTCGGAATCGACACCAGACCGGGCAGCGGGGATGGCGGCCTACCCCGGATCCTGGTCGGGGTGCGTTCAGAGCATTGGGGCCCGACCGTTGCCCACTCCGACGACCTCGGCGAGACCTGGGTCGAACCGGACAACGGGGCGATCCGCTTTCCCACCGACACCGACACTGCTCTGGAACGGGTCTGGCAATTGCAACCCGACACCGCCGATCGGCCCGGTGTCGTCTGGGCAGGGTGCGAACCGATCTCGGTGTGGAAGTCCACAGACGGTGGCGAGCACTTCGAGTTGAACCGAGGCCTGTGGGACCACCCGCATCGCAAGGACTGGGGTGCCGGGTACGGCGGCGCGGCGGCCCATTCGATCGCGGTCAGCCCTGACGAGAACACCCTGCACATCGCGATGAGCACCGGCGGGGTGTACCGGAGCACCGACGCAGGACAGACGTGGCAAGCTCGCAACACCGGCATCACCGCGTATTTCATGCCCGACCCGAACCCGGAGTTCGGTCAATGCGTCCACAAGATCGCGCGGGACCCGGTCAAGTCGGAGCGCTTGTTCGCCCAGAACCACCACGGCGTGTACCGCTCCGACGACAACGCCGATACCTGGAAGTCGATCGCCGACGGGCTGCCGTCCGATTTCGGCTTCGTGATGCTGGCCCATCCAAGACGCTCGGCGACCGCGTGGGTGATTCCGATGAAGGCCGACGGCGAGCGCATCCCGCCCGACGGCCAACTCGCGGTGCATCGGACCGACGACGCCGGCGATACCTGGACGAGGCTCGACAACGGCTTGCCACACCATGAGTACAACGCAGTGTTGCGCGATGCCGCTGCGGTGGATACAGCCGAACCCGCCGGGGTCTACTTCGGAACTCGCGGCGGCACGGTGTACGCCAGCAGCGACGAGGGCGCCAGCTTCGTCCAGATCGCCACCAACCTGCCTGACGTGCTGTGCATACGCGCAGCGACTCTCAGCGGCTGATCGAATGCCTGCCACCGCGAGCCAGACCGTGACGGTGCTGGTCCCGCGCACCTTGATGGCTGAGATCGACGGCCAACGGATCATCGAGGTGCCAGTTGCGGCCGGGGCCACCCTGGCCGACCTGCTCGACGCGCTCGCCACCGACCATCCGGTGTTCGACAGGCGGCTGCGCGATGAAACCCGGGCACTGCGCAGATACGTCAACGTCTATGTCGATGGCGACGACGTACGTCAGCTCGGCGGTGTCGCGGCCTCGGTGAAGCCAGGTCAAGAGGTTCAGATCATCCAGTCCGTCGCCGGCGGATGAACAAACCCGGGCACCTGATGCACCCAGGCACCTGATGCACCGACTCACCCGATAGCACCCGATGCACCCGATGCATCCGGGCACCTGACGCACGGTTGGTAACGGCAGCCTTACACAGAGTCATGGCAGGATCGTCCGGTGCTGACCAGATCCTTAGCCATCGCAATCGCGTTCGCGGCATTGCTGCTCGGCGCTATCGCCGCCGGCACCATTGCCGTGATGTCCGGGCAAGACACACCGCACGCGGCGAAGGTGCCCACCTCGGTGGGTGTCCAGGCCAGGAGCCCGGCCACTCTGAGCGCGACGTCGGCGCCGACACCGCGCTCGATCAGTACCTCGGCCGTGCCGGTCAAGCCCCGTTCGTCGGTAACTACGCCTGGGCCGCCGAAGGCGATCACGGCGTCTCCTGCAAGCCCCGCTCCCACACTGGCTGCGACCGGCGCGGTGTCGCACCCGAATCCACCGGCAAGCACGCCGGGTCACGCCGGGTCAGCTGCCCCGCCACCGGCCGCTGCTCCCCCATCCAGCGACACCAGCATCGCCCAGGCGGTCTTCGCAGCGCTCAACGCGTCTCGTACCCGAGCCGGGCTACCTGCGCTGAGTTGGAACGCCGGCCTGCAGCGCAGCGCTCACCAACACAACCTGATGATGGCAGCGGTCGACACCATGTCCCACCAATTACCGGGCGAGGCTGAACTCGGTGCGCGTCAATCCGCGCAGGGCGTGCGCTGGAGCTTCGCCGCCGAGAACATCGGCTGGTCGTCCCGCCTGAACACCGCCGGTGCACAGCGCATCGAAGCTGCCATGCTCGCCGAGACGCCACCCAACGACGGTCACCGGCAGAACATCCTTTCCAGACAAGCGAATTCGATCGGCATAGATGTCGTGCTGGACAGCGCGCACGGCAAGTTGTGGCTGACCGAGGACTTCGCACAATCCTGACGAATCGCGGGGCCTGGGCAGCCCGCTGCAGTCAACGACCAAGCGCGGCGCGGACGATTCCTAGCGCCTCGTCCGAGCTGATTCCGAGCGCGGAAACCTTGATCGCATAAGCCTTTGCCGCCTCGACTGCTTCGGAGATCGCGCGACTGCCCTGCGCAGACACGACGGTCCCCGCCCGGCCGCGGGTCTCGATCAGGCCGCTGGCCTCGAGTTCGCGATAGGCACGTGCGGCGGTGTTGACGGCCAGCCCCAGATCGGCCGCGAGCTGCCGTACGGTCGGCAGCTTCGCTCCGGCCACCAACTCGCCCCGCGCGATCAGTGCCGCGTAGTGGGAGCGGACCTGTTCATAGGGCGGCACCGGTGACTTCGGATCGACGACGATCATCTCGGGACCCGCTGATCGCGGCGCTAGAAGCAGACTGCGCCGACCGCGGCCGACTGCACCAGCTTGGCGTACTTGCCCAGCACGCCGGTGTTGAATCGCGGCGGCAAGGGCTGCCAGACTGCACGCCGACGCTCCAGCTCGTCCTCCTCGACGTGCAGTTCGAGACTGCGGTTGGCGATGTCCACCACGATCCGGTCGCCGTCGGCCACCAACGCGATCGGTCCACCGACAGCGGCCTCTGGCGCGACGTGCCCGATGCACAAGCCGGTGGTCCCGCCGGAGAATCGGCCGTCGGTCAACAAGAGAACGTCCTTACCGAGGCCGGCTCCCTTGATGGCGCCGGTGATGGCCAGCATCTCGCGCATGCCCGGTCCGCCCTTCGGGCCCTCCCAGCGGATCACGACGATGTCGCCGGCCTTGAGCGATCCGTCGGCGACAGCATCCATCGCGGCCTGCTCCCGGTCGAAGACCCGGGCGGTGCCCTCGAAGACATCGGCATCGAAGCCTGCCGTCTTCACGACGGCACCCTCGGGAGCCAGTGACCCATGCAGAATCGTCAGGCCACCGGTCTTGTGGATGGGCGCGCTCATCGACCGGATCACCGAACCGTCCGGCGCTGGCGGCGCGATGCACTCCAGGTTCTGCGCGATCGTCTTGCCGCTGACGGTCAGCGCGTCGCCGTGCAGCAGGCCGGCGTCCAGGAGCGCCTTCATGACCACCGGGATGCCGCCGACCCGATCGATGTCGGTCATCACGTAGCGGCCGAACGGTTTCATGTCGGCCAGATGCGGAACCTTGTCGCCGATTCGGTTGAAGTCCGCCAGGGTCAGCTCGACACCGGCCTCGTTCGCGATCGCCAGCAGGTGCAGCACGGCATTGGTGGAACCGCCGAGCGCCATCACCACGGTGATCGCGTTCTCGAAGGCCTGCTTGGTGAGAATCGTCCGGGCGGTGATGCCGGCATCGATCAGATGAACGACCGCCTCGCCAGAGCGTTCGGCATAAGCGTCACGACGAGAATCGGGCGCCGGCGGGGCAGCCGATCCGGTGAGCGACATGCCGAGCGCTTCAGCAGCGGACGCCATGGTGTTGGCCGTGTACATGCCGCCACAGGCACCCTCACCAGGGCAGATCGCCCTCTCGATCTCGTCCAGCTCGTCCCGGGTGATCTTGCCCGCCAGGCACGCCCCGACACCCTCGAAGGCATCGATGATGGTGACGTCATTGCCGTGCAACTTGCCCGGCAACGTCGAGCCGGCGTAAAGGAACACGGCTGCGACGTCCAGCCGGGCGGCGGCCATCAGCATGCCCGGCAGCGACTTGTCGCAGCCGGCCAACAGCACCGCACCGTCAAGGCATTCGGCCCGGAACACCGTCTCTACCGAGTCGGCGATGACCTCACGCGACACCAGCGAGTAGTGCATCCCGTCGTGGCCCATCGAAATGCCGTCGGACACCGAGATGGTGCCGAACTCGAGCGGAAAGCCGTCCGCGCCGCGAACCCCGGCCTTGGCCTTCTTCGCAAGCCGATCCAACGACAGGTTGCACGGAGTGATCTCGTTCCAGGACGAGGCCACGCCGATCTGCGGCTTGCGCCAGTCGTCGTCGCCCATGCCCACCGCGCGGAGCATGCCGCGGGCCGCCGCGCGACCGATGCCGTCGGTAACCACATGCGAGTGCGGCTTGCGGTGCTGCGTCTTGCCTTCGGGGACAGCGCGATCCGTACTGGTGGCCGGGCTGGACTGTTCAGTCGTCACGGTCGATCAGCCTACGACCTTGCACATCGTCCCGACCTGCGAGGCGGGTCTCATTCGCGCGTTGCCTACGCTGACCGGCATGGACTCGGTCCGCCCCACCCTCATCCGGCACCCCAGTTCGGCGTACCTGATCGTGGTGTTCGCGGCTCTGTGCATGACCGCGGCGGTACGCGCGCCCTGGCAGACGGTGGTGTACCTGATCCCGATCGCGGGTGCCTGCTACATCGCCCGCACCGCCACCCTGGTCGACGAGACCGGCCTCACCGCCAGGGCTTTGTTCGGTTCGCAGACCGTGCGATGGGACGAACTGCGCGGCCTCCGGCTGGACTCGTCGGGGACGGTTTACGCCGTCGATACGCATGACACCCAGCTCAGGCTGCCCTGCGTGCGCAGCACAAAATTGCAACGGCTGATCGCCGCCAGCGCCGGACGGATCCCGGACCCCGCCGCCGAGCCGCAGTAACACCGCATCGCCGGCCGGGCGTCAGGATGGCTCTGGCGTCAGGATGGCTCTGGCGTTAAGGATGTGTCGGGCGTCAACGATGTGTCGGGCTCGGGGCCGATGCTCAGTACTCACCCGTCACGACGTTGAGCAGCGGCTCGCCGGCATCGAAGCGGCGAACCTGCTCGACGATCAGCGACACGACCCGCGTACCGAAGCCCAGCACCGAACCGGCAACGTGCGGGGTCAACAGCAGGTTCGGCGCATTCCACAGCGGATGATCAGAGGGCAACGGTTCGGGATCGGTCACATCCAGCGCGGCGCGGAGCCGTCCGGACTGCAATTCGGCCAGCAGATCGTCGGTGCGGAGCACCGGACCGCGCGCCGCGTTGACCAGCAGGGCACCGTCGCGCATCCGGGCCAGGAACTGCGCGTCGACCATGCCGGTGGTCTCGGAGGTCTTCGGCACGATCAATACGACGACGTCGGCCTCGCCGAGCAGCTGCGGAAGCTCAGCCATGCCGTGCACACCGTCGCGCGCCGTCCGGCCCACCAACGTCGGCACCGCGTCGCAGGCAGTGACTCGGCGGCCAAGCTGGGTCCCGACGTCGCCGGCTCCGATGATGAGCACGCGCTTGCCGGCCAACTCGTCGGTGATGGCGTAGTCCCATCTACGGTCGACGCGCGCCATCTCGAAACGTGGGAACTCCCGCAGCACCGACAGCATCGCCGTCAACGCCCATTCCGACGTCGAGGACCCGTGCACGCCGCGGGCATCGCAGAGGGTCACGCCCGCCGGAACGATCGAGATGAACGCGTCCACCCCGGCGGTCTGGGTCTGAATCACGTGCAGCTCGGGCATCGCCGCGATTGCGGCAGAGGCAGCGGCCGGGTCGGAGTGCAGGAACGTCGGCACCCAGAACCGGATGTCGGACAGCTCCGCCGGAGGCTCGCTGCCCTCCCAGACGACGGAGCGCTCGGCCACCTTGAGGTCTGGCGCGGCGACGGCAGCGCGATCACTGATCGCTGTGGAGGGCAGGCACAGGTCTATCACGAGAACCAACCTATCCGGCCGGCTGCGGGGGCCTGCGGTCGCGGCCTGATCCTGTGGACTGCGCGCCCGACACCGCGTCACCGGCCGCCAGCAGGCAGACTGGGGTGATGCGCCCCGTAGGACCTCGACTGCCGATCGCGCTCGGCGCTGCGTTGGTCGGCCTGGCGCTCGTGGCCGGATGCACGTCCGGTGCGTCCGGCAGCACCGCGCCGACGTGGGTCCCACAGCCGGATTTCCAGGGCAACAATGAACCGCAGCCGAGCCTGCCGGGGCGTGGCATTCCGGCACCGCAACCGACCAACCCCGGATCCTCGAATCCGGCCAACCCGAACAGCCCATCGCCGAGCCCAGGCCAGAGCACGCCGGCCACCGATCCGGCTGTGGTTGCCACCAAGCTCAATCAGCCCACCGGACTCGTCGTGTTGCCCGACGGCACCGCGCTCGTCGGCGAGCGGACAACGGGACGGATCCTGCGGGTCCAGCCGCAGCCGGGCAAACCAGCCGCCCTCGTACAGACGCTGCCGGGCGTAGACGGATCCGGCGACGGCGGCCTGCTGGATCTGGCCCTGTCGCCGACCTTCGACCAGGACGGGCTCATCTATGCGTACCTCACGACGGCGACCGACAATCGGGTGGTCCACTTCGCCATCGGCGGCGTGCCGTCACCGGTGATCACCGGCATCCCACGTGGCACGAGCGGCAACACCGGACGGATCGCGTTCGACGCGACCGGCGCGCTGTTGACCGGCACCGGCGATACCGGCAAGCCTGGGCTGGCCACCTCGGCCACGAGCCTGGCCGGCAAGATCCTGCGCAGCAACGACATCGGCAAGCCGTTGCCAGACAACCCCATTCCCGGCTCGCTCGTCTACGCCTCGGGTCTGCTGAGCGTGACCGGCCTGTGTGTCGATCCGCAAAGTGGGCTGCGATTCGCCATCTCGGCCGCCAAGCCGGACCAGGTGCAGTTCATCAAGGCCGGGACGGACTACTCGCAACGCGCACCTACTGCGACGCTGCCCAGCGCGACGTCCGGCGGCGCGGGCTGCGCGCTGCTTTCCGGTCGGATCGTTGTAGCCACCACGACCGGTAAGGCGATCACCTCGGCATCGATTGCGGCCAGCGGTGCGGTGGGGCAGTTCAACCCTGTCCTGCAAGGCAAATATGGACGGCTTCGCACCGTGGTCGCCGGCGGCGACGGCGCGCTGTGGTTGACGACCAGCAACCGGGACGGCAAGGGCAAGCCGATTGCTGAGGACGACCGGGTCATTCGGATCACCTCCGCGGCCAGTGGTGGCAGCTCCGTCCTCTGACGGCAGCAGCCGGAGTTGACGGCGGCCGCCAGATCAGGCGCGGCGCAGGCGCTGGTATCCGACGCCCTGGTGCCAGGATTCGATCACCAGATGGTCGGCGGGAGATCCGACGCAGGTAAGCACCACCTCTGTGATGTCGATGGCGAAGAAACCTGCGCCCTCGAACTTGTTGTCGGCCGGGGCATCGATCTCGACGAAGCGGCCCGCCAGCTTTGCCTCACCGGGCCAGGAACTCGGGTCGTCCTGCGGCGGCTCCAACGTCGGGCTGTGCACCGCGACCCGCGCGTCACGCCGGGCGTCAGCGAGTTTGACCGAGCCGCCCATCATGCCCAGCGTCACCACCCCGTCGGTGAACTGCAGCTCCGTCGCGCTGATCCGTGGTGCGCCGTCGGCTCGCAGCGTCGCCATCGTCTTGTTGGTGCCTGCCTCGAACCGGCCACGGACCTTGGCTGCGAACTCAGGTGCGTCCTGCTCGATCTGCTTCCAGGTGGCCATGGCCTTGGGGTCTACCAGCGACCTCTGACAGTGCCTGAGTTACGCGCCGTTGGCTGAGTTACGCGCCGTTGCCTGAGTTACGCGCTCTGCTGCGTAACTCAGCGACTGTTGCGTAACTGGGCGGCTGGTGTGTTTGGTGAGAGCCGGGACGAACACGTCCCACAGCTGCGGTGGTAGCTCGTGACCTGCCTGGCTCAGGACGAGCAGTTCGGCGCCGGGGATCGCCTGCTGCAGCGCCTTCCCGTGTGGCAACGGGAACACCGGATCCCGCTCGCCGTGCACGACAAGGGTAGGGATCCCCAGCGCGCTGAGCGGTTGACGGTTCGATCCTGCGGTGTCGATGACGAAGTGATTGACCAGGCAGGCCGCGATGTTGACGGTGCGCGCCACGTCCTGCTCAGCGAGCGTTCGCATGCCGCCCTCGTCGAAATACGGCGAGCCGGCCGAGTACACCCTCATCAACCCCACCACGTACTCGACAACTGCCGGGTGGTCCTCGGGGTCCGGAGTGCCGGCACCGACATAGTCCAGGAATTCGGTCGACATCGGCGGCAGCTCCTCGCCTGCGGCGGTGGTGGAGACGAGCGTCATCGACGCCACCCGACCCGGGTGTTGCTGAGCTGCGGCTATGACGATCCCGCCGGCCATCGAGCGCCCGACGAAATGCGCGACGTCGATGCCGAGCGTGTCGAGAATTCCGACCGCGTCGTCGGCCATGTCGGGCAATGCATACTCCGGCCGGCCAGGTGGGTAGCTCACCGACCTGCCGGTGTCCCGGTTGTCGAAACGGATCACGTGCCGCCCGGCAGCGGCAATTCGTTCACAGAGCTCTGCCTCCCACCAGAGCATCGACGCGGACGCGCCGTGGATCAGCAGGATCGTCGGATCCCCCGCGGTGCCGAAAGTCTCGACACAGAGATTGACGCCGTTGGCCTTGAAGATCTGCTCACCGTTGGACATGTGTGCGCTCCTGTCGGTGTGGGTGAATACCCGGTACAACGCCGAACCGAGTGCAAACTCATCGCCGCTAGCGTGGGATCACGCGGAACAGGAACCGTCGCCGCAGGCACAGCCACACCAGGGCGATCAGAGCGAGATCGAGCGCGGTGTCGAACAGCAACCCGTGGCTGCCCGTCACGAACGGCACCGCGAACACCAGCGCACTCTGCACGACGTAGACGTAGAGCGAGTTGCGCCCGAACAGGGTCAAGACAGGTCCGATGGTGGCCATGATCGGTCGCCGCAACGCAGCGAGCAGAACGCATCCGCCGGCAAACATGACCAGTGCGAAGACCGGACGCAGCAGCCCCAGCCTGCTGTCGAAGATCAGCAGCTCGTACCAGGCACCGGTTGGGCGCACCGACGGCATCCAGAGCGTGATCATTCCGGCCGCGTACAGCGCGCTTGCACCGATCAGCGCGGCGATCGCCAGCGAGCGCCGGGCAAGGGTCCGCAGCGCCGCGAATCGGGTCCGCAACTCCGGCAGGTGGTAGCCGATCGCGGCGCCGAGGACGAAATGGACCTGCCATTGCAGGAACGCGCCGGCCGCTCCCCACAACTGAGGTCGCCAACTCATCGAGGCGTACAGCCCGACTGATACCAGCACCACCAACCACGTCATCCGATGCGACATCAACCAGACGAGCAACGGGGCGACGACGAACAGCGGGGCATAGAAGGTCAGGAAGTCCGTCCAGCCATAGACGTAATGCAGGGTCGCCGTGTTGTAGAGCACCCGCCCCCAGGACGATCCGTCGTCCAGGCCCGGCTTGGCTCCGCTCCAGCCCAGCGCACCGGCCGCACGGCCAAGGGCGGTGTACAGCAGCGTCAGCCCCCCGGCGAGGAGATACAGCTTCAGCGCGCGAGCCCAGGACCGTCGGGTCGCTGTGCCCAGCCCATCGCGTTCCATATCCCGCCGGCGCATCATTGCGACCAGCAGGCCCGAGATCAGGAAGAACCCCTCGGCCTCAGACACCCATAACCGGCCGCGGCCGTCGATGTAGCCCAGCAATGATGGGGTGTAGTCCAGGTGGATGGACGCGAGCACCAGCACGAAATAACCGCGCATCAGGTCCAGTCCGAGCAACCGATCAGAACCGTGCGGCTTGGCTGGAGCAGCTGTCGCGGACCCTGCAATTGCCGGTCGCAGCGTCAGCGACGAGGCGTCCGCTGAATCCTGGACAGCATCGGCGGCGACGGTAGACACCTCTGCAGCCTCGAAGGGCCGCCTGTGGTGCTACTTGATGCTACTTAGGTGCGACATGAGGATCGCATCAGTGCGTCAACCCGCTTCGCTGATCCCCGTCTGAGACCGTTTGGCGCGGTACAGCGCTTCATCGGCTGCCCGGTACAGCCGCCCCGCGTCCCACGGAATCGCCTCGCCCGATCCGGTCGCACTCTTCAGCTGCCCGAGCGCGAAGCCGATACTGACCCGCACTCCGAGACCTTCGGCCAGATCCGACCAGGGCGCGTTGTCGACGGCGTCCCAGAGCCACCTCGCTCGTTCGCTCACGGTGGCAGCGACCAAGTCATGCCCTTGCAGGATGAGCGCGAATTCATCGCCGCCCTGCCGCACTGCGAGATCAGTGGATCTGGTGAACGACCGGATCAACTGGCCGATCCGGCGCAGCACCTCGTCGCCGCAGTCATGCCCGTAGTTGTCGTTGATCGACTTGAATTCGTCGATGTCCACCAGCAGTAGCGCGGTCGTCTCATTCGACAGTTCGGGTTGCTGTTGCAGCCACGCCTCGAAGGTGCGCCGATTCAGCAGGCCGGTCAGGGTGTCGGTATGCACGTCTCGGGCCAGCCGGTCGTGTTCGGCGCGACGTCGCTCCACCGCGATCTGGGCACGCGCGGCGGCCAGCGTCATGTCCCGGGACTGCCACAGCAACCTGGCCACGAGTTCGGAGTAGTCCTGTTGCGCCTGGATGCCTGCACTGGGCTCGTTCTCGGCGAATACCCGCGCACGGACCCAGGCCGGAAACGTCCGCGCTCCGGACGTCGAAGACGAGGCGAGCGACAATGCTGAGGCCGCAGCCAGACCGGCTGCCAGTTCGCCGCGCTGCCACCGAACCAGCGCGACGACCGCGTCCAGCATTGGCAGCACCTCGACATCACCGGTCTCGATCAATTCCTTTCGATGAGTTGCCAGCGTCTCGAAGACGTCTTCCACGTCCGCCTCGGGCGCGGCCTGCAGAAGCCGCAGAATGTCTTGGCAGGTCAGGACATCGCGCCGCCACAACGGCCGCAGTTGGGCGCGCAATGCATGCGGAACGGCCTGCATCGCAGCGCACTGAAGCTCATCGGACTGTTCGAGTTCGCCCTGTTGAATCAAGGCCAAAGCCCATTCGAGGCGGATCAGCACCCGGTTCACGAGCACCGCCGCCAGGTGCTTGGCCGCCTCTCCTTCGCTCGGTCCGAGGTCGATTGCGCGGCTGTACAGCTCATCGACGAGCTCCCACAGACTCAGGCTGTTGTACGCCGCGGCGGCGATCAGGTAGGCCATCGACCTGTCGAGCGGGCTCGCTGATTCCTCGTCCAGCAGCGCGACGGCGCGGGCCGCGTCGGCAAGCAGGCCCGCGGTGTTGCCGGCCGCGGAGAAAACTACCGCTCGCAGTCCAAGCGCGATCGCCAGGAACGCCGGTTGCCGAAGGCCCTCAGCACGCCAGACCAGCGATTCGATGACCTGCTTGGTCAGCTCCGGTTCGGCCGGACGAGCCAGCCGGTGTACAGCGTCGGCGCCGGCCAGTACGAAGCTGACCTCTGGCCAGTCCTGCTCGTCGGCGGCCGCGCTGGCAATCCGGAGTTCGGCCGCGGCCCGATCGTGATCTTCTCCCTGGACCGCTTCGAACAGGTCGTATGCGCGCAGGTAAGCGGCATAGCGAGCTGTCCCCATGAACGTATTCTCTCCGGTCGATGCCGATCACGCCCGCCGGCTGCACGGGTCTGGGCTGGGTGGTGCATAGATCCTGATCGGCACATGTCTGCGGTTTGCGAGCTGTTTGGTCCCATTGGTAGCTGGATTCCTCCAACTCCGCGGCGCCGGTTCAGACCCTCGAAAGCGCTTACTCCGATACGCCCAGGCGCTCGAGCAGGATCGTCCGGACGGCGGCCGCGTCGGCCTGACCACGGGTGGCCTTCATCACCGAGCCGACCAACGCGCCAACTGCGGGCAGCTTGCCGGCGCGCACCTTGTCAGCCACCTCGGGGTTGCCCGCGATCGCTGCGTCTGCGGCCTCGGTCAGCGCCGAAGTGTCGGACACGACAGCCAGACCGCGCGAGGCAATCACCGCATCGACGTCCTCGCCCGTTTCCAGTACCCCGTCAACGACCTGCCGGGCAAGCGCCGTGCTCAACGCACCCGAGGCCACCAACTCGATCACCCGGGCCACCTGCGCGGGCGTAATCGGCAGCGACGAAGTGTCGACGCCGCGCGCGTTGGCCTGCTCGGCCAGATAGCCCGTCCACCAGTTGCGTGCCTCACCAATCAGCGCGCCCGCGGCCACCGTGTCACTCACCGCGTCGACCACTCCGGCATTGGTCATCTTCTGCAGATCCTCGGTGCTCAGCCCCAGTTCGGACTGCAGGCGAATCCGACGCGCAGCCGGCAGCTCCGGCAGCGACGCCCTGAGCTCGGCGACCCAGTCCAGCGCGGGCGCGATGGGAACCAGGTCCGGCTCGGGGAAGTACCGGTAGTCGGTGGCCTCTTCCTTGCTTCGTCCGGAGCGGGTATCCCCGGTCGTCTCCTGGAAGTGGCGGGTCTCCTGCTTGACCTTGCCGCCGCTGTCGAGGATTGCGGCCTGCCGGATCATCTCCGACCGGACCGCACGTTCGACACTGCGTAGCGAGTTGACGTTCTTGGTCTCGCTACGCGTGCCCCACTCGGTGGCACCGACCGGCATCAGCGAGGTGTTGACATCGCAGCGCAGACTGCCCTGTTCCATCCGCACATCCGAGACACCTAACGTGCGCAGGATGTCGCGCAGTTCGGTCACGTATGCCTTCGCGACCTCCGGGGCCAGCACGCCGGTGCCCTCGACCGGCTTGGTCACGATCTCCACGAGCGGGATGCCGGCCCGGTTGAAGTCCACCAGCGAGTACTCCGCGCCGTGGATTCGCCCGGTGGCGCCGCCGACGTGGGTGTTCTTTCCGGTGTCCTCTTCCATATGTACTCGCTCAATACCGACCCGGTACGTCTTGCCCTCGACGTCGACATCGAGGTATCCCTCGCCGCACAGCGGCTCGTCGTATTGCGAGATCTGGAAGTTCTTCGGCATGTCCGGGTAGAAGTAGTTCTTGCGCGCGAACCGGCACCACTGCGCAATCGAGCAGTTCAACGCCAGCCCGATCATGATCGTGAACTCGACCGCG
The DNA here is from genome assembly GCA_036488285.1 of Jatrophihabitans sp. Taxonomy (GTDB): domain Bacteria; phylum Actinomycetota; class Actinomycetes; order Mycobacteriales; family Jatrophihabitantaceae; genus Jatrophihabitans_A. The sequence goes on along the minus strand of DASXHV010000129.1, from coordinate 11,963 downwards.
GTCGCATTGGCGACCGGCAGGGCACCGGGCATCCCCAAGCACACCGGGCAGGTGTGAGTGTTGGGTTCGGCGCCGAACTCCGTCGAGCACGAGCAGAACATCTTCGAGGCGGTGCCGAGTTCGACATGGGTCTCCAAGCCGATCACCGGCTCGTAACGCGCGACGACGTCGTCGTAACTGATGCTCACTTGTCGGCTCCCAACGTGGGGATGTTCGACAAGACAGGACCGTTGGCTGCGTTGTAGGCCGCCTCGAACGCCGCACCGACCCGGTAACAGCGATCGTCGGCCATCGCGGGCGCCATGATCTGCAGCCCCACCGGCAGGGCCGGTCCGGTCTCGGTGGACAGCCCGCACGGCACCGAAATGGCCGGGGTACCAGCCAGCGAAGCCGGCAGCGTGCAGAGGTCGTTGACGTACATCGCCATCGGATCGGCCATCCGCTCCCCGATACCGAAAGCCACGAACGGAGAGGTCGGTGACACCAGAACGTCGGCTGCGTCGAACGCGGCAGCAAAGTCACGCGCGATCAACGTCCGCACCTTCTGCGCCTGCCCGTAGTAAGCGTCGTAATAGCCCGAGGACAACGCGTACGTTCCGATCATGATGCGGCGTTTCACCTCCGCTCCGAAGCCGGCCTCACGGGTCAGCGACATGACCTCCTCGAGTGAGTTGTTGCCGTCGTCACCGACCCGGAGTCCGTACCGGACCCCGTCGAATCGGGCCAGGTTCGAGGAACATTCACTCGGTGCGATGAGGTAGTAGGCAGCCAGTGCGTAGTCGAAGTTCGGGCAGCTGACCTCGACGATTTCGGCGCCGAGCCCGCGCAGGATCTCCACGCCGGACTGAAAGGAAGCGATGACGCCGTCCTGGTAGCCGCCACCGGAACCGGTCAGCTCGGTGACGACGCCGACCTTCACACCTTTCAGATCGCCACGGGCGCCTTCGCGAGCAGCCGTCACGACGTCCGTTGCCGGTTGCGGGATCGAGGTCGAATCCAGCGGATCGTGACCGGCCAGCACCCGATGCAGCAGTGCCGTGTCCTCGACAGTGCGCCCGAACGGGCCGGCCTGATCCAGGGAGGACGAGAACGCGATCAATCCGTACCTGCTGACCGCACCGTAGGTCGGCTTGTGCCCGACGATGCCGGTCACCGCTGCCGGTTGACGGATCGATCCGCCGGTGTCGGTGCCGATGGACAGCGGCGCCTGATACGCAGCGACGGCCGCGGAGGACCCACCCGAGGACCCACCGGGGACCCGGGTGAGATCCCACGGATTGTGAGTCGGGCCGTATGCGGAGTTCTCCGTCGAGGATCCCATCGCGAACTCGTCCATGTTCGTCTTGCCCAACATGACGATCCCGGCGTCGAGGACCCGGCGGGTGATGGTGGCTTCAAACGGGGGTATCCAGCCCTCGAGGATCTTCGAGCCCGCTGTGGTGGGCAGGCCCTTGGTGACCACGACGTCCTTCATCGCCAGCGGCACGCCGGCCAGCGGTCCCAGCTCCTCGCCGGCGGCCTTGCGTTCATCGACGGTCTTGGCGGCCGCGAGTGCGCCGTCAGGGTCGACGTGCAGGAATGCCTTGATGTCGCCATCGGTCGCGGCGATCCGATCCAGGTGCAGCTGCGCGACCTCGACGGCTGAGACCTCACCGGACGAGATCGCGGCCGCCGTTGCCGCTGCGGTCAGCTGATGCAGCTGCGTCATTACTCCTCCTCGCCCAGGATGCGAGGGACCCGGAACCGGTTGTCCTCGACGGACGGCGCGCCCGCCAGCACGTCCTCACGGGGCAGGGAAGGGCCGACCACGTCGGCTCGCAGCACGTTCTCCAGCGGCACCGCGTGCGAGGTCGGCGGGATGTCGGCGGCTGCCACATCACCGATCCGGGCAACTGCGGAAAGGATCACATCCAGCTGACCGGCGAAAAGATCGAGCTCGGCGTCCGTGACCGCCAGACGGGCCAATCGAGCCAGGTGCGCGACCTCGTCGCGGGTGAGGGTGGGGCGTTCATCAGACACGGCGCCTGAGTCTAGTGCTACCGCCGCGGCGGCCAGGCCGGAGCTACCGCAGTAACAGGCCGGACACACCCGGTTGCGACAATGCCCGGGTGGCATACCTGATCCGAGTGGTCCTACCCGATCGCCCCGGTGCGCTCGGGGCACTTGCATCTGCCCTGGGCACCGTCGATGCCGACATCCTCAGCGTGGACATCGTGGAACGTTCAGCCGGGCACGCCACCGATGATCTGGTGGTCGAGCTGCCGCCGGACAGGCTGGCCGATTCGCTGGTCTCGGCCGCGGCCAGTGTCGAGGGCGCCCGGGTGGAGTCGATCCGGCCCTACGCCGGGGTGATCGATCCGTTCCGCGAGCTGGAACTGCTCGAGAAGCTCGCCGTTGACCGGGAAAACGCGCCGGCCATCCTCGCCGACGGAGTGGTTCGATTGTTCCGTTCCGGCTGGGCGCTGGTGCTGCAGGCCCCCGAGATCGACGGGGAACCGTCCATCGTCATCGCCCGCAGCGCGGCCGCACCGGAAATCGACACGCTCAGCACCCCGTGGTGGCCGGCCACACCGGCTCGACCGCTGGACGCCGACGGTGAATGGGCGCCGGAGGAATGGGCCAGGATCGGAACTGAGCTCGCCGTGGTTCCACTCGGCGCCGATGCCATCCTGTGCGGCCGCCCCGCGCTGCGCTGGCTCGCCAGCGAAATCATCCGCATCTCGCACCTGGCGTCCATTGCGGCATCGGTGCTACGCCCAGGTGAGCGCCGTTCTGACCCAGCGCCGTTCTGACCCAGCGCCGTTCTGAGACTGTTCGTCCGCCCATGGCCCGAGCCGAGCCGAGCCGAGCCGCGAGTTCACTGCTCGCCGGTCCGAGCCACCTTCTGTGCTGCGTCGGGGCCTTCGGCCAGCAAGAGCTCGAAACCCGCCTCGTCGAGAATGGGCACCTTTGCCTCGACTGCCTTGGTGTACTTCGTCCCCGGGGTATCGCCGACAACCACGAATGCAGTCTTCTTCGAGACTGAACTGGCGGACTTGCCCCCGAGGTCGGTGATCGCGAGGGCCGCCGATTCCCGGCTGAACTTCTCCAACGATCCGGTCACCACGATCGACAGACCTGCCAGCGGCTGCGGGCCGGCGTCCGCGGCGCGCTCCTGGGCCATGACGACGCCTGCCGCCCGCCATTTCTCGACGATCTCGCGGTGCCAGTCCACTCCGAACCAGTCCACTACCGAGTCCGCAATGGTCATGCCGACCCCGTCCGCGGCCGCCAACTCCTCGGCCGTCGCAGCGGCGATGGCGTCGATCGACCCGAACTGCCTGGCAAGCTCCTGCGCCGCGGTCGGTCCGACGTGCCTGATCGACAGCGCAACGAGCACTCTCCACAGTGGCCGAGTCTTGGCTGCCTCGAGGTTGTCGAGCAACTTGATCGCATTGGCGGCAAGCTCGCCGTCCTTGCGGGTGAAGAACGAGCAGCTCGAGAGGTCCTCCGCGGTGAGAGCGAACAGGTCACCCTCGTCGGTCACCAAGCCTGCGTTCAACAGCGCAACCGCGGCCTCGTAGCCGAGCACCTCGATGTCGAAGGCGCCCCGTCCGGCAACGTGGAACAGACGCTCACGCAGCTGTGCCGGGCAGGAGCGTTGATTCGGACACCTGATGTCGGCGTCGCCTTCTTTCTGCGGCTTGAGCTCGGTGTTGCAGGCCGGACAGCGAGTCGGCATCACGAACTCGCGCTCGGAGCCGTCCCGCAGGTCCACTACCGGACCGAGGATTTCGGGGATCACATCGCCGGCCTTGCGCAGCACGATGGTGTCGCCGATCAGAACGCCCTTGCGCTTGACCTCGCTGGCGTTGTGCAGGGTGGCCATCTCGACCGTCGAACCGGCGACCACCACGGGCTCCATCACGCCGAAGGGAGTAACCCGTCCGGTTCGGCCGACGTTGACCCGGATGTCGAGCAGCTTCGTGTTGACCTCCTCAGGCGGATACTTGAACGCGATCGCCCATCGCGGTGCCCGGCTGGTCGATCCGAGTTGCCGTTGCCGGGCAAGGGAATCGACCTTCACGACCACTCCGTCGATCTCGTGCTCGACGTCATGACGATGCTCGCCGTAGTAGGCGATGAACTCTGCGACCTCGTCCATCGACGTCAGCACCTTGGCCCGATCGGACGTCGGCAGGCCCCAGCCGTGCAAGAGCTCGTACCACTGCGACTGGGCGCGAACCGACGGGCCGCCTTCGATATGCCCGACACCGTGGACCACCATCCGTAGCCCACGCGATGCAGTGACCCTGGGGTCCTTCTGGCGCAACGATCCCGACGCGGTGTTGCGCGGATTGGCGTACGGAGCCCTGCCTGCCTCGACCAGTTGTGCGTTCAGTTCGGCGAAGCGCTCCAGCGGGAAATAAACCTCACCACGTACTTCGATGACATCAGGAATGTCCTTTCCGGACAGCCGATCAGGGATTGTCTGGATGGTGCGGACGTTGCCGGTGACGTCCTCGCCAGTACGTCCGTCGCCCCGGGTGGCGCCGCGGGTGAGCCGGCCCTTCTCATAGACCAGGTTGATGGCCAGGCCGTCCACCTTGAGTTCGCACAAATACTGGACGTCCTCGCCGACTTCTTTCTCAACGCGCTGTGCCCAGGAGGCCAGCTCGGCGTCGCTGAATGCGTTGTCCAGCGACAGCATTCGTTCCAGGTGGTCTACGGCGGTGAACAGCGAAGAGAAGTCACCGGCGACCCGTTGGGTGGGCGAATCCGGGGTGCGCAGCTCTGGAAAGTCGTCCTCCAACGCCGACAGCTCACGCAGTGACTGGTCGTACGTCGCGTCGGAGATCGTCGGGGCGTCGAGAATGTAATAGCGGTAGGACGCGTCCAACAACAGCTCGGACAGTTCGGCGTGCCGATGGCGCGCGCTGTCCGGCGAGGCTGAGCCTTGAGCTGTCGAGGCAGCGGGTCCGTCGGTGTTGGTCACACAGTCAAGTTACCGGCACAGTCCGACGAAAACCCGCTCGTTACGGTCGTCGCGATGATGGCAAGCTCGGACTGGGTGACTGAGCCCGGAGCGGCCACATTGTGGAAAGGCTTTGAAATGCCGCACGAACGTTTCCAGCAGCCGTGGCTGCACAAGCTCGTCAGCACGTTGCGGGCTCCGACCGTGGTGCTGTCCGGCGCGGATGGTCAGATCCGTGCACGTGGCGCGGAAGGCATCCTGCACTCCGACATTCGAGTTCTGTCCAAAGCTGTGGTGCGCATCGAGGGCGCCGAACCCGAATCGATCGCCGGTGGCCTGCTGTCCGCAAACTCAGCCTGCTTCAGCTCGATCGCCCGGACGCTGGGCGATGATCTTCCGGATCCGACCGTGCGGATCGATCGTTTCCGGACTGTCGAGGCTGGCATGGTCTGCGAGCAACTACAGGTCGACTCACGCGCAACGGGGCCGGTGTCCACTGAGTTGCGCGTGGACATCAGCGCCGATCTCGCCCCGGTCCAGCAGATCAAGGCCGGACGGCCGACTACTGCGGTGCCGTTGACGGCGACCCAGGACGAGTCCGGAGTCACGGTGCGATGGAGCAACGATGACGTCCGAGTCGAACTGTCCGCCAGCGGTGCGCAGTTGGGCGGCGCCCTGCAGGACAGCCCGACTGCGCTCAGCCTGTGCTGGCCTCTTTCGCTGGATCCCGGCGAGCGGTTGAACGTGGAGTGGTCGTTGTCGGCCGTCGCCGAGCACGCCCCGGTCATCGGCCGTGCGGGCACGCATTGGGACGAGGTGTCGGTTCGGTCGGATGATCGTCGGCTCGCCCCTCTCGTTCATCAGTCCCTGATCGATCTGGGATCGCTGCTGATGGCACTGCGGAACCGTCCTGACGACGAATTCCTGGCCGCCGGCTCACCGTGGTACTTCACCCTCTTCGGTCGTGACAGCATCTGGGCCGCCCGGCTGATGCTGCCCTTCGGCACCGAGCTGGCCGCCGGCACTCTTCGTACGCTCGCGGCTCTGCAGGGCAGCAAGGTCGATGTCGACAGCGCGGAGCAGCCGGGCAAGATTCCGCACGAGTTGCGCCACGCATCGGCGGTGCACGAGGGCGTGCACGGCACCGGCACCACGATCCAGTTACCGCCGCTGTATTACGGCACCATCGATGCGACTCCGCTGTGGATCTGCCTGCTGCACGACGCGTGGAAATGGGGAATGCCGAACGAGCAGGTGCGCGACCTGTTGCCGGCATTGCAGGCCGCGCTCGGATGGCTGCGCGACTACGCAGACGCCGACAGAGACGGCTTTCTCGAGTACCTGGACAGCTCCGGGCATGGATTGACCAACCAGGGTTGGAAGGATTCGGGTGACTCGGTGCGCTTTCTCGATGGCCGGATTGCCGAGGGCCCGGTGGCGTTGTGCGAGGTTCAGGGCTACGGCTACGAAGCGGCGATGCACGGCGCGGACCTGCTTGACGAGTTCGGCCTGCCCGGTGCGGACGGCTGGCGTGCTTGGGCCGCGAACCTGGCTGCTCGGTTCCGCGAGGCATTCTGGGTCGAACATCCGCTGGGCCGCTATCCCGCGTTGGCGTTGGACGGTGCCAAGCGGCAGGTCGATTCCCTCACCAGCAACATCGGGCACCTGCTGGCCACCGGAATCCTCAACGCCGAGGAGGCCGATGCCGTTGCCCAACGACTGGGCGACCAACGGCTCAGCAGCGGCTTCGGGTTGCGCACCATGTCCACCGATGCCGGCGGTTTCTCGCCCTTGAGCTACCACTGCGGGTCCGTCTGGCCGCACGACACAGCGATCGCGATTCACGGCCTGGCCGCATCCGGTCATGCGGAGCAGGCTGTTGAGCTCATCGAAGGCCTGCTCGCCGCGAGTGTGGTGTTCGACTTCCGGCTGCCCGAGTTGTTCAGCGGCGACGACCGGGGCCACCTGCCGTGGCCGGCTCCGTATCCGGCCTCGTGTCGCCCGCAGGCCTGGTCGGCTGCCGCAGTCGCAGCGATCGTCACTGCCCTGCTCGGGATCGAGGTCGATGTGCCGGCAGGCGAGTTCACCCTTACGCCAGTTGCCTATTCGTCGATCGGTGCCGTCACCGTGGTCGGCTTGCGAGCCGGTTCGGAAGCCTTCACCGTCGAGGTCGACGCTGACGGGACGGCCCGCGCAGACGTCGCCGGGCTGCGCCTCGGGTCAGCTCTGTAGCGACTGGCCGACGTCGCGCAGCAAAGACATCACCCGGCGGGCGTAGTCGGGGCTGGCCCCGGCCATCCCGCACGCCGGGGTCGGAACCACCGTCAGAGCAAGGGAATCGCGGTTGAAGCCGAGATGCTGCCAGAACCGATCGAGCTGCCCACGCAACGAATCCAGCGAGATCGCGGTGTCGGTGGCCGGTGCGACCCCTAACCAGATCGACGTTCCTGACTCGATGAGTTCACCGATCGAGTCGAGTTCGGCGCTGGTGACCAGCGCCGCGTCGATCGCCACCGCGTTCGCGCCGGCATCGCCGAGCACTGTGAGATCGACCTCGGGTGCGCAACAGTGCACCACGCGATATCCGTCATCGGCAGCCGCAAGTACGGACTCCAGCGTAGCGACAGCAACTGTGCGGTCCAACGATCGCACCGTCCCATAGCCGGACGGTGTCGGCACTCTGCCGGTGAGCACCGCGGGCATGCTCGGCTCGTCGACTTGCAGCACGATCCTGGTTCCCGGCAGCCGCCGACGCAGTTCATCGACGTGCAGCCGGGCGCCCTCGGCCAGCGAGGCTGCCAGATCTGCGAACGCACCGTGATCGGTCAACACCTTGTGCAGATTGGGCAATTCGATCGAGGCACCCAGGGTCAGGGGACCACAGATCTGCACCTTGAACACCTCGATGCCCTGGCCCTGTTCGGTGATCGCGTCCAGGTCTCTGGTCAGAAAGTCCCTGGCCTGTCGCAGATCACGTCCGGCCCGACTGGCAACGGTCCAACCATGCGGCTGCCATTCGGTGGCCAGATCCACCAGAAGGCTGGCCGTGCGCCCCACCATGTCCGCGCCCAGGCCGCGGGCCGGCAGTTCCGGCAGGTATGGCAAATCGGCAACCTCACCGAGTACGAGCTGGACGGCCTCGGCCGGATCGGTGCCGGGCAGTGATCCGAGTCCGGTCGCAGCACCGGGCGGCCAGGGCCGCGGCGGGGTTGGGTTCACGCGGACGTTTCTGCGGCTACCGGCTGTCGCTCGGCCGCAGTGATGGTCGCCGAGCCGATCACCCGGTCTCCGTCGTACATGACCAGTGCCTGGCCGGCCGCGACACCGCGCTGGGTGCTGTGCAGCCGCGCCAGCAATTCCCCCGCTGCACCAACGGTGATCCTCGCCGGGGTGACCATGCCATGGGCTCGCATCTGTACGAGACACTCGAAATCATCGTCGGGCTGACCCGAAATCCAGACCGGACGTACGCAGCGAATCTGATCTACCTCGAGCTCTCGGGAGCTACCCACCACGACGGTATTGGACTTCGGCTGAATTGAAAGCACGTAGCGCGGTTCGCCCGACGGCGTGGCAGTGGTGATGTTCAAGCCCTTGCGCTGCCCGACGGTGAAGGCGAACGCGCCGTCATGCGCGCCGAGCACCGCCCCGGATGCGTCGACGATGTCTCCCGGGCGTTCACCCAGCTGCTTGGCCAGGAACCCCTTGGTATCGCCGTCGGCGATGAAACAGATGTCATGCGAGTCGGGTTTGTCGGCCACCGACAGGCCCCGTTCGGCCGCCTCGGCCCGTACCCGGTTCTTGGTGGAATCACCCAGCGGGAACAGCGCATGCGCCAGCTGGTCCGGCCGCAGGACCGCCAGTACATAGGACTGATCCTTGGCTTGGTCGACGGATCGACTGAGCACTCCGTCGACCAACTTGGCGTGATGTCCGGTCACCACAGCGTCGAAATCGAGCGCCAACGCGCGGTCCAGCAGGGCGGAGAACTTGATCTTCTCGTTGCACCGCAGGCACGGGTTCGGGGTGTGTCCGGCCTCGTACTCCGCCACGAAGTCGTCGATCACATCCGCCTTGAATCGCTCGGCGAAATCCCACACGTAAAAGGGGATTCCGAGCAGGTCGGCAGCCCGGCGGGCATCGTGGGAATCCTCGACCGAGCAGCAGCCGCGCGCGCCGGAGCGCAACGTTGCCGGGTTACGTGAGAGCGCCAGGTGCACGCCGGTGACGTCCCACCCTGCGTCCACCGCACGCGCCGCTGCCACCGCGCTGTCCACGCCGCCGCTCATCGCGGCCAGTACCTTCATCTAGAGCCGTCCTGCCATCGTGGTGGTACTGGTGGCGTTTTCCTTGGCGGCCGGTCCCGCTGCCATGCCGGCCCGGCGGGCCCGCTCTGCCACCTGCCCGATCGCTGAGATCACCGCTTCGACGTCAGCCGAGGTCGAGTTATGCCCCAGAGAGAACCGCAACGAGCCGCGGGCTCGGGACTCGTCGGCACCCATCGCGAGCAGCACGTGCGAGGGCTGCGCGACACCTGCGGAACAGGCCGATCCGGTCGAGCATTCGATCCCTCGTGCGTCTAGCAGCATCAGCAGCGAATCCCCTTCACACCCTGGGAAGGACAAGTGGGCGTTGCCGGGCAGCCGGTTTGCCGGGTCCCCGTTGAAGACCGCGTCCGGCACCTCGGCGAGCACCCCGGAAACCAGCCGGTCGCGCAGCTCGGTGAGCTTCGTCGCGCGGTCGGCGCGATCGGCAGTCGCAAGTTCTGCGGCCAGCGCCAGACCCACTGCACCCGGGGTGTCAAGGGTGCCCGAACGGACGTCGCGTTCCTGACCACCGCCATGCAGCAACGGAACGCAGCCCACCGTCCGCTTCAGCAGCAGCGCGCCCGCACCGTACGGACCGCCGAGTTTGTGCGCCGTCATCGTCATGGCATCGAGGTCGGATTCGGCGAACGAGACCGGCAGCAAGCCAACCGCCTGCACCGCATCGCTGTGCATCGGCACTCCGAACTCGTGCGCGATGAGTACCAGTTCGGCAATCGGCTGGACGGTTCCGACCTCGTTGTTCGCCCACATCACGCTGACCAGGGCGACACTGTCCGGATCGCGAGCAATGCTGCTCTTCAAGGTTTGCGGGTCGACGGCGCCCAGTTCGTCCACCGGGAGCAGTTCGAGCTCGGCGCCTTCGTGGTCGGCCAGCCATTGCGCGGCATCCAGGACCGCGTGGTGCTCCACCGCGCTGATCAGGATCCGGCGACGGGCCGATGACTCGGCACGCCGGGCCAGGTAAATGCCCTTCACCGCCAGGTTGTCGGACTCCGTGCCGCCGCTGGTGAAGATGATCTCCGAAGGCCTGGCGTCCAGGGCCGCTGCCAGCCGCTCACGGGACTCCTCGACGATGCGCCGGGCACGCCGTCCGGAGGTGTGCAGCGACGACGGGTTGCCGACTTCGGCCATCGCGGCCGACATGGCAGCGATGACCTCCTCCAGCATCGGAGTGGTGGCGGCGTGGTCGAGGTAATGCATCGTCATCGAGTTTACGGCGCGGACAGACTGGGACCGACCTGTGAGGGGTCGATGGCCCGATCGGCGCCACGATCTCGGCCGGGTCCGGTGGCACCGCGCGGCGTAGCGCGTAGCCGCGGCGCGCGGCCGATGACTGCCACCCCGATCGCCGACATCACCAGGTACACGATGCACAGCCCGACGCCATAGCTGATCCGGCCGTGCGCTGCAGCGGCCACCAATGCGCCGCCGAATCCGGTGCACAGCGCGCTGGCAGAGGAATCGGCCAGCTGCAACGAAGACGAGTCCGAGCCGCGGTCGGCGTCGTTGGTGAATTCCAGCAGGACGACACTCGAGGACGTCAGCGCGAAGCCCGCGCCCAGTCCGGCGATCGGCCACGCGATGAACGCGCCCCAGCCGGGCACCGTCTGCAGCGCAACCAGTGCCATACCCAGACCGGCGATGGCTATCAACACCAGGCCTCCCCCGACCATCAGCACCCGGTTCGGGTTCTTCGCCCGACCCTGCACCGTCGAACCCGCGGCCCACGTGATCGCCGTCAGCATGAGCGGCATGCCGGACATGGTCGCCGAGTAGCCGTGTTGCACGGTGAGGGTCAGCGGCACCACCGCCTCCATGCCGAAGAAGGTGCCGGCCAGCACGCCGCGAAAGGCCACCGCGGCCGGCACACCCGTCCTGAACGACACGGTGCCCGCGGGAAGCAGGCGGCGCATCCCGATGATCAGCACGACCAGCCCGGCGATCGCGATGAGCACCGTGATCATCGTCTGGTGCTCCCCGACGTTGGCTACTGCCGCGATGCCCGCCGCGGCGAGCAGTGCGAACAGGATCCGTCGCGGGTCAGCCAGCGCGCCGTGCGCGACGTGGGTACGCAGTTGGCGCAACGACGGGATCAGCATCAGCCCGCCAAGAGCGACGAAGGGCGCGAGGCCCCCGAACACCCATCGCCAGGACAGCTGCTCGGTGATCCAACCGGCGATCACCGGACCGATCAGGCCGGGGACGATCCACGCGCTGGCCAGCGCTGCGAAGATCCTGGGCCGAATCTCGTCGGTGTAGACCTCGCCCATCACGACGTACATCGCGGTGATCAGCAGGCCGACGGCCAGGCCCTGCAAGGTGCGGGCCGCGACCAGGATCCACATCTGAGCGGCGACGCCGCCCAAGATCAGGCCGGCCACGAACAGCACCAGGCCGACCAGCAGCGGAATCCTCGGTCCGCGCAGGTCTGAGTACATGCCGGACGCGACCATCCCCACCACGCTCGCGACGAGGAAGCCGGTGAAGCACCAGCCGTACGCGGCCAGTCCGTGCAGGCTACGAGCAGCGGTCGGGAGCGCGGTCGCCACCGCCATCGCTTCGAACGCGATGATGGTCATCAGGATGATGATGCCGAGTGTCGTGATCCGATAGCGCGGCGAGAATATGGACTCTGCGCTGGCGGGGGTCTCGGCAGCGGTGGTCACGTTCGCCCAGTCTAC